>JBJTOM010000274.1:0-37212 GCA_046074585.1 Planctomycetota bacterium | reverse complement strand
CTGATGATCATCGTCGCTCTGACCACCGTGGCCAGCTTTGAGGCGACCGGGAACATACTCGTCGTCGCCATGCTCATCGTCCCCCCTTCGACGGCACTCCTGCTCACTGACAGGCTGAGCCGCATGATTATTATCAGCGCGGCGGCCGCGGCTGTCGCTGCGGTTCTCGGAGATCTCGCGGCTGTAACGGTACCACGCTTGTTCGGCTTCCGCAGCACAAGCAGCGCAGGCATGATGACGGTGTGCGCCGGATTATTGTTCCTGATGGCCGCACTGCTTGCTCCTTCGCGCGGGCTCATTGCGGTCTGGCTGCGGCGGCACCGTCTCTCGATGCAGATCCTTGCTGAAGACCTCATTGCCCTCATGTATCGCATGGACGAACGCGGGGCCGACGGGCCAGTGCAGGCCGCCCGGATCTCGCGAACTCTGCTGTCTTCGATCTTCCAGACCTGGCTGGCACTGCAGCGCCAGCGACTGCGGGGCTGGGTGACTGCAGAACTCACCGGTTACCGTCTCACACCAGCAGGCCGCCAGGCAGCGGCCGCGCTGGTCCGCTCTCATCGGCTCTGGGAAACCTATCTGGCTCACGAGGGAGTGGACGCCGGAGTGATTCATCGGCAGGCAGAGGTGCTGGAGCACGTTACCGGGCGAGCACTGAGGGAGAAACTGCAGGCTGAGCGCCCTGCGTCTGACCGGGACCCCCACGGAAGCGTGATTCCGGATGAGGATCCCGGGGCGCTGAACCCGTAATGTCGCAGCCGTTACTCGCCATCCTTTTTCAGCAGCGCCTTGTAACGCTTGCGGAACTTCGCCACCTTGGGACCGACAACCGCCATGCAATAGGGGTTCCCGGGATTGTTTGCAAAGTAGTCCTGATGATAGTCCTCGGCCGGATAGAAGATTTTCATCTCTTCAATGGTGGTTACGATCGGATCGTCGAAGTCACCTGACTTGTTGAGCTCTGAGATGGTTTTGGCCACGAGCTCCTTCTGCTGAGCGTTGTGGAAAAAAACTGATGAGCGGTACTGGGTGCCCACATCGGCGCCCTGACGATTCAGCGTCGTGGGATCATGCGTGTGAAAAAATACGTCCAGCAGCTGCTCATACGTGATCTTTTCCGCATCGTACTCAATCTGAATCACCTCAGCGTGTCCGGTGAGTCCGGTGCAGACTTCCTTATACGTGGGATTCTTTTTGGCCCCGCCAGTGTAGCCACTGACAACTTTCTTGACTCCGCGCAGCTTGAGGAACACCGCTTCGGTACACCAGAAGCAGCCCCCCCCGAAGGTGGCGATTTCGGTTTTGGATTCAGCAGATTTGGGTGAGGTTTCGTCAGCGACTGTCATGGCTGGGGCTCCATCGAGCGACGGGACAGTAAGAAAAGACATCCAGATGGTAGTCGTGCGGGCCGATCGAGGCAATGTTCGAGAGCTCAAGGTCAGGGCGAGTCTGGCTAATTCCCGGGCTTTTTGACGCCGTAGAACACCAGATTGACGATTTTCCAGTCCTCACCCACTTTCACGAGAGTGAAGTGGTCATAGCCGTACTGCACGCGGGGCCCGGCGGTGAGTTTCCAGTAGACAACGACGCGGGCCAGCTCGGCTTCGAATTGAATCGATGTCTGAACCGGCACTTCCACAGCTTTGAACACCGCTATGCGATGATAGTTTGTCTGTTCGGCAACAAAGGGGTCCTTGAACTGCGTGCGGACGTCCCCACCATCAACCTCCTGAATCACCGCATTCCTCGCAAAGCAATCGGCGTAGTCCCGCATTCGCTGGTCCGACCACGATTTGAAGTAATTGCTGACAAGTTTCTCCACGGCTGCTCGTTCCGGATTCACCGGGCCTGCTGGTGCAGCAGCAGCTTTGGCGGGCTCATCAGCCTTCACGGGAGTCGAGGCAGGCACTGCGGAGGAATCAGCCGCTGCCGATTCGACCGGCAGACTCTGAACCGTCCTCCACGCAGTCAGAAAGGCAAGCACAAATTCACGAATCATCGTGGCATCAACAGGTTTCTCGTTGAGCATCGAGCCCAGCGGGGGGACGTGGCAGAACGCGACAGCGGGTTTGCCTGCAGTGCGACGCCTCAGCGTTTCCAGCGAATACAGGGTCTCTTCGCAGAGGTACTGACCGGCCCGCGCAGAGATGCGAACGTTTAACCCCTGTCGTTTGAGCTGACGCGCGACCGAATCAAAGGGAAACGAGGACGCCAGTTCCGTAGGGCCATCGCCGACAATCAGTGGCAGCGGCGGAAGATTGCCCGAATTGTCCGGAATTTCGCCACGCTGATTCAGCGCCTTCGTCTCGATGGCAAATGCCCCGGGATAACCCTGGCCAAACGAGAAAACAGCGACGGGCCGAAGTTCCCGGACCTTGTTCTCCAGCTGCGGCAGCGGGGCTCCCCAGATGACCGGCAGCTGGATGGCTGCAATCCGGTGACCTTCCCATTCGATGCCATCAAGTTTTGCGATCCCCTCCCACGACGGGTTCGGCAGTTTCTCCTCACCGAATGGCTCAAAGCCTGTCAGCAGAATGACCGGGAGCGACTTTTCCGGTTTGACTTCATCCCCTGAAAGTGGGCTGCCAACAGCGTCCACACAAAGGGCGATCGTCAGAAGCCTGATGATTCTCAACAGTGACCTGCACCGTTGATGTGGAAAACGCGAAGCGTGAGGCATGGATGGTCCTGCGGCAGGGTCCCTGTGCTGTCGGCGTATTGGCTGCCGGCGCCGGAAACGCAGCAGGGATCTTAACGGGAGCGAACCCTCGGAATCAATCCCCAGCGGCCTTTCACCGCCCTCCCCTTCCCGGTTTGGCTCGCACATCCCTCACCTGCCCGATAAACTTCCTCCTCGAATACACAGCCGCAGCAGGCGGTCTTTCATCCGTGGACAACATGATGATTCGGATTGAACAGCTTCGATTCTCCTACCGGGACAGCGTTTTCCGGCTGCACGTGCCCGAGCTGCGGATCGAAGATGGACAGTCCGTAGTGGTGGCTGGCCCCAGCGGCTCAGGGAAGACCACACTCTTAAACCTCATCGCCGGCATCCTGCCAGCGGATTCCGGCAGCATCTGGATTCATGACACCTGCATCACTCGTCTGCATGATCCCGCCAGACGGCTCTATCGTCTTCAGCAGATCGGCCTCGTGTTTCAGGATTTTCAGCTCATTGATTATCTCGACGTGCTCGATAACGTCCTGCTTCCCTGCCGCATCCATCCGTCCGTCCGGCTGACAACGGAACTCCGCACCCGCGCTCAGGAACTCCTCGATGCCGTAGGTATCGGGCAGCACGCTCACCGTTCAATCACCCGACTCTCTCAGGGTGAACGCCAGCGGGCTGCACTCTGCCGCGCTTTGCTGCTCTCTCCACGCCTGGTGCTCGCAGACGAACCCACCGGCAACCTCGATCCCCGCAATTCCGGGCGGATGGTGGAACTCATGCTGGCGGAAACCAAACGAGCCGGTGCCACACTCATCATGGTCACTCACGACCACACCCTGCTTTCACGATTTGACCAGACAATCCCCTTCGAACGGTTCCTCGAGCAGCAGGAGACTGCCGGATGACGCAGGCACTCTACCTCGCCATCCGATCGCTCTGGTGGCATCGTGGCCGGTCCCTGATTCTGATCGCCAGTCTCGCGCTCACGGTCTGGCTCCCCCTCACCGTGCGACTTGCCCTGCAGCAGTTTCAGGACGAGATTTCCCTCCGCGCCGGCTCAACCCCTCTGGTTCTTGGAGCCGTCGGCAGTCGAATGGATCTGGCGCTGCATGCTCTCTACTTCGACGCACGACCTCCTGCCGTTATCACCATGCGGGATGCTCGTTCGGTCGATGAATCCCAACTGGCCACCGCAATTCCACTCCATATCCGCTTTCGTACGCAGTCGCGCCCCGGTGTGGATGGTGTGCCAATTGTGGGGACGTCGCCGGAATACTTTGAGTTTCGTGGTCTGCACCCGGACCAGGGATCTCTGCCGGCACTCCTGGGAGAATGCGTTCTGGGATCGGGCTACGCAGAACGCTCCGGGCTCAGGCCCGGTGACGCACTCCTGTCGGCCCCCGAGAACGCGCTGAATCTGGCCGGAAACTACCCTCTGCAACTGCGGGTCTCAGGAGTGCTGGCTACGTCCCATTCACCCGATGACTTCGCGGTCTTCACCGATGTGCAGACGGCCTGGGTGATCGAAGGAATCGGTCATGGGCATCAGGAGATCACTAAGGAAACGGATCCTGCACTGCTCATGGAAAGCACTGAAGACCGGCAGGGAGTCACAGTCAACCGGGGTGTGTTGCCCTACATTGAGATCACTGATGAGAATCGGGATTCCTTTCACTTCCACGGAGATCCGGACGAATTTCCCCTCACAGCCGCTCTGGCAGTGCCGGCATCCGAAAAGTCCCGCGTACTCCTGCTGGGCCGTTACGCAGATGCCGCGGTCAAGGTCCAGTGCATTCAGCCTCCGCAGGTCATCGCGGAACTGCTGGAAATGGTGTTTCGCATTGAGCAGCTGGTCTGGATTTGTTCACTGGCCGCCGCGCTCGTCACGCTGCTCCTGCTTGGGCTGGTGCTCAGTCTGTCGCTGCGACTGCGTGAAACCGAGATGCAGACGATGTTCCGGCTGGGTTGCAGTCGTCTGACCATCATCCAGCTGCAGGTGGCTGAACTCATGATCCTGCTGTTCGCCGCCGGCCTGTTTGCCGCCGCAGGAGGATGGCTGACAGTGCTGGCCGCCGGCAATGCGATTCGTGCGCTTCTGTTTTAGCACATGGTTCAGCGGCGCCACGGGGAGCGTTCGAAGAGCCACCAGCGAGGTTTAGGCTGAGCTTCCCGCACACCAAACTCAGTGCGGGCGATCCGGCTGACGTGCGCCGCGATTTCCTCCGGGTTGTCGCTGAGAAAAAAACGGTCGATGTCGGCAGCAGAAATGGTGCCCTGCGGAACCATCACATCACGCAGGTAGTCCAGCATCGGCCTCCAGTAGTCAACGCCCGCAAGTACCATGGGAAAGGATTCCACCTTCCGAGTTTGCACGAGCGTCGCAATCTCGAACAGCTCATCCAGCGTTCCATACCCTCCAGGTAGCGCGACGAATCCGTATGAGTATTTGGCCAGCATGAGTTTGCGGACAAAGAAAAAGCGAAAATCAACGAACTGGTCAAGCCATGGATTGGGGTGCTGTTCCATCGGCAGCCTGATGTTACAGCCAACGCTGCGCCCTCCAACCTCCCTGGCGCCCCGATTGGCGGCTTCCATAATCCCCGGGCCACCACCCGTCATGACGGTGAAGCCTTCGTTCGCAATGGCAGCCCCGATATCCCGGGCCAGCCCGTAGTAGCGATGATGTTCCGGAAAGCGAGCGGAACCGAAGACTGTGATGCAGGGGCCGACGAAATGCAGGTGTCGGAAACCGTTCAGCATTTCACGGAAGGCCCGGCAGAGCAGCACCAGTTCACGCCAGCGCGACTGAGGGCCCTGCAGAAAGCGAAGCGGGCGAACCGAGTGTGATGGAAACGGCGGCAGGCGAGCCTCGGGGGAGCTTGCCGTCGTCGTTGTGGAATTTGCAGGATCGGGATTTTCTGAACGATCCATAGCTTTGCCTTCCAGTGCTTATGCAAAAGGCCGGACACACGCCTGTGCCCGTCCTTATCGTGAATTGGACACTGCTGAAGTCCGGAAAAATCGGCGCCGATTTGCAGGAAACGGAGCGGGCAGGTGACAGGTTGCCAGTGGGATGAGCCAAGCACGCTGCAGAGTCTGAGATCCGCTGTGCAATCGATGTTCAACGCGGCCGTTCCTGTTTGGCTGCCGGCCTTTCATCACCCGCCGGGGGCTGGTGCGGCCGCTGAGCACCCACCGGAATGGAAATCGGCAGTGCGTTCTCTCGCGGAGGAAGCGGACAGAGAGTATGCGGGTTGTAGGCGCAGGGCGGGTTGTAAGCGCGGTTGAAGTCCAGGAACAGGGGCGAGTTGTCTGTGGGGAGTTCGAGGGACAGGAAGCGACCGCCAGGCCACGTTTGCTGACCACTGGTCTCGTCGCGAAACACAATGAACAGCGTTCCCGGGCGATCGGAGGTCGCCTGCAGACGGAATGCTCGGCCTCCAAGCTCGAACTCCACCGTTCCTGCCAGCTCGTCCTTCAACGCGGCTCCACGCACGTTCCGGAACTCGAGTAACGTGCCGGGCTCGGCCGGAATGAAGCGGGCTGGCACCTCGTAGGCACGATTGGGCGGGTACCAGCGTTCGCCAGGGAAGTCATCGATCAGGTGACTGTTGCTGTCGCGGACGCGGAGCGCCAGCTGACCCGTGCGACGCAGCAGCTGCAGGGTACTGGAACCAATCGCGAGGCGATCGGAGGAATCGGCCTCAGCCGCCGGGCTGTCAAGACTGAGGATTCCTTTGGATGCGGGCCTGTCGTTGAGCTTCAGCGGAGCGCCTGCCACAGCAGTGAACAGGACAAGTCCTTTGTCGACCGTCAGTGTGCCGGCATATGGCGGGGAAGAGTCCTGCGACAGACGGATTTCACAGTCGCCTGCGGAACCGAATCTGATCCTGCCATCCTGAAGCCAATGGAGACCGGTGACAGCAAGCCAGCCATCGGCGGACCGCAGCTGACGCTCACGCTGCTCTCGCCAGCGCTCCGTCTGCGTCAGCCAGTCATCGCCAAAAATCGGCGGGGAGGCGACGACAGTGATGCCCGTAAACACGACAGGAAGAAAAAGGATAACGGTGGCGAGCGATGAGGGGGGCAGACTGGACATGGTACCGGCTGACGACTGAGGAACGTGACGTGAGGCGAGCGCAGCATGCCATGAAGCCAGCCACGCAGCGCGAAGCATGGCAAAAGACCTCGGCAAAGGCAAACCCTCGCAAGGTTCCGACCGATTCACATCGCCCTCACGCCCGCGGCCACGTGTCCGACCTGGCGCTCCTGGTGGCGACAAATTCGGTAACGGCCAGGCTGATCCTGTCACCAGACACAATTCACGTGCTCGCGAGGATGCGGCTTCGCAAACGCCAAGGGGCGGGACCTTTCCGGGTGGCAGCTTCCAGGATGCGCGTGGCCTGTTGGGTTGTGTCGCGGAAGTTTTCCGGCGAGAACCCAACAACTTCTCCGGCTCCGAAAACGCCAGGGCACCATGTTTCCAGCGATGAGGAGCACCACAGGAGTCCGTTCTCATCGGTCTGGATCCCCAGCGTATCAAGTCGCAGGTGCCCGGTGAAACCAATGGCCCGGCGGCAATCGAAGATGGGCGGGAGTTTGTGACAGGGAGTGGTGGCCGGGGTGCTGAAGACGTCCGGGAGCAGTCGGGAGTCTGGCCGATCAACGAGCCGCACACCTTGCTTGAGTGCCAGTTCCAGGGCCGCAGATGAGTCTGCAGGGCGGGTGACGAGGTCGGTACGGATCCCGACAGTGCTGCAGAAGGCGGCAAGTGAGCTGCCGAAGTCATCACCACCGGCAACGACCACAGACTCGGGCAGCGCGGGCATTTGCAGGAGGTGCTGTGGTCCGTGGACGCCGCAGCGCACGAGGGAAAGTGACAGCAGTGTGCGACGGACGCCGACGGCCACGACAGTATGCGTGGTGTTCAGGACCGCGTCGGTCTGTTCGGGCCCGCGATCGACGCGGATCCAGCCGGGGGCGATAAAGCTGGCTTCACCGCGGAGGGTGTGGACACCGGCGGAGCGGAGTGTGGCGAGTTGTTCGGAAATCTCGGCGTGAATGGAGCGCGTCAGGAGACGCTGCAGAAGCCCAGGAGATGCGGCCTGGCGGAATTTTTCCCGACAGTGTACCGGAAAGTCGGCGGCAAGTTCGCGCGTGGTTCGCTGAAGACTGCGGGCCAGCAGCGTGGCGGAATGCCGCTGGCGGGGCATCACGCTGAGCACTTTGAGTCCGTTTTCGGCAGCAATTCTGGCGGTGTCCAGGGCAGCGTCGTCGTTTCCAAGGACGAGCAGGTCGTAGCGCATGTCAGGTGGCTCCAGTTCCACAAGCGTCGATAATGTGGGAAATCCAGGGTGACTGATGCGAATTTGCCACATGAATCAATTTCGAGATGCTGGCAACAGATGGAAAACGGGTAATTTGGAGACTTAGACGGCGAAGCTGCAGGTTGTGCGGGTTGTGCTGAGCTGCAAGGTTCGCTTCCAAATTCTCTCGCATTCGCCAAAATCCTGCCGCAGCCTCCGTGGAACAACCCGCCTTCAAGGTCTCTCATCCGTGCATCAGGCATCGCCCCCGGCCGCCGTGAACGTATCCTTCGCTGAAGCGCTCCGGCTTTGGCTGCGCGTGGGTCTGCTCAGCTTCGGCGGACCCGCAGCTCAAATTGCCGTGATGCACAAACTTGTGGTTGAAGAACGTCGCTGGGTCGACGATCAAAAGTTTATCAACGGCCTCAACTTCTGCATGCTGCTGCCTGGACCGGAAGCACAGCAGCTCGCCACGTGGCTTGGCTGGACACTCCACGGTGTTCGAGGTGGACTGTCGGCCGGACTTCTGTTTATTCTGCCGGGCAGCGCGGCCATGCTGGTGCTGGGCTGGCTGTACACTGAGTATCGTGAACTCCCGGCACTGGCCGGATTGTTCTTCGGGCTTCAATGTGCGGTCCTTGCGGTCCTCGCAGACGCCCTGCGAAGGCTCTCTCGCCGAGTACTCAAAAGTCGCCCTCTGCAGTGGCTCGCAGCAGCCACCTGCCTGCTGATGCTGGTTGCCGACGTGCCATTTATCGGGGTCGTTGTTGCCGCCGCTGCAGCCGGCTGGGTTTTCGGACGCTTTCGAGGGTCTGCAGGCTCGCAACAGCGCGAGAAGGCCAGTTCGTCGAATCCTGCTTCGCCGCCGTTGACGGTCAGCAATGCGGCACCCGGTTGGCGATACATCGCACGCGTGCTGTCGACCGGACTTGCCGTGTGGTTCGCTCCATTGATACTCGCCTCGTGCGTCGCAGGATCCAGCAGTGTCTTCACGCAGACAGGCCTGTTCTTCAGTCGCGCCGCCGTCGTGACGTTCGGAGGTGCATATGCCGTGCTCGGGTATGTGGACCAGCAGGCAGTCGAGAAGTACAGCTGGCTTGAGCGGGGAGAAATGCTCGATGGACTTGGCCTCGCAGAAACCACCCCCGGGCCGCTCATCCTCGTCGTGCAGTTCGTTGGCCATGTCGCCTGCTGGCGTCATGCAACAGAGATTCCTCCGGCCCTGGCGGGCATTCTGGGAGCCATGCTTGCAACGTGGGTGACCTTCGCCCCAAGCTTTCTCTGGATTTTCCTCGGCGCCCCGTGGATCGAACAGATTCCTCGCATCCGGGGGCTGACCACCGCACTTCAGGCAATCTCTGCGGTTGTCGTGGGAGTGATTGGATCCCTGAGTTTTGAACTGGCAGGAGCTGTGCTGTGCAGTGAACAGTATCCAGTCCATCTGGGCCCGGTGACCCTGCAACTGCCGCTGTGGAGCGCCCTGCGACCGGACGCGGCGGCAGTCGCCCTGCTGGGAGCATTCCTGCTCTTTGGCCTCCGTGCCTCGCTCGGTCTCGTGCTGGTTGCCTGTGTCGTGGCTGGACTTGCTCTGCGGTTGGTGCTATAGCTCCTGCCGTCGCATCTCTCCCGTCGAACGCCCGCCAGAGAACCATTCTTATGCCGCGCGCCGCAATCGTCCTCGCCTGCCTGTTGAATCTCCTCAGCCAATCAGCCCCCTGCGTTTCCGCGGACACGTCGCCGGGCCTGATCTCTCGCGAATTCCTCTACGAAATGGCTCCATTTCCAGAATGCCATGCCTCTACAATCGCTGAGACCCCAGGCGGACTCGTGGCTGCCTGGTTCGGTGGTACCGAAGAAAAGCACCCAGACGTGGGCATCTGGATCTCAAGGTTCCTCGACGGGCACTGGCAGGCACCGCGTGAGGTGGCAAACGGGGTCCAGTACTCCCGACCTGACGGTTCTGTGCATCGTCACCCCACATGGAATCCCGTGCTCTGGCAGGTTCCTGGCGGACCACTCATCCTGTTCTGGAAGTGTGGTCCGGACCCGGCATCCTGGTGGGGCATGCAATCGCTCTCCCATGATCATGGAGCGACATGGACAGCCCCCGTCCGTCTCCCGGAACAGATTGACGGTCCGGTGCGAAATAAACCTGTCCTGCTTCCCGATGGAACACTCCTCTGCGGCAGCAGTACGGAAAATGCCGGCTGGCGAGTTCACTTCGAACGCACTCGGGACCTCGGCCGCACGTGGGAACGCGTCGGTCCCATTCATGACGGCCGGACCTTCGGTGCCATCCAGCCCACCCTCCTCACTCGCCCCAACGGAACGGTGCTGGCTCTCTGCCGCAACCAGAACGGCAATGGCTCCATCCTCGCAGCATCCTCCGCGGACGGTGGTCAATCCTGGTCAGAACTTCAGCCCACAGCGCTTCCCAACCCCAACAGCGGCATCGACGGCGTGACTTTGAAGGATGGACGTCATGTCCTCATCTATAACCACACTCACCGAGGCCAGGGAATGCCTCGTGGCCGCGAAATGCTCAACCTCGCCGTCAGCGAAGACGGAGAAACCTGGCTGGCCGGACTGGTCCTCGACAACGAACCCCGCGCAGAATTTTCCTATCCTGCAGTGATTCAGACGAACGATGGAATGGTCCACGTGACGTGGACATGGAAACGACAAAGAATTGTCCATGCCGTCGTTGACCCCGCACTACTCAAACCCACCCCGATGAACAATGGCACATGGCCCCAATAGCCCACTCTGCTTTCCCACCAGTCACTGGCAGACGGGCAGGCCACCACACTCCGGCATCTGCCATTCCCCCGACTCGATGATTGCGGCGGCCACTGCCAACTGCCCCGCAGCAAGCCCGCCATCATTCACCGGGATCAGACCCGGCAGCACACACCGGAAACCGGCACATTCAAGAACCTCCGCCGCACACTCCGAAAGCACCCGATTCTGAAAACAGCCTCCTGTGAGCACTACTGGCATATGCGGAAAACGACAGGCAACGCGCAGCACTCCCCCCACAATCGCCAGATGCACAATTCTCGCCAGCTCCTGCACCGTCCTGCCCTGCTCTGCCCCCGCCATCACCGCTCGCACCAGCGGTCGCCAGTCCAGAGTCAGGGGGTCTGTCTCCAGAATCGGCAGAAGCTCTGACAGTACGTCCACTTCAGACCACAAATCCCTGTCCACTGCCCTGAATAAGATTGATGCATCGTCTTCCAGCTGCATCGCTGCGGCCCCCTCCCAGCCTGCAGTGTGCACTCCGAGGATCAGGCAGGCCATCGCATCGAAAAATCGTCCCATACTCGAACACACGGGCCCTGCCCGCGAAGTCACCGCACGCTGAAATTGATCGATGGCAGCAGCGGAGGGGGCGGGACCACACTGATGGGCTGCAGGTCGTCCGGCAATCCAGCGGGCTATTCTGTCCGCGTCCCAGCCCGGCAGCGCAGCCTCCAGCACGGCGACAGCGGAACGCCAGGGTGAACGAGCAGCAAGCTCAGCACCCGGCAATTGAAAGGTGAGCAGACTTGCGACGGGCTGACAACGGCTCCGGCGGGCAATCAGAAACTCGCCTCCACGGATCACGCCGTCAGCAGAATAGCCGGTGCCATCAAACGTGACGGCCAGAACCGGGCCGTCGATTCGGGCGTCCAGCAGCGCGGCTGCGGCATGCGCATGATGATGCTGCACGGCAATCGTCGGCAATCGCTGACTGCGCGCCCAGATCGTCGTGAAGTAATCCGGATGCATGTCGTGCACAAAGACAGCGGGAGTCAGCCGATACAGGTCCAGTGTGGCAGTCAGCTGCTGCAGAAAGCGTTCGCGTGAAGCCTCTGAGTGCAGATCGCCACAGTGTGGCCCAAGCACGGCCCGACCGTTTCCCGCGATTGCAAACGAGGATTTCTGATGCCCCCCCAACGCCACAATCGCACCGGGGGAATCGACCACAAGCGGCAGCGGGAACGGTGCAAATCCGCGCCCCAGCCGCAGCACAGCGGGACGTCCGGCGATGACCCGCACAACGCTGTCATCGATCGGACGAAGAATTCGCCGCTGATGGCCCAACAGCAAATCCACCCCATCCCCCGGTTCCCCCGGAACCGCGTCAGATTCATAAAGAATTGGGTCGCCCTCAAGGTTGCCGCTTGATACGGCGAGCGGCCTCTGCAGACGCTGCAGCAGCCAGTCATGAAGGGCTGTTGTGGGCAGAAAAACGCCACAGGATCTGAGTGAACCGGAAATCTCCGGCGCAAGCGGGGGGCTCAGTTCAGCCTCACAGACAAGGATTGGATTCTCAGACGATCGCAGCAGCACAGCTTCAGGCCCTTCCCGAGCGGGTCTGAGGAACTCAGCTGCAGGAATCATCACTGCAAGCGGTTTCCAGGGACGCTGCTTGAGCTGCCTCAGTCTCAGAACGGCCTGACTGTTGCACGCATCGCAAACCAGTTGCCAGCCACCCATGCCCAGCAGTGCGATCAAACCACCTCCTGCAAGGCACTCGACAACCTCGTGCAGCAACCGCTGTTCATCCTCCACCGTTTCCGCGGTCTCCAGCTGGAAGTCCGCCGTTCCGTTTGCACTGGATGACTCCGACAGCCTCCTCCGCAGCCACAAACGTGGTCCGCAGCCCCGACAGCTGATCAGCTGAGCGTGCCCCCGTCGCTCAGGCAGAAGTTCATACTCCTCCCGGCAGCGATCACACACCCGCCAGAGGGACAGCGACGTGTGGTCGCGGTCCCATGGCATGACTGACAACACACTGTAACGCGGCCCGCAACGCACACAGCTGTTGAGAACATAATCCCCTCGCCGATGCGACGAATCGCGAACTTCAAGCCGACAGTCCTCGCAGATGGCCAGATCGCGCGGAACGCCCGGTCCGGGACAGAGTCTTCTGGGAAGACGAACACAGACACCCTCCAGCCATTCCCGCTCAGCTGAAGTCAGCATCGAAACATCGAGGATCCGAAAGAACGGCTCCAGACTGGGAGGGTCAGGGCAAGCCGGATGAACCGTCGCGAGGAAATCCGGCGGAGGCAGCGGAGTGGCCGAACCACAGAAACGAGAAATAAGCCAGTCGATCAGCTGCTGCCGGGCGGCGGCATCTGTCTGTAAATGCAGCACCACTCCGGACTCGGTATTGCAAACCCAGCCACCAATCCGCTGGCGACTGGCATAGTCGGCGACTGCGGGCCGCAGTCCGCAACCCTGCACACTGCCCTGCAGCAGATACCAGCCACCGGCGTCGACAGGCGACGATGCGGACATCACCCACCCTGCCCTGCCGCAGTGAATCTCCTCCGTGCATCCAGCAGAAACTCACACCATTCCTCAACTCCAGTACCCTGCAGGGCACTCAATTGAAAAACCTGCAGCTCTGGCTGGATCACTCGAGCGTCCGCGATGGCCGCTGCCGGAGAGAACGGCACGTAAGGCAGAAGGTCGGTCTTGGTAATCACAAGGGCCTGGCTGGTGCGGAACATCTTTGGATATTTGCCAGGCTTGTCATCGCCCTCAGGAACGCTCAGCAGCACCACTCGCAGATGTTCGCCAAGATCATGAGATGCAGGGCAGACCAGGTTGCCGACATTTTCAATGAACAGCACGTCGAAGGGCTTTTCGGGAAGTAAAGCAAGCCCTCGCTGGACGAGTCCGACGTCCAGATGACAGGCGCCACCTGTGGTGAGCTGCCGGACCGGCAGGAGTGGCCGCAGTCGGTCAGCATCACGTTCAGTAGCAATGTCTCCGACAAGTACGCCTGCAGAAATCCGGCCGGACCAATGCCGGGCAATGGCCTGCAGCAGGCTGGTTTTTCCAGCGCCCGGAGAAGAGACGAGATTCACAACGAGAGTGCCGGCCGCTGCACACGCAGCGCGAAAGTCCCCGGCCAGACGTTTCTTTTCGGCCAGTAAATCCTGTTGAACTGAGACTGTCACTGTGGCCATGGAGTCACCAAACCGCAATCGCTCGCCCCGGGGCCGCATGACCGCCCTCAATTCGAATGGCAGCGAACAAAAACACACTCTGGGGACGAATCGAGTCAAACTGCTGAAGAAATTCCACACCCACAACGTCCTGCTTTCCCATCATCCAGTAGGTCATACACGCCGCCTTGCCATCAACACCCCCAAGGTCCGGAGCGTCCGTGGCGATGCAGCGAATGCCCTTCTCGGAAAGATACCGGATCGTTTCAGCGGACGGAGCCGGCCAGCCCGCCATCTCCCCGGCAAGCGGCCGAACCCACAGATCCTGATCATCGGGTGCGGGTTTCAGATGACGATCCACAAAGCCGGTTTGAAAGAGCACTATCTCTCCGGGCCGAAGTGGTCCGCTGGACTTTTCAAAGTCCGTAATGTGAGCAGGCGTAATGACCGGGGAACGCGGCAGATCCGAGTTGGGGTGAGGGTCGGTCAGACCACGAACGTCAATCACACGAGCAGTTCCGCAGGTCCACTCCAGCGGCACCTGATCAACAGTGCGAGTACTGGTGCCGGGCGATCCCCATTTCATTTCAAATTCTCCAAGCCAGCCACGCACCTCCGGAGAATACTCCACGTCCTGTCCCGGGGCTGGCAACGCGAATGCCGGTGGAATCAGATGGGTTCCTGTCGTCGCATCCATCAGATGAGTGTGATGCCAGAGATCGAGATCCGGTGAGTAGAGGAAGTCAACCTTGACGTAAGTCTGTCGATGACGCCCTGTGCGACTGCCGGGGTTGGTGAGTGGAAGTTTCATGTCCAGCACCGGCGACAGATCTACGGCCCGCCGATTTCGCATGCCTTCAATGAGCTGCTGAGGAAGACTGCCACCGGTAATCGCGAATGCCCGGGTTTCTGAATACATGCCATCCTTGTGGCGGGGCGAAAGCATCACGTAGAAGGAGCCCGTCGGGGGCAGACTGGCAAGGTTGGTGGCCCCCTCGGTCCAGATCATTCCGTGTCGCAGTCCCGCGTAATGCGCGGGTTCTGCAAGGTTCGGCAGGGGGCCCATGCTGGCACTGTCAGTGCCCAGCGTCAGCACTCCGCGCGTCGCCAGAAATTCCATCGTCTCAGGCCCCGGATCGGGATAGCCAGGAGCCAGGCGGTCCACCACATCGGCAATGTAACGATTTCCCTCCGGAAGCGGCCGATAGTAGCGATCCGAGTAGCCGCTTTGGAACAGCACAACATCTCCGAAACGCAACCGGCGATGCTGTTTCTCAAATCGTTCGATGTCGGCCGGCAGCACCAGCGGACTCACTCCGCCAGGCGCCTGATCCAGCAGATGTCTGCAGTCGACAACACAGGCTTCGCCGCCAAATTGCCAGGGTTCAATCACGTGGGTCCATGCCAGCCCAAATGGACCTGATTTTTCACGTTTGAGCTCCGGACGGAGCACCGAATGGGGCGGAACGTCCATCTGGGTGCCAGTGTTTCCGTCCATCAGCAGCACATCCAGATTGAATGGGCTTCGTGGCCCGATGGGAAGCTCCGTGATCCGCTGAAAACGCGGGAATGGGGCGGTCGGCCACGTCGCCGGATAGTCGGGTGACACAAGCAACGAACAGTCGATGAATCGGGGAATCACAGGTTCCTGTGCGAGCATCTGGCTTGCAGACCGCGTCAGGCAGATGGAAAACAGGAGCAGAGGGCGAATGCCCGTCAGCAGGCGAAAAATGCGGGCAACAAACAGCATTTCGAGATCTCCGATCCGGCGGGACTGGATGACAGGGCAGCACACTTCCAGTGTGTCATCATGCGTTGCGACGCTGAGGAATGCAAGACCGCAGGCCCCCGCACTCTTCCGCAATTTCGTCCATACCCCTCAGCTCGTTGGACCTCGGACACTGCAAATCCTACAATCCACCCCCGCCGGATCTCCAGGTTTGCGGATGTCCCCTCTGATCGTGCTCCTGGTCAGGTAAAACGTGTCCCTGTTCAAGCGAAAACGGAGTGGTACGTGTCGACCACAGGTTCTCATTACACAGTGCTTGCCCGCCGCTTTCGACCTCAGGCATTTGACGAGGTGGTGGGGCAGGAACACGTCGCGCGGGCGCTCAGAAACGCCATCCGCGCAGGTCGGGTTGCCCATGCCTACATGTTCACCGGGGCTCGTGGTGTCGGAAAAACGTCAACTGCACGAATTCTCGCCAAAGCCCTCAACTGTCCACGCGTGGTCGACGGTGTCCCCTGCAATGAATGCGAAATCTGCCAGGGAATTTCTGCAGGAAATGATGTGGATGTGCTGGAAATCGACGGCGCTTCCAACCGTGGTATCGATGACATTCGCTCGCTCCGGGCCAGCGTGGGCGTGCGGTCCATGCGGACACAGTTCAAAGTGTATATCATCGACGAAGTCCATATGCTGACACGAGAAGCCTTCAATGCCCTGCTCAAAACCCTGGAAGAACCGCCGCCCAACGTGAAATTCGTCTTCTGCACCACAGAACCCAATAAAGTCCCAGATACCATTCTCTCTCGCTGTCAGCGATTTGATTTCTCCAGCATCGCAGAAACATCCATCGCCGAACGGCTCAGACAAATCGCAAAAATTGAAGGTTTTGAAGTCACTGAAGATGCACTGGAACTCGTCTCCCGCAGAGCCCGAGGGTCCATGCGCGACAGCCAGTCACTCTTCGACCAACTGCTGGCCTTCAGCGACGGGACCGTCTCAGCCGACGATGTTCATCGTATGCTCGGAACCGCCGGCGATGACCGACTGCTGGAACTCTTTACCGCCATCGTCGAACACCGTCCCGGTGAAGTGCTCAGCCTGCTGGATGCCTGCTTCACAGCCGGAGTGCAGCCGGGCGAGTTTATGGATCAGGTGATTGGTTATGTCCGCGACATGATGGTCGTTCTCTCCGGCGGCACCACCGTCGCACTCTGCGCCGTGGCTTCACGCCACCGAAACGAACTGCTCGCCCAGGGCCACAAACTCGGTATGCAGACGGTCATGGCTGCATTTCAGATTCTGTCCGATGCGAAAACACAAATGTTTCGCAGCACCTTCGCCCGCACAGTGCTCGAAATGGCACTCGTGCAACTCAGCCTGCTCGAAAACCTCAGCGCCCTCAGCGAACTGCTCTCCGGCAGACTCCCCGCACCCCCGGAAAATCCCGCAACCGCCGAAACGGCGACCGAAAAAAAAAACTCTGAGCCACCACCACCAAACGGCACCGAACCACCCCACCTGACAAATGGGGGAAGCGCGGCGCCCGCTCAAATGGCTCCGGTGGCCCCCGCTGCCTGTACGGCCCTTTCCGCGGGGCCGAACCGGCCCGAATTGAGTCCGGCTGCCACCCTGGCGATTGCTGGCACTGCCAGTGCCCCCGTGAACGACAGCCCGATTTTCATTGCCCCTGCCCCGGCATCCGCCCCCACCGCTCCCCCGCCCGGACTCACCCCCGAACGCGTCACCTCGCTCCTCCCGGAACTCACCCGCGCCTGCGGACTGACTATCGCTGCCGGACTCAAAATGGTTCAGGATCTTCAGCTCGTCGGCGGCGCCCGCCTTGAATTGCTGCTGGACGACACTGCAGACTTCGCCCGTCGCGTCCTCGATCTGCCGGACAACCGCACGCGAATCGAACAGGAAATCCTGAAACTCACCGGGGCTCCGGCCACCGTGGCCCTGCGTCTCGTGCGGGTCGAACGCATTGTGACGGAAGTCGCGACCGCGAATCCTTCACCGACATCGACGACAGACACGGCTCCCATCGCAGGCCGCAAAACCAAAACACCAGTGCCCGCCACAGCCGCCTCAGCTGCCGCAGTCGGCACTGTCAACCGAAGCACCACTGCTGCTCCATCCGCCGCTCGTCGAACTCCAGCAGCGTCCGCCGAGGCCCCCGCAGCCAATCTGCTCGGCGACGTAGACCCGACGCAGGATCCGTTTGTCCAGCAGATTGTTGAAGCGTTCGGGGCCACCGTGGTGAAGGTCACAAAGGCGCCAGCATCACGCGCCAGCGCCTCGGTAGAACAGGACACAACGGCTGTCTGATGCCCCGGACAACCAGGTTTACACGATCAATAAAGTCAACACGGAGCTGACGATGTTTGAAGGACTTAAGAATCTGGCAGGGATGGCAAACATGGCCCGCCAGGCTGGTGATTTGCAGAAAAAAGTGGCCGAACTTAAGGAACGCATCAGCCGGATGGAGGTGGAAGGCTGGAGTGGCGGCGATGCCGTTCTTGTTCGCATGTCAGGCGACTTCCGCGTGACTGACGTGCAGATCCATCTCTGGCTCGTCGAAGCCCGCAACCAACCACTCCTCCAGCAGCTCACCCAGGAAGCATTCAACTCCGCAATGCAGCGAGCGCGTGATCTTGCGGCAGAAGAAATGGCGAAGCTGGCGGAGGAAATGGATATGCCCGGTATGAAGGACGCCTTCAGCCGTCTTGGATTCGGCTGATATCAGCCCCAACAGGAATGACACGGATGAGCAGGCAAAAGCAGGAACCGTCTGAGCACCCCTATGGCCCCGCAGTGGGACGGCTGATCGACGAATTCGCCAAACTTCCGGGAATCGGCAGAAAATCCGCTGAACGACTCGCAAATCATGTACTTTCATGCCCCGCAGGAGACGCCCAGGGGCTCGCAGATGCCATCCGCGATGTCCGCACATCAGTCCGACGGTGTTCCGTGTGCTTCAACCTGACGGAAGAACCTGTGTGCCGGATCTGCAAAGACCCGCGAAGAGATCAGCAAAGCGTCTGCGTGGTCGAGCAACCGAAGGATGTCGTGGCCCTGGAGACATCCGGGGCCTGGGGAGGGCTGTACCACGTGCTTGGTGGTCGCATCGCTCCACTTGAAGGCGTTGGTCCCGAAGATCTGACAATTCATCAACTGGTGCATCGAATTCGCAAACTGGGAATTCGTGAGGTTGTCATGGCCACTAATCCAACGCTGGAGGGAGATGGCACCGCCCTGTTCATCACCAATCTGCTGCAGAACGATCCCGTCAGAATCACGCGTCTCGCCCGCGGCATCGCCTCCGGAAGTGTGCTTGAATTTGCCAACCGCGAAATGCTCGCCGACGCCCTCCGCGGACGCCAGAATTTCTAATCCGCAAACCAGCGTAACCGACGATTGAACCTCTATGAGCTCCCTGCAGTCCAACCAGTCCGGTTCAAAACACGGTCAGGACACCCCCTCCGGTATCTTCAGACTCCCCGCCAGCCTCCGCGCCGCCGCTGCCGCTCGCATGTTCGACCCCGTCGGACGCGAGCCGGAAGCTGAGTCAATTACCGTAAGAATTCGCTGGTTCGGACTCTGTGTGGGAGCCCTCTACGTTAACTTCGGCTCCCAAAGCGGCAGTCAGCGCGAACTCAACGCCATGCTGGCACTCGGCGCCGCCTACGCCCTCATGGATACCCTTGCCAGCTGGCGCGGCAAACTGCTGCTCACCAACTACCGCATCGGCATCTCAGTCATGGAGGCGCTGTTCATCGGACTGCTGTGCCATTTTGATGAGGGCCTCAGCAGCCCGTTCAGGTTCTACTATTTCCTCTCACTGCTTGTGTGCGCCATTCGCCACTCACCGTCACTCACCTTCTCAACCTTCTGCCTGCACTCCATCAGCTACATTCTCCTGGGAGTGCTGGGAGAACGCGTGCAGGGAGCGTCACTCGTGAGCCCCGATCAGCGCCATCATCAGGTGGTCACTGTCCTGCTGACCCTCGTCTTCCTCGGATGGGCAGCCTGGGCCATCATCTCTCTCACGGGGCTGCTCAAAAAATCCGGCCAGCGACTCACACTTCTCAACGAAGAACTCAAATCCAACCAGCAGCACCTCGAACGACGGATCGCCGCGCGAACTCGTGATCTGCAGGAGTCACAGGCAATGCTGGTCCAGCAGGAGAAACAGGCGGCCTTCGGACTGCTGGCTGCCGGAATCGCGCATGAAGTGGGAAACCCACTTGCCTCCATCAGCTCCATCGTGCAAATGCTGGGACGAAAGAATACTGACGAATATGTGAAGGAACGCCTGGATCTGGTGGATGGCCAGCTCCAGCGAATCCAGCGGACTCTGCGCGAACTCACCACATTCAGCCGCCCCGCCAACCAGCAGTTGTCATCGGTGGATGTTCACGCAGCCATCAACGATGCCCTGAATATCGCAAAGTACTACAAACGCTGGAAAGGCAAATCAGCAGCCACCCGATTCTCGTCCGGACTGCCCAATATTCGCACCGTGTATGACCAGCTGGTGCAGGTCATGCTGAATCTCATCCTGAACGCCCTCGATGCCATGTCTGAAGGTGCGTCTATGGAAATTTCCACGGAACTGATCGCAGCCGACGGTAGTCTGCCCGAAAGAATCGGGATTCGTGTACGGGACGAAGGCCATGGTATCTCTGCTCAGGCACAAAAACAGATTTTTCAGGCCTACTTCACGACTAAGGATCACGGCACAGGACTCGGATTGTTTGTCTGTCGTCACATCACCCGGCAATCGCTCGGAGGAGACATTGAGCTTGTTCAGTCAGATGCAGGGGGCACAGAATTTCTGGTGACAATTCCCGCTCGACGCAGCTGAAATCGGCTCCCCCGGCGACTTGAGCCGCCGTCCCGGCGATGGCTGGAGTCTGCTGCCTGATCTGCTATAATCCTCCCAGCCTGTTCGGGATCGCAAAGAGCTTGCGCAGAAACTTCTTGCGCCGGTCACATGTGGTCTGAAAACGGCGCCTCCAGGCAGGCAGGGTCACAAGGAGCGGTGCTTTGTCAACCGACAGTAGTCAAAATGATTCCGGGGCTCTTGCCGATCCCCGCGTCCTGCGTACGGACATTCAGGCCGAAATGCGGACAAGCTACCTGACGTACGCCATGAGCGTCATCATCAGCCGCGCGCTACCCGACGTCCGGGATGGCCTCAAACCATCCCAACGCCGTATTCTTGTCGCCATGAACGACCTCAGCCTCAGCCCCGGCTCCGGCAGAAAGAAATGTGCCAAAATCGCCGGTGACACCAGCGGTAATTATCATCCACACGGTGAACAGGCAATTTATCCCGCGCTCGTTCGCATGGCCCAGGACTGGGTCATGCGCGAAGTCCTCATCGACAAACAGGGCAACTTCGGGTCGCTCGCCGGACTCCCGCCCGCCGCCATGCGATACACCGAAGCACGACTGTCCCAGGCTTCAGCCGAAATGATGCGGGATATCGACCGCGAAACTGTGGATTTCGTCCCCACCTACGACAATGATCGACTCGAACCAGTCGTGCTCCCGGCTCGCTTTCCCAACCTGCTGGTCAATGGGTCCAGCGGTATCGCTGTCGGGATGGCCACCAGTATTCCGCCGCACAACATGGCCGAAGTCTGCGAAGCCGTCATTCGAGTAATCGATAACCCGGATGCTGGACTGGAAGAAATCCTCGAAATACTCCCTGGCCCTGATTTTCCCACTGGTGGCGTCATTTGCGGGACTCTGGGAATCCGCCAGGCCTACCTCACCGGCCGCTCCACGCTGACGCTTAGGTCGCGAACGCACTTCGAAACCGAGAAAAATGCGGATGTTATCGTTGTCACTGAAATCCCTTACATGGAGACCAGAGACCGTATCCGCGAAAAACTCGAAGTCCTCGTTGCCGAAGAACGCATCAAAGGCATCGCTCGCATCGTCGACCTGACGGATCGAAATGTGCCACCATGGCAGGTTCGTCTGCATATCGTCCTCAAACGAGATGCCGATCGCGATGTCGTGCTCAACCAACTCTTCGAATACTCTCCCCTGCAGTCCACTGTCAGCGTCATCCTGCTGGCACTCGACGGCAACCGCCCTCAGCTGATGACCCTGCGGATGCTGCTCGATGCCTTCATCCGGCATCGCGTCGATGTCATCCGTCGCCGCACAGAGTTCCTGCTCAGGGAAGCCCGCAAACGCAGACACACCGTCGAAGGGCTCCTGCTGGCACAGACGGACATCGATCGAGTCATTCAGACCATCCGGCAGGCTTCCAGCCGCGCCACGGCAAAAGAGTCGCTCCAGCAAATCGGAGTCCCCGCCCCACTCGTCGCCCGCGCACTCGGCGAAGTCGGATATGCCGCGTTCACAGCCGAAAACGGAGAAGCTCCCGAATACTTCCTTTCGCCCAACCAGGCCGAAGCAATTGTCTCCATGCAGCTCGGATCCCTCGCCGGACTCGAACGTGAAAAATTGGCGAACGAATACCAGACACTCCTGCAGAACATCGCGGAATATCTCCGACTTCTGTCCGATGAGGCTCACCTGCGAGCGCTCGTCCGCAACGACATGGAAGAACTTCGAGCCCGTTTTCCGGATAAACGCCGAACAACAATCTCCGAAGAAGAACTCGGAGATTACGACAAGGAAGCACTGATCGCCGAACAACCCATGGTCGTCACGCTTTCCCAGCGCGGCTACATCAAACGCACGCCCCTTGATGTCTACGAAGCCCAGCACCGCGGTGGTAAAGGCATAAAAGGAGCCGCGGCTGATGAGGAAGATCCCATTGCTCACCTGTTTGTCTCCAGTACCCACGATTACCTCCTGTTTTTCACTGATCGCGGGCGCGTCCATTGGCTCAAAGTCTACGATCTGCCACTCCAGCCCCGCACCGGAAAAGGTCGCGCTCTCGCCAATCTGATCACCCTCGAAGAAGGCGAAGGTATCGCGAACTGCTTCAACGTCCGGCATTTCCCCGAAGATCAATACCTCGTCATCGCCACACGTCAGGGCATCATCAAGAAAACGTCACTCTCCGCCTATGGCAGACCGATGAAGGGTGGCATCATCGCCATCCGACTGGATGATGGCGATGCACTTGTCGACGTGCGGATCGTTTCCAGTGACCAGGATCTTGTCCTCTCCACCTCCGGTGGCATGGCGATCCGCTTCAACCACGAAGATGCTCGCCCCATGGGTCGTGCAACACGCGGAGTCAAAGGGATCACTCTTACCCGCGGCGAAACCGTAGTCGGAATGGTGGTGGCTGATCCCGAGCGAACTCTGCTGAGCATCTGCGAATTCGGTTACGGGAAACGCACCCCCTTCGGCCCTGCTGATGCAGCTCCCGATGAGGCTCCGCCAGGCGATGACGGCACCATGGTTGTGGCAGAAGAACCCGTCGCTGATGAGCCCTCGGAAGAAGCCACTGACGATGCGGCCCCAGGCAGTAACATGAAATACCGCCGCCAGAGACGCGGAGGAAAAGGATTGCGAGATATCAAGACATCCGCTCGCAACGGCCGAGTCGTTGACGTCCTCTCCGTTTGTGACGACGACCAGATCCTCATGGTGACCTCCCGTGGAAAAATTCAGCGTATCCGTGCGGCCGATATCAACACTATTGGCCGAAATACTCAGGGAGTTCGCATCATTCGCCTCGATGAGGGCGACTCTCTCGTTTCATGCGCCGTGATTCCAGGGGACTCCATCGAAGAAGCCGCAGCCAGAGCAGCACAGGCTGCCCTCGCTGCACAGACGGCCATCGTGCCCGCTGAAAATCCCACTGCCCCTCCTGCGGATTCGGCAGAAGAAAGCCATTGATCGGCCCTCAAACGAGATTCAAACCGAAGGCAGATCTTTCTGCGGTGATGGCCGGACTCCACGCGGAGTGCCGCGCAATGGATAGAATTGATTTCGTTTTTCCTGACAGCAACATCGCAGTTGATCCGTGGAGGATTTTGAAGCCATGAGCGTCCCCACACACCTGAGTCAGTGGTCTCAGCGATCGGCTCATCAGGCCATCGGTTACCTGATGCAGCAGGCCGTAGAGAATCCAGGCTGCATCTCACTCGCAGCCGGACTTGTCGATGAAAGATCGTTGCCGGCAGCACTTGTCCGCAATGCCGTGGATGAACTGCTGGCAGATACCGACGCGGGACGACGACTGCTCCAGTACGGAACGACTCAGGGCCCGGAACCGCTGCGACGCGTCTACAGAAACTACCTCGCTGAACTCGAAGGACGCAGCGACGCTCTCGCTGATCTGCCCCTCTCCCGACTGATGCTCACCACCGGATCACAGCAACTGCTGGCCCTCGTGGTGCAGGCATTGTTTGACGCGGGAAACATTTGTCTCGTGGCGGCTCCAACGTACTTTGTGTTTTTAGGAGTGCTCCAGGCAGCCGGTGCCGAAGCCATTCCGGTCGAATCGGACAGCCAGGGAATGCGACCAGAGGCTTTGCAGGCAACGCTGGAACGCCTGGCATCTGAAGACCGACTGGGGCGCGTGCGACTGATTTATGTGGTGAGTGACTTCGAGAATCCAAGTGGTGTGAGTGTGCCTCTGGAACGCCGCAGAGAATTGCTGCGGCTGGCAGAAAACTGGTCTCGCGCCTCGCAAATCTACCTGCTGGAAGATGCCGCATACCGCGAACTGCGTTTTGAGGGGACTGCGCCCCCCAGCATCTGGTCGCTGGATCAGTCTCACAAAACAGTCATCCTCGCGCAAACGTTTTCCAAAAGTTTTTCACCAGGAATCCGCGTAGGGCTCGGAGTGCTGCCGGAATCACTGGTGAAACCCGTCGCAGATCTCAAGGGCAACGAAGACTTCGGTTCAGCACACCTCAATCAACACATCGTCGCAACCGTACTCAGGAACGGCAGCTACCGACGCCATGTTGCAGCCGTTGTGGCCAGCTATCGCAGTAAACGCAATGCAATGCTCAATGCCATCGACCGGGAATTCCACGGGCTTCACGGAGTCTCCTGGGTACGGCCGGCGGGTGGCATGTATGTCTGGATGCGTCTTCCGCAAATGATTCAAACCGGCTTCGACAGTCCGCTGTTTCAACAGGCAACCAGAGTCAACCGCGTGATGTATGTGCCCGGCGAACTTTGCTATCCTTCGTCCTGGCGCGATCGTCCGCGATGCGAGATGCGTCTCAGCTTTGGTGTGCAGTCCGAGGCTGGTATCGAGGAAGGTATTCGGCGCCTTGCAACGGCCGTGAGCGCTGTGATCGAAAGAATTTCCGGAAACAACCGTGAGTAATGCGATGAATCGCGACCACTGGCGACCAGCCTGTTCGCTGAACGTCCTGCGTATTCGTGCTGTAATGCTCCGGACCGTTCGCGAATTCTTTGCGACTCGCGGATATCTTGAAGTGGAAACACCCTGCCTGTCTCAGGACATCGCCCTCGATGCCTGGATTGAACCCTTTCGGGTGCCAGGCGTCTGCGGCGCGCCGACCCGGTTTCTACAAGCCTCCCCGGAGGCCTTCATGAAACGCCTGCTCGCTGCAGGAAGCGGATCTATTTATCAGATCGCCCGAGTGTTTCGACAGGGGGAATCCGGAAGACGCCACAATCCGGAATTCACAATGGTGGAATGGTATGGCGTGGGCGACAGCTGGGAAGATCAACTGAGTGTGACTGAAAGTCTGCTGCGATGCTGCATGGATGCCGTCAGGAGTCTGACCGGCACTTCTGTCCCTGTCTGGCCCGATATGTGTTTCCCGAAACTGACCTACGCGGCTGCTTTCTCAGACGCGTTTGGGCTGGATATTCACAAAGCCACCTGCGAAGACTTGTGGCAAGTTGCCAGAACTTCAGCACTCCCGATCCCTGAGAGCGGCCCCCAATTACAGCGCGATGACCTGCTCAATCTGATGCTCGGCTTCGTCATTGAACCGCGACTGGGAGGACGACGCAGTGCCGAGGCACCTGTATTTCTCTGCGATTACCCCCCCAGTCAGGCAGCCATGGCTGTCGTCTCAACGGCCAATCCACCGGTTGCGAGGCGATTTGAGCTGTATGTCCGTGGGCTGGAATTGTGTAACGGTTATCAGGAACTGACAGACGCTGAGGAATTGCGGGCACGCGAGCGGCAGCAGAAGACCGTTCGCAGCCATCAGTCAACAACAGAAAGCCTCCCCGGGGCGCCACGCCTTCAGGACGCCCTGGCTGCGGGACTCCCGTCCTGCTCTGGAGTCGCTTTGGGATTTGACCGGCTGGTGATGCTCGCCACCGGCGCCGAAACAATCCAGGAAGTACTCCCCTTCCCTGCTGATCGCTCCTGAACCGTCCTGAGTTGCCACAACCACCACTCAATGCGGCTCATGGCCACCCGGCAAATGCGGGGACAGTCCCTGCATGCAGAGTGCGTTGAAAAAGAACGAACGGATAATCGCCAGAACACCTGTGACCAGCGCAACTCGCAAAATCGACAACATCGTAGCCCCCCCCATTCTGACACCTGCATTTCCCCTCGTCAGTCAAATCTCGCGCCCGATGTTTAACGGGGACAGTCCCCGAAATGGTGCGAGGACGACGTGAAGTGCGAGTGAAGCCAGTACTGAGGTGTTCGGTTTTGCCATCGAGTCGCCAGTCCAGCAGGGACTGTCCCCGTTGAGGAGGTTTTGGGCGATGGCGAGATCGTCGGCGTCTTCGTGGAGCACGACATGGCAGGAACGGCCAGGCAATTCAGGGGTGTTCAGATTTGACACACCTGGTGGTGTATAAAACTGGCTACTTTTTATTGACTTCACCGCCATTGACTGTGAGACTTGGTCGTACACGTATCTGACACGTCCTGCCTGCAGTTTCAACCTTTTGCCGAAAGGTCTCCCCACAATGGCCCGATCACCTCGTTCCGAATACATCACACCTGCCGATCGCGCCATCGTTCTGGCCATCTGCCGCAAAGCACGAACTCCACTGGCCCCGACACCCGACAGTTCAGATCCGGATTTCATTGCTCACCGTGTGCATTTCATCGAACAACTCATCCGCTGGTTTGCTCAATTCTTTTGTGTTTCCGTTCACGCGCATGCTGTACTTCCTCGCGAACTTCGGCTCGTTCTTGCTGCTCATCCGGAACTCGTTCAACACCTCGACGACACCGATGTGGCTCGTCGCTGGCTTTCCCTCTGCCCCACACTCAGAGCCCCCGCCCTCCGCTCCTGTGAACTCACCGACAGCGAAATCCGTACGCTTTCCGAAGATCTCCCGCGCATCGCACAGATTCGCAGCAGGCTCAGTGATATCTCATGGTTCCTCAGGTTGCTCCAGCAGCGGATTACGTCGTTTTGCAATCGGGAAGACAACGCCACCGGCCGCTTCTGGGGCGACAGATATCGCTCAGTCCTTCTGCTTGACAACGTTTTTCACTCACTGGGCATGGCCAACGTCGACATCAGTGCGGCACTCCTCGATACCGACCAGCCATTTTGCATCAGCAAATTCACGTCGGCGATTTTGCGTCTTCGGGATCTTGCTGACACTCAGCAACGCGTTTCCCAATCCAGCGATGCCGTAGATCTGACTGCTCCCACATCCGACCACTCCCAGCAGGGCCTGCACAGCCGCCACCTGGCTCCCCTGCAGCAGGAAAGTGACCACATAGAATCAGGACCCGTCGTTCCAGCGGTTCCGTTCCGCTGCAGTGATGCACCGGCGATCAGTCTGCATCCCGCGAAATACATCGAGCTGCTGGAATGTATTCTGCTGGTATCGCGGGGCGAATCGTCCTTTGCTGTTCCGGACTGGATCACAATGCTCATTCAGGATATCCAGCTCACAACAGATGTAATGACTGCGTTTGTCTGCCACTTCGATCAGCTCTTCAGCCAGGTTGCGGGCAGTCCGGCAAGGATGGCTGCCTTCGTCACGAAGTCAGGAACACGGCGCGCATGGGTCAGACCCGCAGCAAGGGAGTTGTTTCGTCGTTGTGCTGAACGGCGAACATGCGGTATCGCCAGGGCTCGTTCATCAGCAACCTGAACAGTTTGTTTATGGCTGGCGCTCGTGCAGCGTCTTTCAGGACTCTGGTGTGGTAGAGTCCTGTTTCAGCCAGGCGTTGAGTTCATCAACGAGGCGGGGGGCAAGGTTGAGTCCTGTGGTTTTTCGCGTGAGCAGCATGACCCCGTCGATCAGTGACACTTCGCGGATCGCGCGGACGGGATCTGCCAGACTCAGTTTGGTTGCCAGTTCATCGATTTCCACACGTTCGGCCTCACGATACAGGTGTCGAATCATGGCGGCGCAGGATTCAGTGTTCAGTTGCTTGAGTTCTTCGGCACGTTTCCACGCAAACCATGCTGCGCTGAAAAGTCGCTGTGGCATGCACAGAAACCCAAGCAGTTTTTCATACCAGAATTGATCAGAGTCCATGCTGCCAAACGCATACATCCAGACGGCAGAGAGCGGTTGTGCGGTCGTGTATTCGCTCTCAGAAACTTCGCTGACCTTCTGCAGAGCGCGAACATCCCCGAGATCAGCAGGCAGTCGCAGGAGAGTGAAGTACTGAACCGCACCAAGAATCACGGCAGCAGTCAGAAACGCAATGGATTTGCCAGGCAGGAAACCAATAGTCAGCACCAGCGTCGCGGCGCCAAGTTCAAGCGACCACGCGATGGAGCCAAGGATTGCCAGACCAGCGACGGACGCAAGGGTCACCTGCTGCTGGGACTTCAGTTTCAGAGCGAGCCAGCGTCTGGCCTGTTCCTTTTTCATGATTGGCTCCAGATGGAAACAAAGTGCAATTCAGCGCGAACTCCGCCAGTGGTAACTTGCGCTGAGCCCCTGGCCGGAACGGATTCCTGGCCAGAGATCACGTGGCCAGTGACCGGCCAGCGGGTCTGAGCGATCAGCGGGGTAGATCATGGGGATGCCGTCGTCGAGAGCTTCCGGCAGCACGGGGCTCGCAGCGCCACCGAAGAGACGCTTCGTCAGCTGGGAAATCTTCAGTGATGCAGCAAGAAACAGGGCTGATGGAAACGCCATGAGCAGCAGCACCTTGCCCATGTCAAAGAATCGTTCGGCCTGCGGCCAGACATGTGGCCAGGTGAGCAGCAGCAGCAGAGTGGCAAGGCTGAGCCACGGGCCATAGGGGATTTCGTCGCGTCTGCGGAGAATCACGGACAGGATGCCGATGGCGATTGCCGGCATGGGGGCAAGGAAGAAGATCAGAACAGCGGGCTGCCATCCGAGAACGCTGCCCACCATCGCCATGAGAACAACATCACCAAAGCCCATCGCTTCACGTTTCAGCACAAATTCGCCAAGGAGTCTCACACTCCATACGATCCCCCCACCGACGACAAATCCTGTGAGGCTGACAAGGAACCCATGCCAGTGCGGGTGGGCAACGGCAAAGGGGAGGCAGTTCCATGGGGCAAAGAATGGTTCCAGCGCAGGCGGTGCGATGTGCTGCAGCAGCACTGCGACGCTGGCGTCCTCGAACCAGACCGGTAAGAGCCATGCCTGGCCACAAACCGTGTGCGTTGTCATGGCAAGCAGCATAACGGGGATCGTCGTACCATCGGGAATAATCCAGAGCTCAAGATCGATGAAGGAGGCGGCAATCAGGCCGCAGACCATTGCCATGTGCAGAGCGTAGCGAACGTGCAGCCAGAGGGGCATCGGGAGATGCAGCGTGAGGTTTTGCGGGCCTTCAGTGGAGAACAGCCCTGTTTCGGCGGCGCTGGACCAGAAGTGCGGGGGCATTTCGGCCTGATAGACAAGCACGAAGAGACAGCCCGTCAGGAATTCAACCAGCGGATAGCGAAGAGAGATGGGCCGCCGGCAGCTCCGACAGCGACCGCCGAGCAGCAGCCAGCCAAGCATGGGAATGTTGTCGCGCCAGAGGATGGCGGAGGAGCAGCGGGGGCAGCCCGATGAATGACTGGCGAGCGAGCGGAGCTGGTCACGGAGCCGAAGTTTAGGCGGAAAGCGATGAATACAGACGTTGAGGAAGCTTCCGATACAGGATCCGAAAATGAAGAGAAAGGGAAGAACAAAGAACCGCGGCAGGTCAAACACCGTCATGCGAAGACTCCTGCAGCGGCCGCAGGCCGAGATGTCGAAGGATGCGTCGGGCCACCTGTTCCGCGGGTTCACCGTCGGAGTGAACGGTGAGTGAGGCTGCCTCGCGGTAAAGGGGTTCACGAATGGCCAGGACTTCTGCGACTTCCTGGTCAATGGGGCGTCCGGTCAGGCTGGGGCGATTGGAACCATTCAGACGATCACGGCTGAGTCTGGCGACGAGCGTGGCTGGCGCTGCATGCAGCCAGACGACAGGGCCGGCTTCCCGCAGCAGCTGACGGTTTTGCTCCTTGAGGATTGCACCGCCACCGGTGGCCAGTATCAGCTGGGGGGTTTGCAGGAGCTCCGTGAGCACCCGGGTTTCCCGATCGCGGAAGCCGGCTTCGCCTTCTGCAGCAAAGATTTCGGGAATGGTGCAGCCGGCCTGCTGTTCGATCACGCGATCGCTGTCCTGCCAGTCCCAGCCAAGTTTTCTGGCAAGTCTGGGGGCGATGCTGGATTTGCCGCTGGCGCGGTAGCCGATCAGAGAGATGACCATCAGTTTTCGGTTTTCAGTTTTCAGTTTTCAGTTTTCAGTTTTCAGTTTTCAGTGGTCAGTGGTCAGTGGTTGGGAGGCGACGGGTGGGGTTTCAATCTTCACTGGAGCGTCCCTGGGATGTGGATCCATCGGCATTGACGACAGCGCGTGCAGCGGCGCTGGCGCGGCGGAGTGTTTCAGCCATGTATTCCTGAGGGGCGGGGAGTTTGGTGAAGAGTGTGAATTGTTCGGCGGCCTGTCGAATGAACATTTCGAGTCCTCCGACGGTGGGGCAACCGCGTTCGCGGGCGTACTTCAGCAGCAGGGTCTGCTCGGGATTATAGACCGTGTCGAACACCAGAGTGTTGTCGCGGAGCCATTGTTGTTCGAAGGGAGATTCGTCGACGTTGGGGTGCATCCCCACGGAGGTGCAGTTGACGAGAATTTCGCAGGTATCTGAGGCGCGATTTTCCCACGAGGTGAATTGGCAGCCGAGTTCTGACGCGAGTTCTCGGCCGCGTTCCCGGGAACGATTGGTGATGGTCACTGCGGCCCCGGCCATCATCAGGGCGTGTGCCACGCCACGTGCTGCGCCACCTGCTCCGAGAATCATCACACGTCGACCGACCAGATCAGGGAGGCCACCGGATTTTTTGAGTCCATCCTGGATGGCGGCGAGAGCAGCAGGGGCATCGGTGTTGGCAACACACCACTGGCCATCGCGACGAAAGAGGGTATTTGCGGCGCCCATCTTATTGCAGGCTTCATCCGCGAGGGTGGCAAACTGCAGCACGGCTTCCTTGTGTGGGATGGTGACGCTGTAGCCGCGGACGTTGATTCGGGCGAGTTCGCGAAGAGTTTCTTCCAGCTGGTCTTCGGGGACACGAATGGGGATATAGACGGCATTGAGTCCCAGTTTGCGAAAGGCTGCGTTGTGGATCAGGGGACTTTTGCTTTGGGCGATAGGGTCACCGATGACAGCGAAAACGGCGGTGTCCTTGTTGATACGGTTGAAGTTGTAGAGGTTGCGGACTTCGGCCCACGACAGTTGCCCCGGGGCCATTTCACGTTCGCGAGAGAAGCTGGCATAGGTGAAAGGTGAGCCGGCCTGGCCGCAGAGGATGCGGCTGAGCGTACCGAATTCTCCCATACAGAAGCCAACCGTGGGTATTTTCGCGGATTCGACAAGTTCCAGCATGCGGACGTTATCGGTGGGCGAATTGGCCATGGTGACGATTTTGACCACGTCAGCATCACGCTGACAGAGTCGGCGGTGGATGTCGAAAAGTTCAATGGGAGTTTCGTCGAAATTATGGTAACTGATGATGCGTTTGGTTTTTCCGTAGCGGCGGATGGAGGTGGCGGTATCTTCTTCGAGATCCACGAATTCAGCGCCGGCGATGATTGCTTCGCGGAGGATTGCAAGGCGTTGTTCTTCGGTGCCATTCCAGCGTCCGCGATCGGTTTTGCGCCGGCAGGTGACGACAACAGGAGTCGGTCGGTCCTTGAGGAGTCTGCCAATGTCGGGGCGATTGCGCATGTAGTCCAGTCGAAGCTCGATGAGTTCTGCACCTTTGGCAGCGAGGGTGCGGTGTTCTTCAATCATGGAAGAGTGACGGGTACGTCCGAGGCTCACGCAGATCATGACGGCGGCGGTCCGGGAGTGGCGACAGGGAGCGGGTAGATTGGAGCCGGGATGTTAGAGAATTCGCCGTCGCTGCGGCAGTCTGGCGGAGGCTGGTCGGGAAAATTTCGTTTCACCTGTGATTCTGGCCGCCCAGCCCGCCCTGATTTCGTGAATTCGGCCGCAATTTTGATTGACAAGGCTCGCTGTTCAGGAATTTCGCCGGTTTCTGCTTGCCAACTCACGACCAGTCGCAGTCAAATTCGCCATGAACTATCTTGCACACGGCTATCGTTTTCTGGAATCACCGCTGCGACTGGCCGGCACAGCGCTCCCGGATTGTCTGAGCGTCGTGGACCGGCGGGTCCGTTTGCGCGGGCGGCGGATTCGAGAGCTGCTGGATCAATTGTCAGCTGAGGAGCGGGAGGTGGCGGAGGGGGTGCTGCAGCATTTGCGGGATGACGACCTGTTTCATGCCTGTCCGACATTTCTCATGCTGGAGTCCGAACTGACGGGACGATTTCGGCGGGTGCTCACGGATCGCTTCGACCATCGTCCACCGTTTCTGGGGCACATCGTCACGGAATTGCTGCTGGACGCCGTGATTGCTGAAGAGCACCCCGGAGTTCTCGAGGGCTGGTACAGGTCCATGGAGTCAGTATCGGGAGAGTGGATCCAGACTGTTGTCAATCGCCTTGCGACCCAAAGCACCCTGGGTTTGCCGACATTTCTGGGAAAGTTTCTCAATGCCCGTGTGCTGTTTGACTATCTCGATGACGAGCGACTGCTGGTGCGCTTGAATCAGGTGCTTCGGCGAGTCACACTTCCGGAGATCGACGGGGAGTGTCTGTCTGTCCTCAGCACAGCTCGGCTGCTTCTGCGAAAGCATGCCCGAGCACTGCTTCAGGCTGTGGAACGGGCATGAGCGATGGGCCAGACGGCAGTGGCTGCGTAAATCTGTCCACGCGGACTTTCAGAAAGGGATCCTGATGAAATACGGCATGAAAACGTTGTTCAGGGCATCGCGAGTGCACATTTCAGAGACTGGCCGATTCATTCCGACTGAAGGTGGCATGAACCGCCCAGAGACCTTCGCAGCGTTGAAGAGTGTCAAGTACAACGAACAGCTGACGATTGGTTCGTAGGTGCTGCAGGTGTGTTTTCTTTTCTTCTCATTTTACTGACTGACGGCAGGGTTTATCATGAGCAGGGTGTTGGTGCTGGCGTGTGCAGTCGTGTGCATGAGCTTCGTCCGTGCGGACGAAAAAGCTCCGGGTTTCACCGCTTTGGCCGCCGGGCAGGCGGGGGCAGATTTCGCTTTCCAGGGCGAGTACTCCGGGGTGGTGAAGTCGGCCGACGGCGAGCTGAAAGTGGGAGTTCAGGTGATTGCTGAGGGTGGCGGCCGTTTCGCCTGGGTCGCTCTGATGGGCGGTCTTCCCGGTGACGGCTGGGACGGCAACACTCCACTTCGAGGGCTTGGCGAGCGTCAGGGCGAGCTGGCAGTGATGAAGGGAGAGACGGGACGCGGTGAGATACGTGATGGGCGGCTTGTGATCTTCAACAGCGACAATCAGCAGCTCGGCGAACTGCCACGCGTCTCCCGTCAGTCACCAACTCTGGGCCGCAAACCCCCTGAAGGCGCCGTGGTGTTGTTCGACGGCAGTTCTGCAGAGACATTCGAGGGCGGGCGGTTGTCCGAGGAAAAATTGCTGATGCAGGGCTGCACCAGCCGGCAGAAGTTTGGCAGCGGTGAGCTCCATCTGGAATTTATGCTGCCTTTTATGCCCAACGCACGGGGCCAGGGGCGTGGCAACAGCGGTATGTACCTTCAGGGCCGATACGAAGTTCAGGTCCTGGATTCATTCGGGCTGAGCGGCGAGCAGAATGAATGCGGCGGAATCTACTCGATTGCCAAACCAAAGCTTAACATGTGCTTCCCGCCACTCGCATGGCAGACATACGACGTCGAATTCCAGGCGTCAACGTTTGATGATGCGGGCAAAAAAACGGCTGACGGGCTGATCACAGTTCGACACAACGGCATCGTGATTCACGACAAGGTGAAGCTGACGCATGCAACGACGGCAGCACCTCTTCCCGAAGGCGCCGCTCCCGGGCCACTCTACCTGCAGGATCACGGCAATCAGGTGCGGTACCGCAACATCTGGTTTCTGGCCCGATAGGTCTTCGACAAACGAGTGACCACTGACGGAGAATTCATCAAAGCTTCATCCCTGCTTCACTCGCTTTCGTCAGCCTGTCCCCCCTGCCCCGGTCGCTTCACTGTCGTGCAACGGAGTTGTTCATGTCCCGTTTGCTGAATTGCCTGTGTTTTGCCGCCACTCTGATCTGTCTGTCTGCCCCCCCTGCCCGCCTTGTGGCTCAGGAGCCCGCGATCATCGCGGAACTGACACCGCAGACATGGAATCAACTGATTCCTTCCGGCAAGGAAGTGGACGCCATTTACGGTGACATGGTACTGCAGAATTCGAGGCTCCGGGCCGTAATTGCTCGCCCTGCTGCCGGTCGCAACGCCAACATGACGGTCCGCGATGTTGGCGGCTGCCTGATCGACCTGGTGGCTCGTTCGCAGGAAAGCGATGCACTGAGCGCGTTCTATCCCGGCCGAAAAAAGCCGATGTTTTCAGCATGGAAGGCAGCCAGCGGCGATCGTGATGGAGCGGCCACTGTCACGGTGACCGCCCCCGGCGCTGACTCGCCGCTGTCGCACACAGTCGAGTGGCGTCTGGGCGCCGACTCCGCGTATCTGACGGCCACCTCGACATGGAAGAACACATCCGCTGCCGACCTGACGCTGGTACCGGAAGACGAATTGCGTCAGGACGGCGGCAAGGAAGACATGCAGAAGTCTGCTGAGGGCCTGCAGGAGCTCTTCTGGTTCCACGACGTGTTCTGGCAGCAGGCCTACGGCATTTCGGCGGCAGGTTTTCGCGTGCGAGTCAAAACCAATGCTCGCGAATCGGTGCTCACCTGGGAGCGGCTGGATGGCCAGCCTGTCGTGCTGCGTCCGGGCGAAGAGTTTGTGCTCAAACGCAGCATCTTTGTGAATCAGGACTACGCCGGCGTCCTTGCGGACTCCGAAACCGCCAGTGGCAGTGGCGGCAGCCTGCAGCCGCGGGTGCTCGCCGTGACAGCTGGCGGGCAGCCTGTTGCCGGGGCCCGATTGCAGTTGAAGGTGGCCGGTCGCAGTCGAGGAACTGTGGTCACGAACGCCGATGGCCTGTCGTCTGTGCGTTTGCCCTCGGGGGACCCTGACATTCAGGTGACCATTGCCGGCCAGGCGTATGCATCGACATTGAGTGCCGGAAAGATCAACGATCAGCCGGCCACATTGATTGCTGTCGGTGACTATCACCCGGGGTTTGTGGATCTGAAAATTGTTGATGGGGATCAGCAACCGATTCCAGCCAAGGTGGAATTCATTGGCCGCACGGGAACGCCAACACCGAACTGGGGACCGGACACTGGCGATTTCCTTGTGAGGAATCTGGCGTATACGGCGAATGGGCGGGTGCAGCTGCCGATTCAGAGCGGGGAGTATGACCTGATTGTCAGCCATGGTGCGGAGTTCCACGCGGAGTTCACCACATTGAAGGTGGAGCCCGGGAAGTCGACGGAACGCACCATTTCTCTGCCTCGCCTGGTTTCAACGCCAGGCTGGATCAGTGCTGACTTTCACAGTCACAGTTCACCCTCCGGCGACAACACCAGCAGTCAGCTCGGTCGAGTGCTCAACCTGGCAGCAGAGCATATTGAATTCGCGCCATGCACCGAGCACAACCGTGTCAGCAGCTATGACATGCACATTCAGCGACTTCAATTGCAGAATTTCCTTGCCACTGTGTCCGGAATGGAACTCACCGGCAGCCCACTGCCGCTCAATCATCAGAATACCTTTCCAATGATTCTGCGTGAGCGGACGCAGGATGGTGGCGGACCTCAGACAGACCTGAGTCCGGAGACACAAATGGAGCGATTGGCAGCGTGGGATAACAACAGCGTCAAGCTGATTCAGCAAAATCATCCGGACGTCGGCTGGCTGTTTTATGACCGCGACGGGAATCAAACGCCGGACGGTGGATTCGAGCGTTCCTTGGGAATCATGAACGTCATGGAAATTCATCCCATCGACAAATTGATGAAGTTTGAACGCTGGGATATTCGCGGCGGCAAACCTGCCGAGAATCATACGGCCTTCAACTGGCTGCAACTGCTCAATCAGGGCTTTCGCATTTACGGGGTGGTCAACACGGATTCGCACTACAACTTCCATGGCTCGGGCGGCCTGAGAATCTGGGTCAAATCATCGACCGATGAGCCCGGAAAAATCAAGGCAGACGAAATCCGGGACGCGTCACGCGAGGGCCGCATTGTCATGTCGAATGGTCCCTGGCTGGAGGCTGCGTTTGTGGCCGATGGGGGATCGGGGCAAGAGGTCACGGCAGGCGAAGACCTCGAAGCGAAATCAGGAAAGATCCGAGGAAAGATTCGCGTCCAGTGCTCGGATTTTTTTGACATCGACACGGCGATGGTGCTTGTAAATGGTCGTCCCGGTCCGGAGCTGACCTTTACGCGGCAGACGCATCCCCACCTGTTTCACGCCGATACGGTGCGATTTGAGCACACCGTGGAAATCCAGTTGGAACAGGACGCCCATCTTGTGGTGCTTGCTGGCCACAGTGTGCAGAAACTAGGGCCTGTCTTCGGCCCCGACTGGGGTGCACAGCACCCGGCGGCCGTGACCAATCCCGTTTTCGTGGATGTTGACGGGGGTGGATTTAAGGCAAACCGAGACACTCTGGGACACCCGCTGCCGGTGAAGTTTCTGGCACCGTGACAGAGGTGGGCTTGCGGGTGAGGCCATGGTGTTTCGCTCCGCGTTCCTGTTCCACGAAGCGTCCTTTGTAAAGTCCGTACTGAGCCGCCGGACGGAAGTCCGCAGGCAACGCCCCTGCCGCGCCTGTGAGGACGCCGGGGACCCAGCCGCATCATCTGACGTTTCGAAGCAGGAACTGCGGGGTAGGAGGTGAAAGGGCAGGAGATAGGTGGTGTTTGTCACTCTGGTTTCCTGGTTTTGTGCTCTTGACCCACACCCCCGGCCTGAGATGACGAAGCGACGCAAACACGGGCACACTGTGATATTTCAGTTCCGTCTGCCAGTTGACATCCCGCGCCCGGATCGAGCCACAAAAACGCTGTCTGGCGTGCGGTCGATGTCAATCGGCCGGTAACGCTTTGGTGCGTTCCTGATGCGGTTCTGCAGGGACTGTCCCCGGTGGCCAGGAACCCGGCCAGGGTGCATGGCACCGAAACGCGTTTCTCACTTCTCACTTCGAAACGC
>JBJTOM010000273.1:0-7522 GCA_046074585.1 Planctomycetota bacterium | reverse complement strand
GTGACGACAACGGTGCTGTTATGAAGAGCTTCTCACTGCCAGTCTCTGAATAACTCGTCCCTTTCCCCCCCTCTCCCCTTCCAGGGGAGAGGGGCAGGGATGGTGAAACGATGTTAAAACAGAAAGGCTGGGATGTTTCAGTGCCCCACGCTATCGTCAGGCCCCACTGCCCGAACGAACGCAAAAAACGTCATTTGGCGTGCGGTCGATGTCAATCGGCCGGTCAGGCTTTGTTGCGTTCCCGATGCGGTTCTGGCAACGCGGGCACGCACCGTTACCGGGGGATTGACATCCACTGCATGCCCATTTTTTGACGGCACCTGCCGTCAAAAAATAGAGCAGGAGAATCGGGAGAGGAGACTCCCGACTTTCTGCATTCTCCTGCGGTCTCCTCTCTTCGGTCCCTCCGCGGAAGGCAGTTGGTCACCCCTCTCCCCTGTCAGGGGCGAGGGGGGGAGAAGACTGGTTGGCAGTGCATTCCTGACGCCTGTGTTTCGTGGTAGCCTCGATCGCACAATCTGATTACAATTCCCTCCCACCCCCAACCACTGGGGTACCAGATCAGCAGCCATCCAACTCCTGCCTGCAGCCTGCAGCAAACCGCTCGGTGTCAGATGTCCCCGGAACTGATTGAACATCCAGCCGATTTTCTGGAATTGTGCGACCACATTCGGGACTGCGGGGTGGTGGCGTTTGATACGGAGTTTGTCTCCGACGTGGGCTATCGCCCGGAACTGGGGCTGCTCCAGTTCGCCACGCGCGAGCGTGTTGCTGCCGTGGACCCGCTGGCGATTCCGTCGCTGGGGCCGTGGTGGGAACTGATGGCGGACGACCAGACGACTGTGGTCGTCCATGGGGGCCAGGCGGAGATTCGGTTTTGCATTCAACGAAGTGGCCGGATTCCGCAGCGACTGGTAGACATTCAGGTGGCGGAGGGTTTGCGGGGGCGCAGCTATCCGCTGGCATACACGGCAATTGTCGAGCGGGTGCTGGGACGTACGATCTCCAGCAACCAGACCCGTTCCGACTGGCTCCGTCGACCGCTCTCACGTGAACAGCTGCGATACGCTCTGGACGACGTCTCCCACGTCCTCGACATCTGGGATCGTCAGTCTCAATGGCTCAAAACTCGTCGCCGTGACGGCTGGGCGCAGGCGGAATTTGAGCGGATGTGTCAGGAGATTCATGAAGACGAGCAGGTGCCGCCGTGGGAGCGGATTTCGGGGGCACACCGCCTTTCCCGGCGCGATCTGGCCATTCTTCAGCATCTGGCGACCTGGCGCGAACACACGGCTGCCGAACTGAACAAGCCGCCCCGCCGAATTCTCCGCGACGATCTGCTCCTGGATCTTGCCAAACGTCGCCCGGGCAACGTCCAGCAGGCGCTGGCCACCCGCGACCTGAATCGACCGGAATATCGCAAACGACTGCCGGAAATTGTTGACGTGGTCGCGGACGCTTTGCGCATCCCTGATGACAGACTGCCCCCGCGACTGCGTCCCCGGGATGATTCCGCTTCCGACGACCAGATCATCTCCCGACTGCTGGGACTGGCCCTGGGCAACATCTGCGCTGAACTGGAAATCGCGCAGGCACTTGTCGGCACCGGTCGCGACCTGACGGAGCTTGTCAGGGCCGTTCGCGGTGGTGAATCTGACGAGCCGCTGCTCCTGACCGGCTGGCGCGGGGAAATCTGCGGCGATATCCTCCGCAAAGTGCTCGATGGCCGCATGTGTTTTCGAGTGGCCCCGGAAAATTCCGCTACTCCGCTCGTGTTTGAAGACGTGCCCGAACGCAGTAGCAAGTGACTTCCTGGGGCAGACTGCAACGTCACCGATGTCAATCGACCAGTGCGGGCCTCTTTATCGGCACGAAATCCCTGGCAGACAGTCTGACTCAGTGAAGGCCACGCCAGCCGCCTGGCACGTAAGTTTTCTTCAGCAAGCAAGTTAACACCTGATGGTGGAGGACGAGGTTGCGTCTATGGACGACCGTGATGAGCGAATCACGTGCTGCGCGCCTGGTTCCCCGCATCGTTCTGCTGAATGGTGCCATCCCGGGCTGCAAACGGCCCCGGCTCCCGCAGCTCCTGCAAACGCTCACCCCTGAAAATTCACCAGCAACAGTCGCCCAACACTCGAATGAACGGTGGTCAGGGTGGCGGTGTCAGGCTATCCTGTTCGGTTGTTTCGAGACATGTTTCGCCCGCTCGCCTCTCAGCCACCACCACCACGTTGCCATGTCACCTCGCCTGATCCTCGTCTCTGCTGCCGCTTCCGGCCTGTTTTCCGTCATCCTTGGGGCTTTCGGGGCTCACGGGCTGAACGACACCAAGTATCTCGAACGAAAGTACGCGGAGACCCCGGCGAAAACCGTGGCAGGGATGCAGGTTCCCGCAGCGTACAAGTATTTTCGGGATTTCGAGACAGGAGTCGACTACCAGCTCACGCACACCGTGGCACTTCTGGTCTGCGGGCTGCTCATGCAGACGCAATCGAGTCGAGCTCTGCGGATGTCAGCGATTGCGTTTTCAGCCGGAATACTGCTCTTCAGCGGTTCCCTGTACGTGCTGGTGATTGGCGGTCCGCGGTGGCTGGGCGTGCCCTGGGGCATGGTCGCTCCTGTGGGGGGCACGCTGCTGATCAGCGGCTGGGTATTTCTGGCGATTCATTGTGCGGGGCTGCGGCGTGTCAGGCCAGAATATCATGAATGACCTGGCCACCCACATCGGTCAGGCGGAAGTCGCGGCCGTTGAATCGCCAGGTGAGTCGGGTATGTTCAAGTCCAAGGAGGTGCAGGAGCGTGGCGTGCAGGTCGTTGACATGGATTTTATTTTCCACGGCCTTGTAGCCGAACGGATCCGTGGCGCCATAGTGCAGGCCGCCTTTGATACCGGCACCCGCCATCCAGATGGTGAATCCGTTGGGGTTGTGATCGCGTCCTTTTGACCCCTGAGAATCGGAGGTGCGGCCGAATTCGCCGCCCCAGATGACAAGTGTGGAATCCAGCAGTCCGCGAGCTTCGAGATCGGTGAGCAGTGCAGCGGCAGGCTGATCGGTGTGCAGGCCGCAGGAACGGTGGTTGGTTTCCACGTCGGAATGGCAGTCCCACGGAACATCATTCACGCTGCCATCTCCGCCCACACCCTTCCCGGCGAAAATCTGCACGAAGCGGACACCGCGTTCCACCAGTCTTCGTGCGAGCAGGCACTGACGACCGAAGGTGCTGCAGGCCGGCTGGTCAAGCCCGTACAGCGCCTGGGTGGACTGGGATTCTGCGGACAGGTCCAGCGCCTCCGGTGCGGCCATCTGCATCCGGAAGGCAAGTTCGAAGGAATTGATTCGCGCGGCAAGGTCGGACTGAGTGGGGCGGGAAGACGCGTGGGACTGGTTGAGTTCCCGGAGCAGGTCGAGCTGGGCGCGCTGCTGAGCTTCGCTGCGTCGTGCGTCGCGGGACAAATTGTCAATCGCCTCGTTGCGCCGCGCATCCAGTGCCATTGCCTGGAAGGTTTTGGGGAGGAAACCCGCCGACCAGATCTGGTCGTCGCCGCGTGGCCGGGTGTCGTGCATCACGACACAGGCCGGCAGATTCTGGTTTTGTGACCCCAGTCCCCACGTCATCCACGCTCCGAGTGCCGGCAGGCCGGGACGGTTGGTGCCACACATCAGTTCGATGGAGGCCGGAGCGTGATTGTTCTGCCGCAGATACATGGAATGCAGAAAACACATGCGGTCCACGTGCTGCGACAGCTTTGGAAACAAGTCCGGGACCCACGTACCGGATTCGCCGTGCTGCTTCCACTCAAAGGGGCTCTTCAGACATTTGCCGCTGGTGGTGAAGAAACCGGTCTTCGGGTCGGCACCGGAAAGGTCCTGACCGTCCCGCGCCTGCAGCTCCGGCTTGTAGTCCCACGTGTCCACCTGGGAAGGCCCGCCCGTCATGAACAGCCAGATAATGGACCGCACCCGGCTGGGAAAATGTGGTGGGCGCAGAGCGAGCGGATCTGCCGGGGCACCGGAGGCAGCCGGATTGGAGGCCGGATCCTGGCCAGGGGATTCGGCATGCAGCAGGCTGGCAAGTGCAAGGGAGCTGAATCCGAGACCGGACTGCTGCAGAAAACGGCGACGCTGGGGGAGCTGAATTTCGCCTGGCGAGTAGTAACCAAACATGGGGACCTCAGTCGATGTAAACAAATTCATTCAGACACAGCAGCACGTGACAGAACTCTTCAAAGGCCCGCTGGTCGTTCTGAGGCGATTGTGGACCGAGCGCTGCGGACTGCTGATGGATAAAGGACAGCATGCGGCTGAGTTCGGCGGGTTCGGGCGGGCGGGCGAGGGCCCTTTGCCAGGCATCCTGGATCGCTTCTTCCATTGGTCGGTCGGGAGTGTTGCGGACGAGTGCTGCGAGCTTTTCGGCCTGCTGGCGGACGATGGGTGAATTGAGCAGAGTGAGGGCCTGGGTCGGCACGGTGGTAATGCTGCGTTCACCAATGCTTTGAGTGGGTTCGGGAGCATCAAAGACGGTCATGATCGGCAGCAGTTCGCTGCGTTTGACTCGCAGGTAAACGCTGCGGCGAGCCGTGTTGTCGAGAACACTGGGGCCGTAGAGAGTGCTGTCGAGGCTGCCACCGACGGCGAGGAGCGAATCGCGTATGGCTTCTGCCTCCAGACGGCGGGGGCGGAAATGCCAGAGCCAGCGATTGGCAGGATCCTTTGTCAGGTTTTCCGGGGCGACGGCGTGTCCGAGCTGCCAGGCATCACTGAGCAGGATGGCGCGGTGCAGGGGCTTGAGCTTCCAGCCGCCGCGGATGAATTCCGCCGCAAGATACTCCAGCAGTTCCGGATGCGACGGTGGGTCGCCCTGAGCTCCAAAGTCGTTCGGAGTGCCCACGAGGCCATCCCCGAAGTGATGTTGCCAGACGCGGTTCACGATCACTCGCGCTGCAAGCGGACCGGCGCCGTGTTCGAGATCCGTGACCCAGCGGGCGAGAGCCACGCGGGGCGGTTCGGCAGGTTCGGTGGCGGGAGCAGCAGGCTGAGAACCGCGCCAGAGCACCTGCAGGAAGCCCGGCTGAGCCAGTCCGAGCTTGTTGTCAACTTCGCCGCGGCGGAGCAGATGGACGTCCTGACCGCCGGGGACCGTGGTGTAAACTTCGCGAAAGTCCGGTCGCGGTGCAGCAGCGGCGTGTGCCTGTTCGGCATGGAAGACTTTCGCCGTGTCGGCATCGAATGGGGCCATCCAGCGTGCCAGTGGCAGATTCAGCGTGGCCGGTGGCTGCTGGGGGAAAGCAGCAGCAAACGCCCGCAGCTCGGACGCATGCTGATCACCCACACTGCCCGCCCACGTAGCCGGATTGGGTTCCGTGGAAATGGCCGCCCGCAACCGACCCATCCCGGCATCCCGGAACTGCAGTGTCAGAATCAGTTCGGTCCCCTGTTCGGACCCGGCAATCGGCTGAGCGAATTCGAGAATCAGCGCGTTGTCTTTTCTGGCTGTCGTGCGGACGACCCAGGCCGTGTTGGGCTTGTTGTCCAGCGCCTGGCTGGCGGGCTGGTTGTCGTCCGCAAACGCTGAAAAGGCGATTTTGAGTTCGGTGGGTTGTGGGGCGTCTGAGCTGTTCAGGGGGCGGGATGCGAGCTGTATTTCGGCAAGCTGGAAGCTGCCGTCACCGTTCAGCCCGGGGCCTTTCTGAGGCAGCGATTTGTCGGTGAAGATGTCCAGACGCAGCGACTGAAGGTTCTTCTGATGGGTGAGGAATCGCAGGTCGTAACGCTCCTCGCTGGCGACATTCCGACGACGACCCCGCTGGGGAACCGTGACGCCCGGGACCAGCTGACCGTCGTGGACAATCAGGCCACCAGGGAGTGATTTGAGCCAGGAACGTTCGGCGTCGACCGCGGTGGGTTCAAGAATCTGCCAGCGCGGAGCATCCGGGAGCGACGGCAGCTGGTCCTTCCGCCAGGCGGCAAAACGCGTTGGCAGCTGCTCGGTGGCGAAGGTGGTGAGCGCCCCAGTGAATGCGGCATGGTCGCTGCGGTACTGTTCTTCACGCTGCGCCGTGACAGCCGGATCGTAGTCGTAGGTTTTGGTGCCATGCACGGTGCGTGCCAGCGCGCTGGCGATGGCGTAATAGTCCTGCTGTGGGATCGGATCGTACTTGTGATCGTGACAACGGACGCAGCCAAGCGTCAATCCCAGCATGGAGCCACCAATCGTCATCAGCATGTCGTCCAGCTGATCATAACGAATGCGTTCGACTGTCTTGGCTGTAATCTGGCCTGGATAGGGGCCGGCGACAAGAAAGCCTGAAGCGGCGGCTCCGTTGAGCGAGTCGGGTTCGAGCAGGTCACCGGCCAGCTGCATCCGCAGAAACTGGTCCCACGGCAGGTCTTCATTGAGTGCGCGAATGACCCAGTCGCGGTAGTGCCACGCGCCGGGACGGAAGCCGTCAAATTCATAGCCCCCACTCTCGGCAAACCGCGCGGTGTCGAGCCAGTGTCGGGCCCAGCGCTCGCCGTAGGCAGGGCTGGCAAGCAGTTCATCGACCACTTTGGAAAACGCGTCCGGCGACGAATCGGCGAGGAAGGCAGCCACTTTTTCCGGCGACGGCGGCAGGCCCGTCAGATCCAGCCACGCACGGCGAATGAGCGTTTGCTTTGATGCGGCCGGGGCCGGGGTGAGTCCCTGCTGGTGCCAGCCGGCGCGGATGAAACTGTCAATGGGCTTCTGCAGGTCCGGTGGCACAGTCTGCTGCAGCGGTCGAAACGACCACCACTGACGACCTGCGTTCAGGTCGATTTCCCGACGAGCCGGGCGCGGTGCGTCGCCAGTGCGGGGGTCCGGTGCTCCCATGTCAATCCAGCGGGCAAAGTCGGCCACCACATCGTCCGGGAGCTTTCCGGAGGGAGGCATTTCGAGCCCGTCATAGCGGAGGGCCCGGAGCAGCGGGCTGTCGGCGGACTTGCCAGGAATCACCACCGGGCCGGATTCTCCGCCAGCTGCAATTCCAGCGGCGGTATCCAGGTGGAGTTCAGCTTTAAGCGAATTGGCGTCGAGGGCCTGGCGGGAATGACAGGAATAGCAGTGCTGTACCAGGACCGGGCGAATTTTCTGCTCGAAAAACGCAACCCCATCCGCGCTGAGAGTGGCCGCAGGAGTGCTGTCCTGAGGAATCGTTTGTGCAGCGATAGAGGTGGCCGAGGGTGCCACGAGAGCTGCCAATGCAGCAAGCACAGCAGGAAATGCAGACGGGCGAAACGAAAACATGGCGGGCTTTCGTGGCGAAATCCCAGGCGGGATGGTCGGGCAGCAATGGTCGCACAGCAGGTGCGAAATGGCCCGGGGAGGACGGCGATTGTCCTGAGAAGCGGGGGCAAATGCAACTCCCCGGTTTGCAAAAGTCCCCCGCCAGCCTGCACAGCAATCGCCGTGCGACGGACGTCCAGTCCGTCACGCCCCCACCCGTCCGTCGGTCTTCCCGTCCGTCGGCCATTCATCCTCCCGGTCAGGTGACCTCAAT
>JBJTOM010000272.1:0-4875 GCA_046074585.1 Planctomycetota bacterium | reverse complement strand
CTAATAAGTCCCTCCTGAGCCCCTGGTAGCTCTCAGAAACCAAAACGTCATTGTTTTTGGGTGGATTTTAAAAATTCTCCGGGGGGGCTAAGGCCCTCAAATCGGCCTACGACGACAGCCTGCTGGAAGGGGAGAGGGGGGCTGAGCCGCTGGACGGCAGTCCGCGGGCAACGGCGCTGGCACGGCATGCGAGTGTGGCTGGGGCAAACCGAAGAGGGGGGATTGAAACATCGCGGTTTGTCTGTTTTAACACCGTTTCACCTTCCGTGGTCGGGGGTGAGGGGTCCCACGCCCGCCAACCTCCCTGACACCTCGCCATGAGTTCGCAGCGTCGTTGCCCGCGGACTGCCGTCCTGCGGCTCATCCCTCCTTTCCCGTTCCAGGGGAGAGGGGGGATTTGGGATGCAGTTCCAGCAGCACTTTGAGGACGTCTTTTCGACTGGCCTGTTCAAAGGCAGCGACGGCTTGTTCCAGTGGGTAGCGGGCGGAGATGAGTGGGGCGACGTGGATGGCTCCGGTTTCCAGCAGTTGCAGGGCGGCATCGAAGGGGCCGCAGCGGGAGCCGAGGAGTGTGATTTCATCGATCACGAAGGGGGCCATGTGGAGTGACTGGGTGGCAGCCACGGTTGTTTTCAGGACGAGAGTGCCGCAGGGGCGGACCAGCTGGAGTGCGGTTTCGAGGCCGGTGGGCGAGCCGGTGCAGTCGACGACGATGTCGCATGAGCGGTCGCTCTGCAGGTCAGCCAGGAGCACCACGGGGATGTTCAGGTGTTTGAGCAGTTCGAGTTTTGCGGGATGTTTGCCAACGACGAGGACATCGGCGCCGTGATGTCGAAGGACCTGGGCGCAGAGATTGCCGAGTCGTCCGTCGCCCAGTACGGCTGTGCGGCGTCCGGCCACCGGGAGTTGCTGGATGATGCGACAGGCGGCTGCGACGGGTTCCACAAACACGGCAGTGGATGTGGGCAGCGAGTCCGGGACGGGATGCAGGTTGTGTTCGGGGATGAGCAGCGTATCGGCGAAGGCTCCGTCATGATTCAGGATGCCCACGACGGTCCGCGTGGGGCAATGCGTCGGCAGGCCACAGCGGCAGACGCTGCAGACACGGCAGGCGCAGTTGATTTCTCCGACAACGCGTTGTCCGGCGTATCGGCCGGACCGTGCGATGCCGACGAATTCGTGACCGAGGATGCCGCGAAACCCCATATAGCCGCGACAGAGCTGCAGATCCGTTTCGCAGATGCCGGCTACGAGAACATCGACGGCGACTTCGTGCGGTCGAGCTTCGCGCAGCTGAGCCGATGTTGTGAACTGCAGCGCACCATCACAGACAACTGCTCGCACCGATCTCACTCCAAACAAGGTGAACTCTGACTTCCCCGGCACCCCACTCGAGCCGCGACCGTCAGGGAGTCGGTCCCGTACCGGCTGACGCCCCAACGCGCCGTCCCAAAACGTCCACTGCTACTTCACCAGTTCCTGCCATGCCCAGCGATAAAGGTTTCGGGAATCGGTGTAGCGGGCTTCTGAGGCTGCGGAACCAAGGACGACGAGAATGAGTTGTCGGTCGCCGCGTGTTGCGGATGACACGAGACAGGCGCCTGCCTGATCGGTGGTGCCTGTCTTCACGCCGGCATAGCCTTCAATGGCGAGGAGTTCATTGGTGTTCTTCCAGAGGACATGGCGCTGGTAACCGCCGGGCCCTTTGACGGTGGCGCCGCGTTGTCGGGTGGAGACGACGGTCTGCAGGAGCGGATGCTGCAGGATGTGTCGACCGAGTCGAGCGAGGTCTGCGGGTGTGGATTTGTGCTGGGGATCGGTCAGTCCATGGGGATTGCGATAGGTGGTGTGCGGCATCTGCAGTCGCTGAGCCTCGCGGTTCATGGCGTCGACGAAGCGGAGCAGGGGGTCGGCGGGCAGAGTGGTTGCGGGGTCGACGGGCAGTTGCAGGGTGGCATGCACGCGGCTGCCAAAATGTTCGGCAATTGCCACGCTCATGTCATTTCCGGAGGGCAGCATCAGTCCGAAGAGGGCTTCGCGGACGGGGATGGATTCGCCTGTGCGAAGATCGGCAGTGGAGCCGCGTGTCTGGTCAGCGCGGGGGGACATCGTGATGACTTCATCGAGGACCGTGGGGCTGGAATCGGCGAGGCGAGCGGTGAGCCATGCGGTCATCATCTTAGTGGTGCTGGCCATGTCGCGGGGCTTGCCGGATTCAAGTCCGGCGAGTTCCTGTCCTGAGCCGGCGTCGACGATGGTCCATGCGTCACAGGAAACGAAAGGAGGCCCGGACGTAGCATCTGCGGGGGCCCGCGGGAGTGTTTCAGCATTGACCAGTTCAGGCTGGGGAACACTGGCAGCGTCCACGACTGGCCCCAGATGTTCCCAGACGGCTGCATCCACGATTCCGGAGGCAGCGAGCCCGGTGGATTCCTGAAAACGGCGGACGGCCGCTTCGGTGGCGGGACCGAAATCTCCATCGGGACCGAGGTTGGGCGAGGGGTTGAGTCGGGCATTGAGGGTTCGCTGCAGCATTTCGACGCGCAGGCCGAATGCTCCGATGCGAAGTTCGGGGGATTCGCCGGAGCCTGTTTCCCAGGCGGGGTTGAAATGGTCGAAGGCGACTTTGGCGAGACGGCCCATGAGCAGATGGGCGGCGTTGTCATCGTTCCAGCTGCGGTCGGGGTTGGCAGTGGTGAGGACGCAGATCAGGAATGCAGCTTTGGGGCCGTAGACGATGCCGGCATCACAGCGACTGGCCGAGACAGCGCCGGTTTTGTGGGCGATTTTGATGGCTTGCGGAAGCTCGCGAGCGAGCATGCCGCGGTCTTCGCAGTTCTGCAGGTGTTCGAGCATGTGCTGGCAGGATTCCGGGCTGGCGATGGACTGGCGGTAAATAGCCTCCAGAATTCCGCAGGTTTCTTTGGCTGTGGTGCTGCCGAGTCCATACTGGCGACTGCGTTCCGGTGAAATCGTGGTCTCGCCGCGGTAGACGAAGGAGTGGAGTTGGGTGTTCGGGAAGCCGAGTGTCTGCATGGTTTCGGTGATGGATTTGAGTCCGATTTCGCGGACGACCAGATTGGTGGCGGTGTTGTCCGACCAGCGGATCATCATGCGGATGGCATCGCGAATGGAGAACCTCATGCCGGGAGAAAAGTGGTCTGTCAGGATTCCGGAACCGGGGACTGTGTCGGAGGCCTGCAGTTCGATCATGCGGTTCAGATCGAGTTGTCCGGCGTCGGCCTGGCGGTAGGCGGTGACCATGACAGCCAGTTTGATCAGGCTGGCGGTGGGCTGCAGGGCATCGGACCGCCACTGGAATTCTTCGCCGGTTTCCAGGTGTCGTACGAGCACACTGGCGGTGCCGGGATAGTTTTCGAGCAGTGGTGTGAGGAGTTCAGGGAGGGATTGACCTTGGGCGATGTTGGACGTGGCGACGCCAGGGAAACACAGGAGGGCGATGGAGCAGCGGAGGAAGTGGCAGAGCAGCATGGCAGCACCGGCGGGAGGAGAACGTTGGTGGATGGAAAACGAAAAAAGGGGAATCCATCAGAAATGGATTCCCCTTCGTCAGATTCAGGAGTCGTGCGTCAGGCTGAGATTACTTCCCTGGTTCGAGTCCCGGGGGCTGAGCAGCGACAGGATTTGCAGGGGGCGCGGTCTCAGTGGCCGGGGCAACGGCCTGGTTGGAGCCGCCGCCACAACCGGCGATCATACCAAGAACCATCAGAGACAAGAACAGCTTACGCATGGTTGAGACAACTCCTGTGAGGAAAGTGACTACATGTTAAAATGCCGGGAGAAATCAGGACGTTCAGACTAGAACTCACCGATCACGTTGCCGTCGGCCATGGCAGTGAGGTTGGAGAACGTGCGGCCGATATTCGCGCTGCCGCCAGCGGCACCGTCGATGTTCTTGCTGATGGCACGCACCGAGCCGTCGGCCAGCGCAAATTGGACAACGCCGGTGTGGAAGCTTTCGAACTGGTACCAGTTCTGCGTCGGGGAGTTGTTGAGACCCCATGCGGCGGGGAAGCCACCGGCTCCCATCCAGCCGAAGTTGTAGGCTGTGCCGCCGGTGACTTCACCGAACATCAGGGTGTTGCTGGTGCCGTCGGTCATGTCACGGAAGTTGACCTTGTGTTCGCGGGTACCGAAAATGCCGCGAGCCTGAGACCATGAGGCCCACATCGTGATGTTGCCAAGGAATCCAGCGACTCCGACGTAGTTAGTGTGACCCAGGCCATCGGTTGGCAGGAAGTAATAAGCAGTCATACTGCCGCCGCTTGCGGTCTGGTACATGTGATTGAAGGCGAAGCTGCCTGTGGAGCCCTGCTGTGGGTCGGAGGGGCAGAGGAAGGCCGGGAGGGTGAAGCGAGAGGCATTCCAGGTGTTGGTATCGGCCCAGTAGTTGGTTTCGATCAGCCATGTGTTTGGGGAGGTACCCGGGCGGTGATCCGGACCTTTCCAGACGTTAATACGGTTGTACAGGTTGTCCTGTTCAATGAAGGGCAGGATCTGAGGAAGAACGCCCATCCACTGGTGGTCCCACAGGGTGAGGTTGAGTGGGCCGGTCAGGCCGGTGATTGGCGTACCGTAGCCGCCGCGGGGGACGGCGTTGTAGTTGTCGTGGTGGTTGTGGCAGGCCAGCGCAATCTGTTTGAGATTGTTTTTGCACTGAGTCCGGCGAGCGGCTTCGCGGGCCTGCTGAACGGCGGGCAGCAGCAGGGCAACGAGGATCGCGATGATCGCGATCACCACCAGCAGTTCGATCAACGTGAAACCACGTCGAGTGGCCGTGCTGGATGGCAGGGTCAACTTTCGCATTGAAAACTCCTTGAAGAAAAACGGGGAATGGAGAACGAGAATGGACGG
>JBJTOM010000271.1:0-24134 GCA_046074585.1 Planctomycetota bacterium | reverse complement strand
GAATACGCCTCCTTTCTGGTGCTCGAAAACGATGCCGAATATCAACGCTGGTCGATCGCTCGCCGCAATGCAACTCGCGTACAGCGCGATGACGCCGCCCGGGCCCGACTCACGGCACAGCTGCAGTCGCTGCGTGATGCTGCCCTGTCAAAGCTCGGCCCCGCCGGTGACGCTCGCCCCGCAGTGCTCCCCCGAACGACAACACCCGGAAACTCTCCGGACAGCACTGCGGCGTCTGGCCCGGTCGGACAGCCACTCCCGGGGGATCTGAATTTTGCACAGACTCCGACGATGAATCCCTCCTCAAATGCTCCCACTGTTCAATTCCAGCCGCAGCCGGGGAACTCAAACAGCGGCAACGGACGCAATGGCGGCGCGTTTGGTGGTGGCGGTGGCGGAGCTCTGGATCCCCTCTCCGGGCTTGCAGCGCTTGGGCTGGCCGCCACTGCGTTCGTCGCCCGCCGTCGACGTCCTGCTGCCCGCAACGCCTGACAGGTGAGGTGCGACGATGAACCTGCCCGTTGTCTGCGGCGACCGGTCAAATGCCGGTCGCCGCGTTTTCTGCCGGATGAGTGCTGTCGCGAATGCCGCGGCCACGATGCTCGGCATCGCACCCGTGACCAGCCTGATCGCCGGTTTCGCTCTGCTGCTGCAGATGTTTCCCGAGCTGCAGCCTGCCGCAGAATTCCGCTTCGCCGATCTTTGCGTCACCGGGATCTGGCGTCTCGCCACTTCGCACCTGCTGCACTGGTCCTGGGACCATTTTTTCTGGGATACGATTGTTCTGATCGTGGCCGGAGCATTCTGTGAAGTTCGCTGGCCCAGGCGATTCCAGCGTGTGCTGCTCACTGCGATTCTGATCATTCCGGTTGCCGTCATGATCTCCGTGCCACACCTGCTGTGCTATCGTGGTTTGAGCGGTCTGGATTCGGCGCTGTTCGCTCTGGCTGCCAGTTCTGTGCTGATCGAGGAAGTGCGGGCCGGAAGGAAGCAGGCTGCCCTTGCGGCAGCGGTTGTGGTGGCTGCTCAGTTTCTGAAAATCGGCCTCGAATCAGCAGCCGAGCACACCCTCTTCGTTCAGGACGCTCCCTTCATCCCGGTCCCGCTGTCTCATCTCTGCGGGGCCGTGATTGGGAGCCTTGGAGCTGCATGCGGCGTACGGGGACAGGGATTGAAGGTTGCCTCAACGGACACAGAAAAAGAAAACGGCGACCCTCTGAATGAAGGGCCGCCGTTGATTGTCCGGGGGTGAGAGAAAACTTCAGCCGGAGACTGCTGGAGTTGCCGGGTTGATCATCATCCAGATCGCCTGATCAATCAGCAACTGCTCGCCGGGACTTGACTCGACCGGAGCCGGATCAGCGGCCTGAACCGGGGGATACTCGGCGAGGGTCAGCTGCACCACCTCTGGCTCCGTCGCTGTCTGGTCCGCAGGAACGATGGCTGGTTGCCGGACCTCGGGCTGCCGCCGTTCAGGGAGCAGGGAAGCGAGGAGTTCCGTGGTCGGTTCCAGTTCTGCATCGATCTGCGGTTCAAGGGCAGAAAGTGTCAGCACGAAGGACTGGGGTTCGCTCCAGGCACTCGGCTGCTGCATGGAGTTGAACGCACGCACCCAGAATCGGTAGGTACTGGCACGCAGAGCTTTGTCATCCGGGATGGTGTAAGAGGCTTGCGTGCCATCGGGAGAGATATTGAAGCTGGAAACCTGCAGGGTAATCACTTCATTGCGGACGAGGTCACGCATGAGAACCTCGAACCGGATTGCAGCGCGATCGTAGGTCCACGTGAGCACAGGTGTGGAGTCGGTGATGGTGTTGCCCGGGCCGAGAATTCTGGGGGTAACCGCGTCGGGGACGTCAATGCGAACCGTGTAATAGGAGCTCCAGTTGCCCACCTCGTTGGAAAGATTATAGCCGCGAACGCGAGCGACGTAGGTGGTTTCCTTGAGTCTTTGCGCGTTGGGGATGGTGAAGAACTTTTCGGTGATTGCGTTTTGCTGCAGAACACGGGTCCGCTGGCCGGTACTGGAATTCACTTCGTAAACTTCCAGTTGGTAGAGCGGCGCGTCAGCGGCAATCGACCAGGCAAATGTGGGGTTGGCGTTATCAACGGAGCCTGCCGGGTTGGCGACAGGCGCGATGATGGTGGGTGTGAGCGGTGTGGCTTCGTCAATCAGGAAGCTGAACACGCGACTCCAGTCACCTGCCTCGCTGGCGCTGTTAATCCCCCGAACCCACGCTCGAATCTCACCCTGCTTCTGGCTGACCAGCGATGTGAAGCTCAGGCCGGTGATATCATTTTTCCGAATCACCTGGGTTTCGCCGGTTGTGATGTTGTTGACCATCAGCTCATAACGCTCAGCACGAGCAACCGCAGTCCACGAGTACGTCGGATTCAGAGTTGTGACGACTCGACTGCCAGCGGCCCCGAGGGGGCCCGTCATCGTCGGCGCCGGTGGCGGCAGAATGTCGACGGAAAATCGCAGGGCAGCGCTCCACGGCCCAGGCTCGTCGCTCCCGTTGAACCCTCGAACCCACGCAACGTAACTGCCCTGTGTGAACACCGTTGTGGGGTCGAAGGATGTCTGGGTCCCGGGGATATTCGAGACGAAGATGAACCGGGACTGACCGGTGGTCAGATTGTTCACCTGCAGTTCGTAGCGAGCGGCTTTGACGTCCGTCCACGTAAACTGCGGGCTTGCGCTGGTGGTTGAGGATGCAGGGGACAGAAGCGTCGGGGCGACGGGTTTGAGGGCCGCGACAACGAAGTCGACGGCACGACTCCACGGACTCTTCTCTCCAACGCTGTTGGTCGCCTGCAGCCATGCCCGGTACGAACCATTGGCCAGAGCCGAAAAGTGGGTGTAGGTCAAACCATTATAGTCAGTGCGGAAGATCACTCGCTGACCGGTCGTTCTGTTGATCACCCAGAGCGTGTAGACTTTGGCATTTGCAGCCTGTGTCCATTCAAACAGCGGGAACGGCTCACCGGTTTCCCCAGCCGGCTTCAGCAGAGTGGGGATGCCCGGAGCAGGAACGTCGATGGTGAACGTGACGAAGTTGCTGTACTCCGTGAACTTGCCATTGTTGCCCAGGGCCCGGACCCGCGCCCGAAAATCGCCCTGGATGAACTGCTGAGGAGACGTCAGCGTGGTTGTTGTGAGCCCATTCCGCAGAAGGTACTGCTGCCAGGCGTTCGTGGTGGCATCAAACGTCTCGACTTCAAGCGAGTAAGAGGCGACGTTCGCGGCAGTTGTCCAGTTGAAAATCGGGAGAGGGTCAGCGAGAGTGCCCACTGGTCCCAGCATGACAGGCGTCGACGGAAGCGGGATCACGGTTCCGCTGACCGTGTACTGCCCCAGTGCCCCGTACTCCCCTGTACCGCTCACGACAAGGAAGTAAGACCCCTGAGCCACTGTGGCGGAGACCGATGCATTCAAACTGTTGCCGGGATTATCCCGGGCGATTACAGTGCCGTTAGAGTCCCGAAGTTCCAGCACGAGGTCCAGATTGGTACCGAATGTGATCGCTGGTGAATTGAAAATCTGACGCAGATTCAGCCCGGAAACGGTGAAGGAAATCGGACCCGCATCGGTCTCAAACAACATCCAGTCCCTGTCATCATTCTGCTCGATCACACCGGTCTGGACCACGTTGGGGGACGTAATATTCAGCCGCGTGGCAAGGGCGGAAGAGTTACCGTAGTCGTCGCTGCGGAACCGGAAGGTGCGGTTTGCCGGACGTGTCAGGACGGCAAGGTCATCCTGCAGAACATCGATAGCACTGGAGCCCGGGCCGTTGTCCCAGACGTCTCGCATGGTCCCGTACCCAACTCCCATGATCGGGGCGCGGTTGGCATTTCCGGGATCATACTCGTTGTTCTTCGTCCCATCCGAATTCCAGATGGAATGGTGCCCCAGCCCAAATGTGTGACCGGATTCATGGGAGGTGGCAGATGCCACCTGATGAGCGTTGAAGAAAAGTTTGCTGAATACATAAGACGTGTTTGAACCACCAGTACTGAAGCCGTTCACAATGCCCCAGCCACCCGCTGGAGGAGCCCAGGCGCCATCACCACCGATCGACACGAACACCGCCTCGAAATCGTTCACGCTGGCGGGCTCCACCGTGGTGACATTGACATCGAATGGCGCATAATCCTCGGAAACTCGGTACCAAACCTCACGAATAAAGTCGACCTCCGCCGTGGTGAACGAGGACTCGTCGCCATCAAGATCGAATGGCGGTGTAATAATCGGGCCGGAACCACCGTCGTCCCGGAAGCCGGTCCAGTCAGGGTCATCCTCGGAGTGGCCGTCGAAGTCAAGAATCACCGAAACCGGAGCCCCCGGGCGACTGTTCAGGATCACTGGCGGTACCAGCAGTTGCCTGACTTCCAGCAGTTCCACACGCCCACCCGCCTGAACAACTCGTCGCTTGCGCGACTTTTCTGAGATCCAGATGCTGCGAAACATTTGCTGGACAGTTGAGAAGGATGCCATAATTCAATCCCGACTTTGACTGACAGGAGGGGACCAGCCAGAAGAGCAATCCACAGCGCAAAACAACACCTGTGCTGGGTATCGGACGCAGAGACGCCCAGGAAACCAACACTTCAGTTTTGTCAAGGCGGAAATTTCGCTGAAGCTGGCTGCCGTCGGGGTCGTTCAGATTGTGACGGCTTCCGGTAAACCACGCAGACCCTGACGATGCAACGGATTGTGCCCGTCGCAATCCCTGCGTAAAAAACCTCACGCCCCATTATTCTGAGGATTTCCTGTTTTTCGGACTCGCGCCGAATTTCAGCTTTTTCCGAAATAGATGTCACCCCGCCGGAATCATCAGACCTGCACGCTGCGTAAGGAGCTTCCGGGTGTCCAGTGATTCCGTTGATGTCCCGGATGATCGCCGCAAAACAGTCGAAATCGCCTGCATCCAGATGCAGCGGGATCTGCTCGTGTTTCTCACTGGAATCCTTCGTAATCACCATCTTGTCGATGACGCCTGGCAACGTACCGTCGTCCAGGCCCTGCAGTCATGCCAGTCCGCCCGACTTCCCACCCTCCGTGGCTGGCTCTTTCAAATCGCCCTCAACGAAGCCCGCAAAATACTTCGTGAACACCGCAAGCTTCCCATACTAACTGACCCTTCCAGCCTCTCCGATTTCACTCCCTCTGCGTCTTCCCCCTTTGCTCAGGCGTCACCTGCTCCCGATTTCCAGGTGATCTCTGAAGAAACCCGTAACATCGTCCAGGAATGCCTCAAAGCCCTCCCGCCTGAACAACAGGAAGTCATCCGTCAGCGAATCTATCTCGGACGCACCTTCACAGAAATCGCAACCCACCTGCAACTCCCGCTCGGCACAGTACTCACCTGGTGTCGCCGCGGTCTGCTCCGGCTCAAGGAAGACCCTCGCCTCAAGGAACTCCTGAAAGACTGATCCACCCGCCAATGGCTCCTGAACAAACTCATTCCCGTTCGTTTCCTTCCTCTGGTGGCGTCCCAGTGTCTGCACTCGCAGACCCATGGCTGCCGTTTGCCTATGCCATTGGCGAACTTTCCGATGCAGCCCGAAACCACTTTGAAGCGCGGATGGCAGTTGATCCGTCGCTCTGCGAAGACTTCCTCGCAGCCCTCAAACTCATCGACGCCCTTCAAGCCTCCCCGATCAGGCCACCGGCACCTGCGGGGACTCCGCGTCCCCCGCGCCGGGCATCCGTCTTTCCCGCCGTCACTGCCGTCGCCGTAGTCACTCTCATGGCCGCACTCGTCCGCCCCACTTTCAGTCCCTCCCCGGATTCGCTGCACGACGCTGTGGCCCTCTCCAGCCTGCTCCGAAATTCCACACAAATCCTCGAACCTGCAGCCGATCCCATCGATCCCGCCGAGCCTGTCACAGAAACCCTCGAAACACCCGACTGGCTGCTCACAGCCGTTGATCTCGACGAACAAGCCTCCACATCCGAAACTGAATCTCCCGATGAAGAAGAAGCCATTTTTTGATTCTCCCTTCTGGTCCCATTCCGGCATCTTCAATGCTTAACCCCGTCTCCTGCCCACTGCCGCTCGCCACACTCCTGGCAATGCTGGTCACAACCACCTGCCCGGTGGCCATCCCGGCTGCGGTCGTTCAGCTGAATGAATCTCAGGTACCCGCGGCAGACGACAAAAGCGGTGCCCCGGACGCTGCCAGCAAACCAATCAAAGTGGATCAAGCAGCCCAATCAGACAAAACAAACAAAACCGACAAGCAGTTGCAGGCAAAGTCACCGAAAACCATTTCTGCTGAAGACCAGACAGCCACGCTCGATTTCGTCCGCGAACATCACCCCGAACTCAGCCACCTCCTCGAACAACTCCAAAAATCCCGCCCCGACGAATTCCACTCCGCCCTCCGCGAACTCGTCCCCCAGACTCAGGCCATCATCCGCATGCGCGACCGCCTTCCCACTCGCTACCCAACCCAACTCGCTGCGTGGAAACGCGACTCCCAGATTCGACTGCTCATGGCCCGCTGGTCCCGCAGTCAGGACCCCCAGATCGAAACTCAGGTCCGCGAACTCATCGCACAACGGCACCAGGACCGGATAACAGAACTGCAGGCCGAACAACAGCGGCTCAGCGAACAACTCCGCAAAGTCGAAGAACAGCTCAATTCCCAAAACCAGAATCCGCAGCAAGCCTTCGATGCCGAATGGGAACAGCTTTCGCGCCGAGCTACTGCGGCAGCACGCTCCGCCAAAGCCTCCGCACCGTCCAAAAATAAGATTCTCAGCCGCCCCTCCAAAAAGCCAAGGTCCACCGCCCCCGAATCTGCTCCGGCAACCCCGCCGGCCTCCAAATAACCCCAATTTGCCGCTCAGCCACCCTCCCAACCCGCCCGAAGGAAGCCCCATGCGACACGGATTTCTGCTCACAGCCGCCACCCTCGCTGTGACGCTTGCACACTCTGCCGTCTTCGCAGCCCTCGCTGATCCGGACACTCAGCCACCCGTTTCACAACGCTACGTCACGGCAGACGCGAGCGGTGAATCGCCTGACTTTCAAAGACACGTCACTCCGCTCCTGGGAAAGCTGGGCTGCAATGGTCGCGCCTGCCACGGTTCCTTTCAGGGACGCGGAGGCTTCCGTCTGTCGCTCTTCGGCTATGACTTCAAAACCGACCACGACGAACTCTTCGGCCGGGTCGACCCCGAAACGCCCGCAGACAGCCTGATTCTCCAAAAAGCCACCATGCAGGTGCAGCACGATGGCGGCCAGCGCATCAAGCCCGGGTCCTGGGAATATCACCTGCTGCTTCGCTGGGTGCAGAACGGATCTCAGCCCCGCGTCGAAACCCCGCCAACTCTCCAGCGACTTGAAGTCACTCCGTCAGAGATTCTGTTCACTGCCCAGGACCAGCACCAGCAGCTCAAAGCCATCGCCGTCTGGTCCGACGGCTCCCGTGAAGACGTGACCGCCCTCTGCCGCTTCCAGACCAACGATGACCAGGTAGCCGACATCACCCAGGAAGGGCTTGTGACCGCTGCGTCCCCCGGTGACACGCATGTGGTTGCATTCTACGACAGCGCTGTCGTCCCCGTCCCCGTGATTCGCCCGGTCTCGCCGCAGTACGGTGATCAGTACCCCAACGTTCCCGCTCCAACAAAAGTCGATGAACTCGTCATCCGCAAGCTGCGGAAGGTCGGCATCATCCAGTCCGAACTCTGCACCGACGCCGAATTTCTCCGCCGCGTGAGTCTCGATGTCACAGGCACCCTCCCAACCCCCGCCGAAGTTCGCGCCTTCCTGCTCGATCAGGCCCCCGACAAACGCACCCGCAAGATCGACGAACTCCTGGAACGCCCGGGCTACGTCGCCTGGTGGACCACAAAACTCTGTGACTTCACCGGCAACAGCGACGACAAACTGAACAACGTGACACCCGTTCAGGGCGAAGCCTCAAAGCACTGGTATGCGTGGATTGAAAAACGCGTCCGCGAAAATGAGTCCTATGACAAAATTATGGAAGGCATCGTGCTGGCAGTCAGCCGCAATCCCGGCGAATCCTACGAGGAATACTGTCAGAATGTCTCAAAGCTCTATCACAAGGACGGCCCGGGCGCTGCCGGCTACGCCGACCGCAAAGGGCTCGCCCACTTCTGGGCCCGCCAGAACTTCCAGACCTCCGAAGATCGCGTGATCGCCTTCGCCTACACATTCCTCGGAACCCGCATTCAGTGTGCCCAATGCCACAAGCATCCGTTTGACCAGTGGACTCAGGATGACTTCAAACAGTTCGAAGGTTTCTTCAAGTCAACCGTCGGCCGCCAGGCTGCTCGCCCCGACGCCAAAGCCGACTACGAACGCATGCTCACCCAGTTCGAGAAAGCAAAGGAGCTCAAAGGCAATGACCTTCGCCGCATCCTTGCAGACGAAGTCCGCGGTGGTGCCATCATTCCGCTTGCCGAAGTCTACGCCGTAAAGGCCCAGGCCGCGCCCCAGCGACGCCAGGCCGCCCGCAATAATCCCCGTTCCGCTGCCGCCCCACCCACCGCTAAGATTCTCGCCGGCCCGGTGGTCGATCTGACGCAGTTCGAGGACCCCCGCCAGCCGCTCATGAACTGGTTGCGATCCCCCGAAAACCCCCTGTTCGCAAAGGCCTTCGTCAACCGTGTCTGGGCCTCCTACTTCAACAGTGGCATCGTCAGCCCCGCCGATGACCTCAACCTCGCCAATCCTCCAGTCAATGCCGATCTGTTTAATTACCTTGCCAAAGGTTTCATTGAACATGGCTTCGACATGAAGTGGCTGCACCGTGAAATTCTCAACAGCCGCACCTATCAGCTCAGCTGGATCCCCAACTCCACCAATCGCCAGGACGAACGCAACTTCAGCCGCGCAGTCCCTCGCAGACTCCCAGCCGAAATCGCTGTTGATATTCTTCTCCAGGCGACACTCAATAACGCCCGCAACGCTGAATTCGTCACCAGCCTCGACAAACGCGCCGTCTCCATCCCAGGCGCCGGACTCCGCCGCGGCAATCGAAGCCCCGCTGAATATGCTCTGACCGTCTTCGGTCGCTCCATCCGCGAAAGCAACTGCGACTGTGATCGCAGCGAAGAACCCAGCCTGCTCCAGACCATCTTCCTCCGCAACGACGGCCAGGCTCTCGCTCTGCTCGATGCCAACGACAGCTGGCTTGCCGAAATCGCCAAAGACCACAAACTCACCTTCACCCGCCGCTCATCCCCCGACGGCGCCGACGTCACCCGCGAACGTCAGCGCGCTGCCCAGCGCGAACAACTCAGGGAACGCTTCACCGCTCGCGTCAAACGACTCAAATCACAGATCGCTGAAGCCGAAAAAGCCAATTCCGAAAAGCAGGTCGCTGCACTCCGCAGTCAGCTCAAAACACTCCGCGAACAGGCAAAAGCTCAGGGGATCGTCGAGCCCGACAGCGAAGATGCAGCCTCTGCGGATGCTCCGGCCACAGTCGCCATTCCGGCTGACCTGAATACCGAAGCCATCATCACCGATGCCTGGCTGCGAACGCTCTCACGCTTCCCCACAGCTGATGAACTGCAGACCGCTCAGACCCACATCAAAGAAGCTCAGGATCCCGTCGAAGGCATCCGCAGTGTCCTCTGGGCACTCCTTAATACCCGTGAATTCGTCGTCAATCACTGACACCGTCCCGCTCTCTTCACCCTCTTTTTCCTCTCCTCCCCTTCCCTCATCAGATCAGTTAACGGAGTTTCCAGGATGGCATTCTTTCAGAACTGTGACGGCGTCGGTCGTCGTGAAGTGCTTCGTGCCGGTGTGTTCGGCGCAACCGGGCTCACCATGGCCAGCTATGCTCAGATGGCAGCCGCCAGCGGAGTCAACCCGAACGCGAAAGGGAAGGCGGCGATCTTCATCAACCTGAATGGCGGTCCATCCCACATGGACACATTCGATCTGAAACCCGACGCACCCTCCGAATACCGCGGCGAATTCAGCCCGATTCAAACCAATGTCCCAGGCATCGCCATTTCCGAACATCTTCCGAAAATCGCGGCCTGCATGGACAAGTTCACGCTCCTCCGAGGTGTCTCACACTCCGTCGCCGCACACGAACTCGGCACCAAGTACGTCAACACCGGCAACCGACCCCTCCCGTCACTCGAATTCCCCGGCTACGGAGCTGTCATCACCAAAGAACGCCCCGGCATTGCTGAACTCCCACCGTTCGTCGCCATCCCCAACAGCTCACAGCGACCCGGTTACCTCGGCGTCAAGTACGCGCCCATGAACACCACCTCCACCCCACAGATTGGCCAGCCCTACAAAGTCCGCGGCATTACCATGGCTGGCGGGCTCACCATCGAAGACATCGAAAAACGACGCAGCCTGCTCACACAACTCGACCGCACCTTCAGCGACGTCGAAAAGGACAGCCAACTGCTCGACGGGATGGATGAGTTCGGTCGCCAGGCCCACGCCGTGATCACCTCCACCAAAGCCCGCGAAGCCTTCGATATCAGCAGAGAATCGCCCGAATTCGCCAGATCCTTCGGCTCCTCACAATTCGGCTCCAGCTGCCTCCTGGCACTCCGCCTCGTGGAATCCGGCGTCCGCTTCGTCACCGTCTCCAATGGCGGCTGGGACACCCACCGCGATAACTGGACGTCCCTCAAAACCCGACTCCTCCCGGCACTCGATGAAGCCATCTCCGGACTCTTCACCGGACTTGCCGCCCGCGGACTCCTCGAATCAACCGTGGTCTACGTCACTGGAGAATTCGGACGCACGCCAAAGATCAACCAGGAACGCGTTGGTCGCGATCACTACCCGCGCAACATGTTCATGCTGCTCGCCGGTGGTGGCGTCAAAGGCGGCCAGGTGCTCGGAGAAAGCGATGAAACCGCCAGCATGCCCAAACATGAAGGCTTCTCGCCCGATGACGTCGCTGCCAGCTTCTACCATGCCATGGGTATCGATCACACCCACGAGTACCACACGTCCACCGGCCGCCCGGTCATGATCGTCCGCGACGGCCAGGTCATCCCCGGCCTCTTCGCCTGAAAACGCCCCTCCTCTCCCCTCTCCCCTGCGAGGGGAGAGGGGTCGGGGGTGAGGGGTCAAACACCCGTCTACGGCCCCCATGCCTCCAATGCCCCTCCCCCCAACGCTCAATGGCCTCGCGCTTCTCCGGAATCCTCCGAAAAGAAACGCCCTGACTCGGCAGGGTGAAACTGGGATGCCGAAACGGCCCGAATACCAGCACACCGGGAGATTTCAGTTCCGGCTGCCGGTTGACATCCCGTGGCCGGATCGAGCCACAAAAACACTGCGTCGCGTACGGCCGATGTCAATCGGCCAGTGCGGCCCTCGTGCGTTCCTGACGCAGTATTGGCCGCGCGGACACGCCCCGTTACCGGGGGATTGACATTTATTTTTTGACGGCACCTGCCGTCAAAAAATAGAGCAGGAGAATGCAGAAAGGAGAGAGGAGACTCTCTCCTTTCTGCATTCTCCTGCGGTCTCCTCTCCACTTTCTACTCTCTCACCCTCCTGCCTTCTCACTTCTCACTTCGAAACACCGCCCGTGGTGGGGTATCCCGCTTCCTCACGGGCGCGGCTCGGGTGGGGCGTTTTGCGCCATGGCACAGATGGGACAAATGGGACCGATGAGACGCATGTGACGAATGGCCTGCGTTCCGGAGCGGGGCTGAGCTCCTGTCCCTCGTTAACGCCTCTTCATTTCGCCCCGGCGACACACGCATGCCGCGGCAGTGCTCTTGCCCGCGGACTCCCGTCCGACGGCTCCTCCAGCTCCCCTCTCCCCTCCCAGGGGAGACGGGCCGGGGGTGAGTGGTCAACCACACCTGAAACCACCCTTGCCCCCCCTCACACCGCACCGGAACCGCTTCTGCACCCGCACCCCCGAACAGGTCACGAAAGACACTCCCCGCCGCGTGGCCGATGTCAATCGGCCGGTGCGGTCCGGCTTCGCTCCCGCCACGACGCGGGCCGCGTCAACGTTCAGCGAGATGGGGGGATTACCATCCCCAGCACGCCATATCGCGGTGGGGAGGAATCTGAAAAAGGCCAGCGGGTGCCGGACCACCCCGGTCACCAGACGGCCCCGTGCCCTCCCCGCTGGGTATCGGGACGAAATTTCGGGGAAACTGGAGAAAATTCCGTGAAATCGAGAGCCTTGGGGGTGGGATTGGGGTTGTGTGACGGAGAAGCGGGCCAGAATGTGACTTCCTGGGTTGAAAAACCGGGGAAAGACTGATTGCAACCGCCTGCAAGGTCGAAGTTTTTTCTGCCAGGGGCATTCTCTGCGCCGTGCACAGTGTTGGAATGACGTCGTCCATGCGTCTGCTCGCACCGACGTCAATCTCAGATCCAAACGGATTAAACGCGGCATTTGGCGGACCTTATCAGATCGCAGTTTCAGGACACGATCAGTATGTGGCGTGGAAACAAGCGGGCACAGGGCATCCGGGGGTTGTTCGGATCTTTCTTTGCAAAGCCGTCTCAGCGACGTCAGCAAAGCCGGTCCCATGCGAACTCCGAGCCGCTGGAAGAGCGGCTGGTGCTGTCCAATTATGTGCCCAACCATGTGCTGGTGGGCGTGGCGCCAGGGTACAGCAGTCCGGACGCTGCTTTGTCGAGCCTTACAGCAATGGTTCCGGGGACAGAATCCCGACCACTGGGTGATTATGGGGTGTTTCTGATGAAGCTGCCGGAAGGGCGGTCGGTGCCCTCGGCGATCAGTCTGCTTCAGGGACAACCGGGGATTCGGTATGCGGAGCCGGACTGGATCAGTGAATTGGCGGCGGTCCCGAACGACCCGAATTATGGTCGGATGTGGGGCATGGAGAACACCGGGCAGGCAGTGAATGGCACCACGGGCACGGCGGATGCTGACATCGACGCCGAGGCTGCGTGGGACTTGACCACTGGTTCCCGTTCGGTGCTCATTGCAGTGATCGACACCGGAGTGGACGTGCAGCATCCGGACCTGATCAACAATATTTGGGTCAACCCGGGAGAAATCGCGGGCAACGGCATTGATGATGATGGGAATGGTTATGTAGACGACGTTCGTGGTTACGACTTCGTGGACAATGACAACAATGTGGCCGACGGCTACGGCCATGGAACGCACGTGGCAGGCACGATCGGTGCGGTGGGAGACAATCGCACGGGTACTGTAGGGGTCAACTGGAATGTGTCGATTCTTCCGCTGAAGGCATCCACCGATAGTGGTGCGTTTTTTACCTCGTCCACGGTTGAGGCACTGAACTACGCGGTCCGGATGGGCGCGACGGTTTCGAATCACAGTTACGGCGGTTTCTTTCGTGCGCAGGCGATGGAGGACGCGATTATCGCTGCCCGTACCGCTGGTCACATAGTGGTTTGTGCGGCGGGAAACAACGCCGGGAACAACGATTTTCGACCTGCGTTTCCTGCATCGTATCCGCAGGACAATGTGATTTCGGTGGCGGCGACAGACCAGAATGATGGGCTTGCCGGCTTTTCAAATTTCGGTGCGACTTCCGTGGATATTGGTGCTCCGGGCGTGAATATCTGGAGCACCGCTCCGCGGGCCGGATCCCTTGTTTTTGCCCCCAATTACGATTTCAGCGACGGCACATCGATGGCGTCTCCAATGGTCGCCGGAGCCGTCGCGCTGCTCCGCAGCCTGGCGCCGACCTCCAACTACAGAACGATCATCGACGCCATTTACCTGGGTGCAGAAGCCAAACCTTCACTCGCAGGCCGCGTGGCTACCGGTGCCCGACTGAACGTTGCCAACGCCCTGCAGCAACTGCCCCTGGCCTCGATCTCTGTCGATCGAACAACCATCGCTGAAAATGCCGGCAACAACGCTGCCCGACTCACCGTCCGCAAGACGATCGCACCTGTCAATCAGCCACTCACCGTGAACATCATTGTCGGTGATGCCACCGAATTGTCCGTCGGGGGACTGACAGGCACCTCCGTCACGATTCCCGCCTTCCAGCGGCTGATCACACTTCCGATCAACGCCATCGACGACACTCTGCTGGATGGCACGCAAAGAGTCTCCATCACGCTGCGTATCGGCGGCAATGATGTGGAGACGGTGACAATTGACGTTACGGACCACGAAACACTGACACTCACCGCCAACCCCTCCACGGTCTTTGAAAACGCGGGTGTGGGTGCCGGAACTCTGACGATCGCCCGCAGCAATACCGACATTTTCCCGCCCAATCGGGTCGTGGCCGTGGGGAACGAACTGATCTTCTACGATCGACAGGGTGCCGAATCGGGCAGCCGAGTGCCAGTACCGTGGCCGGCGGGTGTTCGCCCGACCGCAGATACGGTGCGTGATGTGACGATTATGGAAGATGGTCGCATCGCTGTCTTCAACGGAGCGAACACCGTCTATGTGTCCATTTACAATCCTGGTACCGGCAACTGGACTCACCAGCTGATTGCCGGCGCGACAGCTTCCACCACCGACACCGGGACAGGTGGCATCGCCACGTCCGGCAGTATCATCTACATCAGCGACCTCCAGACCGGCTCCGGGGATCCCTACGGAATCGTGCGTTACGACACCACTCGCACCGGCCCGGGCGCCATTAACCGCGTGGTCACCAAAGCCTTTGGAAATCGACTCTTCGGCAGCTCCTGGCCCCAGTCCAGCATTTACGAACTTGACCCGACCACCGGCGCCGTGCTGAAGACCTTTGCCAGCCCGGCAACCGGCAGCACCATGGCCGGAATGGCATTTGACGGTCAGTACATCTGGTACATCGTTGACAACAACAACACGCTTTACAAAGTCGACGCCGACACGGGTGTTACGGTGGACACATTCTTCACCGGGACAACGACGAACGGCAGCTATGAAGGCCTGGCATGGCTGAATGGTTTGATCTACCTGCTGGATCCCTTCATCACAAACGAAATTGTGGAATTCAATCCGGTACTCCGGGCTGTCACCCGACGACTGCCGGTCGGACAGCTCAACGTCAGCCCCGGCCAGGGCGGCAATCTGAATCTTTCCGGTGGCCTGACTGCGAATCCCTCACGTAATTCACTGTTAGTCAGCTCCACATTCAATAACGAGGTTTACGAGATCGATCCGGTCTCTGGCCTGTTTCTGCGGAAACCCAACGGAGATCCTCGCTTCTTTGTCGCCGGCTTTCAGGCTCAGGGGATGGCCACGGTCGGCGACCGCCTGTACATGAGCGAGCCGTCCGGGAATAACAAACGGATCTTCATCTATGACTTTGACGGCAACCAGCAGGGTTCGATCCCGTCGCCGTTCTTCTTCTCGATGTTCGGCCTTGGCAGCGATGGCGTTCCCGGCCTCGTGGATTCTTCTTACCGCTGGCGTGATGTGACGGTGGGGCTTGATGGCTTCCTCTATGCACTCGATGACGCCGCGGGAATCGTCGGCAAGTTTGATCCCGCCACCATCTCGGCTCTGGCCTTCATCAATGTCCCCACAGCGACTCAGGCAATTGCCGTCGATTCCACCGGAACGATCTACGGTGGGCAGGATGACGGGACGATTGTTGCAATGAATCAGTCCGGCACTGTGCTGCGGCAACTCAGTACCGGCGTGGGGCTGATTTCGGACATCGAGGTCAATGTCACAGGAACCGTGCTGGTCAGCGGCCGCGGTGGCAGCTTCGGCTACTCCACGGCGGCACTGACATCCGTTGATGTCTACAGTTCCGGTACGAATTCCACAGCTTTCGTTTCCTTTGGCGAGCATTTCACGAAGAACCGTGCAGAACTGGTTGTCCAGCTGACAAACACCGACACAACAGAACTTGCTGTTCCGCTCACGGTTGTGATTCCTGAAGGCCAGCCTTCCGTAACGGTGCCATTCGACGCTGTCGACGACTTCATCCGCGACGGAGCTCAGATCGTTACGATTACAGCGTCAGCGGTGGGTTACGTTCCGGACAGTGAAGATGTAGTGGTCGAAGACTACGAGGCCATCGAGGTTGACATCATTCAGACGACGGTTGCGGAAAACGCCGGTGCCAATGCCTCAGCCGTGCGAATTCGCCGAACCGATGTCAATGGTCCCTTCACGTTTACCACCCAGCAGAGCTTCAGCAACCCCCTCACCTATCAGCTCCGGGATCGCAGCACCACGTTCTCGCCGATCGTGGTACCCACTCAGATTTCCCGCCTCACGGATGTCAATGTCACGGTCAACTTCCGCCACGACTGGCTGGGTGACCTCGATGTCTTCCTGATCAGCCCCAAAGGGACTCGCGTCGAGCTGTTCACTGACCTCAACAGCAACGAACGAAATATGACGGCAACCGTGCTTGACGACGAAGCACAGCTTGAAATCGTTCACGGCAAAGCTCCGTTTACGGGTTCCTTTATGCCGGAAGGCAGCCTGAGCGCGTTTGACGGTGAAGAAGCACAGGGCACATGGCGGCTGGAGGTCACGGACGACAACGTGAATGAGTTTGGATCGCTGCTCGGCTGGTCCCTCGATTTCTCTACGATCGGTCTCGCCCCGGCTTCAATCACACTTCGCAGTGTCGACCCCACAGAACTCGGCTTCACCGGTTCCGCCACGCGACAGGTTGTGATCCCCGCGAATCAAAGCGAGATCACAGTCTTTGTCGACGCCGTCGATGATAATATCCTCGATGGCACCCAGGTCGCTCAGGTGGTCGCTCAGGACGTGAACGTCGTGGGCATGATTCTCGGTGGTGACCAGACGGATGTGACCGACGTTGAATCCCTGCAGTTCACTGTGAATCGCCCTGTTGTCTCCGAATCTGACGGCGTGGCTGCGGTGACGGGGACTCTGCGGCGATTCAATACCGACCTCAGCCTGTTTTCTCTGGAAGTTCAGACATCCCGCAGTGATAAACTGGACTTCACGGGTGTCGTCACGGGAACACCGTTCCTTGTCCAGTTTGCTGCCGGTTCTGACACCGCCACATTCACCATGGATGCCATCGATAACGCCATCATCGATGGCGACGCAACGGTCATCATCACTGTGGTCTCTCCGCAATATGGCGGAAACCTCACACAACAGGTGGTGGTGGAAGATCAGGAGCCCAGAATTCGAATCACCACATCCACCACCAATCCCCGTGAAGATTCCGGCAGCATTTCCATCACCGTTCAGCGGGATGCCAGCGCAAATCTCGGTGTGGATCTGAATGTGGACCTGACCACAATCAACGGCACGACAGCCGCTCTGGTCGTGCCACCGGTCGTAACAATCCCCGCGGGCCTCTCGTCGATCAGCATTCCTGTCACAGTGCTGGACGACGCCCTGCTGGGCAACCGCACTGTGCGGATCACGGGTTCCGCCACGGGCCTCATCGACGGCAGTCTTGATATCACGGTTCTGGACTATGAAACCGTGACGCTCACGGTCAACCGCACGTCCTTCCTCGAAAACGCCGGGCCACGCGCTGCAGTCGGTACAGTCACTCGCAGCAACACCGATCGTTCGCAGCCACTCGTTGTCAACCTCGCCTCATCAGACACTTCCGAACTGACAGTTCCGGCCTTTGTCACAATTCCGGCCGGGCTGCCCTCCGTGTCGTTTGATATTGCGGCGATCAATGATCCTGATCTGGATGGCTCGCAGCTGGTCTCTGTCTCCGCCTCCGCGACCGCCTACTTTGGTTCGAACGTTGACATCACGGTGCTCGATCATGAACCTCCGGTCGTCACCGCACCTGCTGCGACAACGGCCAATCCCCGGGAAACTATTCGCTGGAACCCGCTTCCCGGTGCCGTGCGGTATGACCTGCAACTGGCCAACCTGAGTCTGAAGATTCCCAACTACATCTTCCGCTCCGGGCTCACCACCACCTCGTTCACGCCCCCGGAGAATCTGGGCATCGGCTTGTGGCGAGTCTGGGTCCGGGCGTATGACCAGTTCGAGGTCCCGGGCTTCTGGAGTGTTGCGAGGGACTTCCGTGTCGTTACTGCACCGACGATCACCGCGCCAGTCACCACTGGTGGCGTAGCTGCAGCGACCTTCCCCGATATTTCCTGGACCGCGGTTGCCGATGCTGTCCGCTACGAACTGTGGGTCAACAATGTGACCACCAACTCCAATCGCGTGATCTACAAAACCGACATCCGATCCACAACATATCGTGAACTGGCCAGCATGGGCTCGGGAACATACAGAGCCTTTGTTCGGGCGGCCAACGCAGTGGGTGAATTTGGCAACTGGAGTCTGGCGAAGGAATTCACAGTCATTGGCCAACCCACTGTGACTCGCCCCGAATTCACCAGCACCTTCGATACCACTCCGTTCTTCCAGTGGACCGCGGTGGTCGGTGCAAGGTATTACGACCTCTATGTTGCCAATCGCGCCACGAAGGCCATCGTACTTCGGGATCAGGCTGTCATCGGCACTTCATATCAAGCCACCATGGACCTTCCCAAAGGTGACTACACCGTCTGGGTTCGGGCCGTCGGCGATAAGCTGGTCAGTATCTGGTCACCTCCGAAGAATTTCACGATCGGTGGTCCCCCGACACTGCTCAATCCCGTCGCGAATGGCGTCGTCTCCGCAAACCACAGGTTTTCATGGACTGCCGTTGGCGACGCCGACAAGTACGAAATCTGGGTGCAGCGTGATTCGGACAACGCCACCTTCATTCAAAACAACATCGCAGGCACGTCGTTCCAGTTCGGCTCCCCACTGTCCGCTGGTACCTATCGCGTCTGGCTGCGAGTGGTCAGCATCGTTGGTGAACGATCTGCATGGAGCGCACCGGTCCGCTTCCGCGTGGCGGCCAGCAAGTCGCCCGTATCCGAAAATCCGATCGGCGAAGTCATTCTCGCCGCTCTGGATCGCCCGCTGCTGACGCCCGAAGTCGCTCCACCCTCCGACAAACAGCAGAAGCGAACTGCAGCGTCGGTGAATCCCGACGTCGCTGTGGTCCGTGAGCTGCCCGTGGATGCTGCTGTGGTTGCCAGTGCGGTCGCTCGCGATGTCGATGCCGTGATGGAAACGTGGAACACAGCAGACTGGTGGCTGGAACTGCCCAGCGCAAACCCGGCATCCATCCCGGCTGCGGCTGCTGATGTCATTCCACCGGCACCGACGGAAGTCTGATCTTCCGACAGCATCCATTTCACGCCTTTTCAGACTCCGGTGCAGGTGCCAGCCTCCCGGAGTCTTTCTGTTTCCCAGACGAGCCGGCCTGATGTCCTGGACTTTTGCTGAACAGCTGCAGTCGGAGCGGATTGAAGTCACGGAAGGCGAAGCCCATCACCTGCTGCACGTGCTGCGCATCAAGCCCCGGCAGTCGCTCGTGCTTTTTGACGGTTTCGGAACCGTCGCGGACGCCCTCGTCGAATCAATGACTCGCCGCAGCGTCGTCTGCCGTGTTCTGCAGCGACGAGCGGTTCCTCGTGTGGCGGAACATTCGCTGAACATCGCTGTCTCACCTCCGAAGGGCGACCGGCTGCGATGGATGATCGAAAAGCTCACCGAACTGGGAGTGGGACAGATCACGCTGCTCGGCTGCGAGCGAACGGTCGTCGAACCGGGCGAAACGCGGCTGGAGAAACTGCGAGGCACTGCGGTTGCTGCCTGCAAACAATCGCGGCAGGCGTGGCTTCCCGAGCTGCGACCGCTCACAGACTTCAGCAGCCTGCTCAAACAGGCAGACCAGCTCGAATGCCGACTGGTGCTGGCCCATCCTCCTGATGAACTGGCTCCCGGGAGTCCTCCCTTGGACCCGGCGGCTGCATCGGCCCGGTCATCCAGCCCGGCGTCTGTGGGCACAGCAGACGCCGGTCAGCAACTCCTGCTGATCGGTCCGGAAGGAGGTTTTACGGAAACCGAGGTGGCTGCGGCTGTGGCCGTCGGCGCTCGGCTGATACACTGGCCGAGAACCATTCTGCGGATCGAGACGGCTGCGATTGTTTTCACAGCCCTGCTCGTGGCACACCCGAAAAACTGAACCCGTATCTGCCTGCGGCTGTCCTGAGACTGTCCTCGGTCTTCCGGTACCTTTCACTGCAGGGGTAATCGTTATGGCATCTCTTGTTCAGCAGCTCACGTCCCGCGGACTGCTGCGGCCACCGGCCTTTCTGCCCACGAACATGCTCTACGAAACCCGCATGGGCTCGACAGCCTACGGTGTTTCCACGGACATTTCGGATGTCGATGTCTACGGCGTTGCCATGCCACCCCGTGATCATCTGTTTCCCCATCTGGCGGGCGAGATTGCCGGGTTCGGCAGGCCACAGCCGCGTTTTGATGTCTTTCAACAGCATCAGATCCACGATCCGGATGCCCATGCCGGCAAGGGCTGTGAATACGATATCAATGTCTACAGTCTGCCGCGATACTTCACGCTTTGCATGGAATGCAACCCCAACCTGATCGACTCACTGTTCACAGCACAGGAGTGCGTTCTGCATCTCACACGTGCTGGCAGCATGGTGCGTGAACGCCGCCAGCTGTTCCTGCACAAGGGACTCTGGACTCGGTTCAAGGGTTATGGCTATGCCCAGCTGCATAAAATGCAGTCACGGCAGCCGCAGGGAAAGCGAGCGGAGCTGCGTGAACAGTATGGCTTTGATGTGAAATACGCCTATCATGTCGTCCGGCTGCTCTACGAATGCGAACAGCTGCTTCTCCATGGTGACATGGATCTGCGGCGGGATCGCGAACATTTGAAAGCCATTCGCCGCGGTGAGGTCACGGAAGCCGATATTCGCAGCTGGGCGGCCGAAAAAGAGAAGCAGCTGGAGAATTTGTATCTGCAGAGCCGGCTGCCCGATCGGCCGGCTGAAGCGGCCATCCGGCGCCTGCTGCTGGAGTGCATCGAGGAGCACTATGGCTGTCTCGATCAGGTCGTTGCCCGACCGGACGCCGCCACAGATGCGCTCAGAGAGATCACGAGTATTGTGGATCGATGGAGGGATCTGTTAACGCGGAGTGAGGAGGTTGTCGGTGAGGATGGAGGGGCCGCTTCCTGACAAGCGCGGCGTGAATGGGGGAGGATCTATGGCGTTCACCTGGAATGGCTGGCGTAGTTGGGCGTTGGCTCCGCGACCGGCGGAGCCGCTGCGGCAGCTCCACGCCACTGAACAGCTCTGCCTCTTTCCCGAACTCGCTGCCCTCCCCGGCGTTCCCCAGGATCCTCATTGGCATCCTGAAGGTGACGTCTGGGTTCACACGCTGTACGTCTGTGATGCTGCGGCGACGATCAGCGACCGCGAAAATCTGGACGAAGACGACCGCATCGAACTGGTCTTCGCAGCACTCTGCCACGACCTCGGCAAGCCCTCCACCACAGTCCTTGCTCAGGGGCGGTGGAAGGCTCCGGGACATGCGTCGGCAGGTGTACCACTGGCAGAGCAGTTTCTGAGTCGGATCGGGGCTCCGGAGACCATCATCAGTCCAGTGCTCCCGCTGGTTGCTGAACATCTGGCGCACGCGCAGCCACGGCTCAGCTCTTCAGCCCTCCGTCGATTGCTCATCCGGCTGCGCCCAGCCACGCTGCCGCAGTTGATCCGGCTGATTGAAGCGGACCTGAGTGGTCGTCCGCCACTGTCAGCGGGCCTGTCGCCTGAACTGCGGGAGTTCGCCGACCGCGCGGCTGCCGTTCTCCAGCAGGGCGTTTGCGAAGTCGGACCTGCCGGTCCCCCGCCACTAGTCCTCGGGCGGCATTTGATCGCCCTTGGATATCAGCCGGGTGTCTGGTTCCGCCAGGTACTTCAGTTCTGCCACGAAGCGCAGTTGCAGGGAGTCTTTGCGGATGAAGCAGGCGGAGTTGAGTATCTGCAGAGGCTGCTGGTTGCGGAAGGACGAATTCAGGTGAAACAGAGCTGAACGAAGTCAATCCGGGTCGTGTGGAGGTATCTGGATGAAAGTTTGATCTTCGCGTGTAATGGTCAGAGGGGACTCAGAGTTTCGCCAGTGGAGAGATGTTGAACCGAAAAAACGGAAGGAGATTTTGGGGGAGCTGTTTGGAGGGGATCTGGAGGCCAGCCCCCAGACCTCCGGGAAACCAACAACAGGTTTGGGCAGCTCGCGTGGTCTGTTGCCTGGCGTGGCGCTGATTGAAACAGGAGTGGTTGCAGAAGGCAGCGAGAGTGCCGGATCGGAGCCCAATGGCCTTGACTTTCTGGCAAGAGGGGGTGTCGGGAGGGCGAAGCTCCTGCTGAGCCGTATCCCTGCCGCGAGGACTGCGGCGATCCCCGCTGCTTCGCAAAATCGCTGGCAATCGCTTACAGCGCGGACCAGCGTTCGGTGGCTCGGCAGGAGCCTCATCCTCCCGGGCCTTCTCCCGTCTGTTCACAGGATGCCAGAGAACTTCCACGCCATTGGCCCCTGGCCACATGTCCCCTGCGTCCCTTATGTCCCGGTATGTCCCATTGATCTCATCTCGCAACTCACGCAATCCCGCTGCCCTGAAGCGAAAAATGGAACGGGTTGTTTTGCTGATGCAGGGCCGGTATTCTAAACGCAGTTGGTGGATTGCCCAGGGGTACTGCTGCGAGAAATGCCATGGCGCCGGTGGTGATACTGCATTTAACGGATCTGCATTTCGGGTGGGAACCTGCTTCAGGTGATGGTCCGTCGGCGAAGGACCGTCGCCGGAATTGTCTGAATTCGCTCGTGAGGCACCTTGGTGACCACGTCAGGAGTGAACCGGAGTGGCGTCCGAAGATCGTGGCGGTCACAGGGGACATCGGCTGGCGGGGCAACCAGAAGGACTACGAACAGGCAAGGGAGTGGTTTGACGATCTTCTGAAGGCCATCGGGCTTGGGTATCAGAACGTTTTGGTCTGTGCTGGAAACCATGATATTGATCGGGATGAGGAAGAGGGTGTTGGAGTGCCGTCCGTATCTGAAGAGGCGGACCGGCTGTTACGGATTCCGATCCATAAAAATCGGTTGCGGGCATTCGCTGCGTTCTCGGAGTTTTGTCAGGAGGCCGGCGTCGCAGCTTACTCGCTGGATGGCACATCGTCCTTCCTGGTTGGCATGACCGAGCTGGAGGGAATTGCCTTTGCCGCGCTGAATTCCGCATGGTGCTGTCGTGGTGAGGATCAGGGCAAACTGTGGATCGGCCGTCCGCATCTCGACCGCCTGATCGCTCAGCAGCAGCTGCTGTTCGCTCATGAGTCGTCCAGACCAGTTGTGGCCCTGATCCATCATCCTCCCGGATGGTGGCATACCGCTGAGACCAACGCCTGGGATGGACGTCCAAACACTCAGGACGTCCTCGCGAAACGCTGTCATCTGCTGTTGACCGGACACAATCACGGCGAGGTGCGGGAACCGGACCGGATCGCTCAGGGGGCCTATCACCTGACAGGCGGAGCGGCTTACTCAGGGTCGCAGCACCACAATTCGGTGCGGCTCATCCGCATCTGCCATGATCGATTTTCCTGTCGATCCTTAAAGTTTGATCCCCATTCGGCCACGTTCGAATGGCAAACTGGTGCGGTCTCCAGGGAGCTTCCGTTCTTCGACCGTGAGCAGCCTCCAACACCACCGCCACTCCCTCCCCACCCTCCCGCCATCGCGCACTACATCCACCGACTCGCCGAAGACACCCGCGGCATTCAGCTGCTTGGGATGGGGCGGTCGTTTCAGGTGGATCTGCCGATAGACGACGTCTACGTCCCGCTGCGGCTGGTGCGATTCACCCGGCAACGGTCAGAAGACGAACCGGAGCGATTGCCGCAGGGGAATGGGCTGGCCACGTCCAAAGACGACGAGTCAGCTGAATCAGAAATGTCCGTCGAGCAGGACCTTGCGGAGAAGGGTCCGGAATGGATGTTCCAGCAGTGTCAGCAGCAGAAAAAACGTGGCGTGGTGGTGCTGGGGGAACCCGGGGCCGGCAAGACCACGTGGGCCCGTCAGCTGGCGTGGCGGCTGGCAAGCGGCACGGCGAGGCCAGAGGCTCTGGGACTGCCGACTGGTCTGCGTCCGGTTCTGCTGAAGTTAAGAAACCTGACTGTCGACAATCTTTCCGCAGGGCTCGATCCACTGCTGTCCCTGAAGAACTTTCTGCAGCGGGAAACGTCCAGCTACGGAGCACCGACCGGGCAGCGGGATCCCAGCGACGAGTTCTGGGACGACCCGCAGCGCGGAATGCTCTGGATCCTCGATGGCCTTGA
>JBJTOM010000270.1:0-972 GCA_046074585.1 Planctomycetota bacterium | reverse complement strand
CTGACGCGGAATTTCGAGCGGCAGCAGGTTTTGTGCTCAATCGACAGGCAGACCCCAATCTGGTCACCCGGGACATCGGTCGGATTTTCTTCGGGCGCGACGTGCAGTGCGCTCAGTGCCACGATCACCCGCTGGTCGCTGACTATACCCAGGCCGAATACTTCGGACTGTTGTCGTTCGTGAATCGCACCTATCTCTACATGGACGAAAAACGCGGCAACAAACCGTTTCTCGGGGAAAAAAGCGATGCACCACTTGAATTCGCCTCCGTCTTCCGGCCGGACTCCCCGCGCGCCCCTGCACATCCCACCCTCCCCATGTCGCTCGCCATGGACGCCGAACCGGACTTCGTCGACGCCACCGACTCCTACATCGTCGCGCCCGAAAAGAACAAACGTGGAATTCCCCGCTACAGTCGTCGGCAACAACTGGCTGTCCTCGCCACCCACCCTGAAAACCACGCCTTCAATCGCAATCTCGCCAATCGACTCTGGGCCGCCATGCTGGGACAGGGCATCGTTCATCCCGTTGACATGCATCATTCAGACAACCCGCCCGTCTCCGCTGCACTCCTCCGACTGCTCACCGAAGAACTGGTGGCCAGCCAGTATGACCTGCGACACATCCTCCGACAGATTGCCAGGTCGCAGACGTGGCAGCGGTCGGTGCTCGTCCCCGACCTGCAGACCTGGATCGGGCCGCCCGGCGGAATCCCGGCCCTCACAGAATCCCTCACGGCGATCGCCGCGCAGCGCCAAGCCCTCCAGCCTGCTCTCACAGAACTCCAGCACGAACTGTCGGCGGCGACAGCTCGCTTACAAACCGCCCAGGCGGCCGTCAACCGCGTGCAGCTGCAGCTGGAAGATGCCCGCAAACGCCTCCTTGATCTCAGAGACCAGCGCAACCGCGACGCCGCAAAACGTGTCGAACTTCAGAATCAGCCCGCAGCACAGCCCAGTCAGCTGGAAGAGC
>JBJTOM010000269.1:0-3983 GCA_046074585.1 Planctomycetota bacterium | reverse complement strand
CCGTGGTCGCCATGGCACCATCCGCGAGCAGTGTGGATGGGTATTCGGTGAGTCCGAGTGACTCTTTGACACGGTCAATTGATGCCATCGCATGCCGGGCCTTGTCATCGTGGTTGATCACGTCAGCATCGAGAATCACTGAGTTCTGCTGCAGTCGGCGCCTTCTGTGGTGTGGCGAGTTCAGAAGCGGCATCCCCCTGATCCTGATCTGCTGACTTGTTGATCGGATCGAATTTCCCGGAGATCTCCTCGCTGACTTTTTGAATTCCGTCAGGCGTTCGAAGGGGGACCAGTCAGCCTGGGAGAGAAACTTGTCGAGCACCCTGGCGGGGTGATGAGGCCCGACGAGTACGTCGACGAGCGGTTGTAAAAGCACCGGCTGCAGTTGAGGTTGGGGAGGGCGTGCCCAGTGCATGAGGAATGGTTCCAGGGGCGAAGGAACAGGGGTGAGCTGGCGTAAGTAAGTGTATAAAAACACACCTCCTGAGTCAAGGCTAAAACGACCGTCTCGGCAGGTGGTTGCTCCACCGCTGGCGTTGCAGACGACAAAGCTGTTGATCAACGTACTCCGTCCGGAGTGTCGCAACTGCGGGCGGGTCCTTCAGGCAGCGACAAGGGATTCGGATTTGGCCCACAGATTCAACGGATTCCGCAGATAGAGGAAACCTTGTTTGGTCGAAGGCCAGCCGCCGATACGCTTGAAGATCTCACGCCGGAAGGAGCGACTGGCGTGGAAGCGACCAGAGGCGTCCTCCTGTTCCAGACGCCTGGGTCACTGCTGCGCATGAATTCTCGTTTTGACGCCAGGGTGGTCCACGTGATTCCTCTTCGTTTTCATGCTCGTACTCAGTCTGCCGTGGATGGGCCAGTATTCCGGCCGCGACATTCACTGGCTGGGGGAAAAGCGACAGCCGAACGCTTACCGCACGCTGGCAAGGATCTGCTGTACGGCGGCACGACTGAGCTTGCTGCCGGGGCCGTGCTGTTGCAGGCATTTCAGAGAGCCTTCTGCCAGCAGAAAAATGAAGCGGCAGAATGCCAGAACATCCGGGGGGAAAGTCCAGGTTTCGAGCAGTGTCAGGTAGCGTGCGGCGTCGTGGTGGCTGGCGAGAGCGATTTCGGTGACGGCTTGTCGATTGGCTCCGGCGGGAATGAATACGCGACCGTCTGACAGGTCTCCGTCGGAGTCCTTGAGGATGTTGATGAGCTGCAGGAATTCGCCGAAGGCCACGGCCAGTTCGCGGAGGTCCTGAGCGATATGGGCGGGGCAGGGGTGTTCGAGTACGAAGAGGTCGGTGAGCAGTTCACCGACGATGCCTGCGACGGAGTAGCAGTAGAGTCGCAGGTCGGAGATGGATTCGATGCTGATCTGGCGATCTGTTCCGGCACTTCCGGCGAGGAAGGCTTTCATGCCGGTGAGCGTTCCGCAGAGGGATCGGCGGATGACGGCCGCGTGTGCCGGCGGGAGCTGTTGGAGAAGGCGCAGCAGGCGTGGAGTGGCCCGCATGAGCTGCTCGACAGCCGTGTCAGCTGGCCAGAGACCGCTGAATGCGTTGGGGTCGCCTGGAGCGGTGTGGGCGGTCAGTGCGGTGTCGAGCGTGGACAGCAGGCGGATCTTGGCGGTGGCGTCGGCGTCGGCTGCGTCTTCGATGCTGTCTGCGACGCGGAAGAGCAGATAGGTGAGCCCCACTTTGAACCGGCGGCCGGGTTCAAGAAGCGGGATGGCGAGTGCGAAGGTGCGGCTGGTCCCGGTGAGCGACTGCTGGAGGAATTCGGCGTCGCGAGGAAGAAACTGCCAGACATCTGGTTGCGCAGAAACGGTCATGGCATTGGAAACCGGGTTCAGGGGGAGTTGGGACGGGATGGTCGAAAATCGTATTTTGCGTGGGAGGCGTTGGCAAGTGTGGGTGTACCGGGCGGTGGAGGAACCGGCGGACGACAAAAAAAGAACCCGTTTCCGGATGGAAACGGGTCGAGGCTTTGAAGGCAGCGGGGTGTTGCTGAGATCAGTTGAGGATCTCTGCGGTGTCTTTGACGACCTTTGCGATCGCTTCGTCGGTGAGCTTGCCGGCGGCGAAAGCGTGGTTGACCTTCACGTCAGAATCCACCCACATCATGACGGTGACGTCTGCTTCGGCGGCGATCTTGTAGTTTGCCGGGCCGACATTGTTTTCGAAGACGGTCAGCGGGGTGTGAGCGATCTTCTGTTCGTCGGCGATTTTCTTGAGGGAGGCTTCCTGAGCATCGGGGTCGGTGGTGAGGACGGTGACGAAGGCACGCATCTGCTTGTCGGAGTTCTTAGCGACAACGGCGTCCAGTTCCTTGACCAGCTTGGTGGTCTTTTCGTCCATCTTGCGGACGAACAGGCTGACGACGGGGCGAGCACCGTACTGGCAGCGGTAGCACAGTTTCGTGGAGGCTGCGGGCCCCGTGACGTCGGTCACGTAGAACGCTGCGGGAAAATCTGCTTTCTGGAGACCGGACTTCAGGTCGCCAGCATTGACGGACTGCAGACCGGAGAGAACCAGTCCGAGTGCACAGAGAGCGATCAACTTCTTCATTGAGAAATACTCCACAGGACATAACAACCTGAACCGGGCAACACCGTGGCACCGGACAATCCGGCGGAACATCCACGGGGCCTGACGACGGTATTATTGTGTAGACGCCGCGGAACGTCGAATGATTTCCAGCACATTTGTGGCGTCTTTTTCCGGATCGACAGCCGTGTTTTTGGCGATGACGCGGCCATTTGGAGCGATGACAAAGGTCCAGCGACTGGCGGTGACCCCGCGGACAAGGGAGTGTTCGACGCCGTCGATTGATCTGATGATGGTGTCGCCGTCCCGGACGGGAACGCCGAAAGCTTTGGCAATCTGACCGTTTTCGTCGCTGAGCAGCGGGAAATTGATGGAGTGGTGTTTCTGGAACAGTCGCAGGCCATCGGACCGGTCACCGCTGATCCCGACAACCTCGACGCCGGCCTGCTGCAGTTGGGACAGGTGGTCGCGGAAGAGGCAGGCTTGCCGGGTGCAGCCGCTGGTGAAGGCCGCAGGGTAGAAGAAAACGACAACGTACTTTCTGCCGACGTGGTCTTCCGACTTCCACAGCTGGCCATTGTGCCCCGGGGCTTCAAAACGCGGAGCTGATTCGCCTTCGCGGAGGCTGTTGGGGCTGTTTGCGGGATCTGGTCCGTGGGTGACGGCAGCCTGCGTGGTGGTGAGCAGGGTCAGCAGGAGCAGATAAGCGATCGAAGTACGCATACGGTGACTCCGCAAGTTGAATTCTCGGGGAATTCAACAAGGCGTCGCTCCTTCAACGCAAATGGTGGGGCTGGTGAGGGTGGGCGAACGTGGGGACTTCGTCGGGGAATTGACCGTTGGAGCGGCCAAATGCGGCGAAGCGGGAAACGGGCGAGTTGCGACACCGAGACTGAATCTCGAGCGGAAAGGATAAACCGGGGCGTTGTATCCGTCAAACACAGAATTTCCGGAACGGAAAAAACGGAGTGAATGAGAGAGTGCATGGCAACTGCGTGGTTTCAGTGCAACGGCCCCGACTTTCCTGCGCCAGGCGGCAGCGGGAGGACGCAGGTGGGAGGACGAAACGGCGTTCAGGGCGGCCAGAGGAAATCATGGAGATCGGAACCTCTTGTTCCTCCTGTGCGTCTTTGCGACTTTGCGTGAGACCACGACTCCTGGCAGGGTTGCGAACACGTCTGCAGGGCCCTTCGCCCTCCCGACAACGGCCTTCGCCGGCGATGGAACGCGACAGAGGCTGTGTTGTCCGTTCTGCGGGGACTGATCCTGGCGGCGGCGCTTGCCGGATTGCGATCGCGCCCGTTGCTCTGCAATCGTGGTGATCGCTGCAACCGTTAACTTCAGCACAGACCCCAAAATCGTCACAGCCGGGGCGCTCAAATCGGACGCTCCAGCTTGCTCTTGCCGCAGGGACTGTCCCCGCAACGCGGGGTTCTGGTGTCG
>JBJTOM010000268.1:0-4632 GCA_046074585.1 Planctomycetota bacterium | reverse complement strand
TCGATGATACAGATCCGGGCGCGTCGCCCGGGTGACAAACCAATCAACGCGGATTCCCGCCGCCCCACCAAACCCCACCCCTACGGAGGTGTAAAGCTTTTCGATGGCATCATAAATCCGCCGCACCTCGGGATTTGCTTTGCTGTTGATCGGCTTGAGCCCGTATGGATACTTTTTGATGACTTCACTCCAGTCGTCCTGCCAGCCCAGTTCGGAAATGTTCACCGCATAGATTGTCTTTTGAGCATCAATCGCGGCCGGCAGAATGATTGCACCGGCACGACTCATGGCATTCACAGCCTTTGACAGGGCCGCGCGGTGCAGATTCAGATCCCGCTCTGAATAGGACGGGTCGTTATAGATGTTGGCCAGAGTAAAAAATCGCAGCTGAGGAATTTTTCGGGGCTCTGCGTCCGTGAGGTAATCCCTGATGGATTTCAGCTGCTGCTGCTCTGTTATAAATTCGATTTTCCGCGACGTTTCCCACGAAGGGGCGCCTTTTTCAATCCAGGTCCGCAGCGTGGACAGTTCATCGTCGCTGAGAGATTTGCCATTCCTGGGCATCTCTTTCAGCACTGCAACCTGATCCCAGATCCCGGAGTCCTTCAGGCTGCCTGGCTTCACAAAGGTTTCATAGGTTTCCCCGGTGACCGTTTCAGTCAGGACCCCGTAGTCCTCTACTGAAAGCCGGCCACCTTCGCGCTTCTGGCCGTTGTGGCAGTTCGCACAACGCTCCTTCAGAATTCGCTGTGCCTCAAGAGCAAGCCGCTGCTGTTCGGCCGGATCAGCACTGTCCTGTGCAGAAACGACGGCTGAGCCCAGTACGAATACCACGCCGGCCAGAAGCCACGTACATTTTTGTCCGGATCGCCACATAAGTCCCTCAACAGACGGAAAAACGGAAACCGGGGAACGCCAGACAACGCCCCGACGACTGGAAACGCTGCTGGCATGGAAACGACTGGACCGCCTGAATCTTCCCGGAATTGTCGAAAAATGCGATCAAATCCGCAGGGAAAAACCGCGTCGCTCCATGAAAAAAACAGCATAGCAGAGTAACAAACACCACCCATGGGCGTGAATTCAGGGGGTTCAGGAGGTTTGTATTCGTCCTCCAGCTAAAATTGTTACCCATCCGATTGAATCTTCGCAAGCACCAAAGTCTGATTTCCGAGAATTACCGGAACAGGTGTCTTTGCCGGTAGTTCTGTCCCTCGTTGCCATGGCTGCTCTGGGAGGAAACCGGTATTTTCAGGGGATGAAACAGGGAGGTTTCCATGAAATCCAGGTCATCACGCTGCAGATGGCTGGTGCAAATGACGGCCGTGCTGGTGCTGGTCTCCGTCAGCACGCCACTGCCCGCACAACTTCAGCTTTGGAAGAAAGACAAAAAAGGCAATGTGTTCTGTCCGCCGCCTGGACGGGCGTCGCTGGATAATCCCTGCCCGCCGGGGATGAAACCCGTTCCAAAACCACCCGTCCCGCCCGATCCGAACAAACCGTCGGCTGATCCCAATGAGCCTGCGGATCCCAATCGGCCTGCGGACCCTGATCGGCCTGGCAATGATCCCGCACCAAATAATAACAACAACGCTCCAAATCCCAACCCTCCACGACCGGTGAACCCGCCGGATGCGCCACCCCAGCAACTGCTCAATGATTTTCAGGGTGATAATCCGCAGGCGACCGCACTTGCCACGGCCACGGTGGATCAGGCCAGCGACTTCCTTGGGTTCTTCAACACCAGCACCTTCACGGCCAACACGCCATTCTTTAATCCCCAGCTGGTGTCGCTGGGGGGGACGAATCTGAGCGGTTTTGTGCGAACGGAGGACACGGCGAATAACGGATTTCGGGTGTTCATTCCTGCGGGATCCGCATCCTTTGGCCGTGCGACGGCGATTGATCTGGACCTGTTTTTCACCAACGACGCGATTGACCCCAACACTGGCAATCTGGACATATCCCAGCTCTCTCCAGCGCAGCAGGAGGAACTGCTGTCGTTTCTGAGTCGGGAGAGTTCATTCACTGCGAACCGGGTGGGAGCGATCACAGCGGCCGACCTTGCATTGCTGAGAGCAGCGCGGACGGGAAGTCCCGGAACTGATCAGGCTGACCTGAGTCTGACAGGTGGAACGTTTAATCCCGGGGGCTTCGGATTCGGTCAGGCGTTGGTGCTTCCTCGGACGGGTGTTGTGATTTCCCGGTTCAAAGCGGCCGAGCAATCCAATCCGATTCCGCGGGATCGCATTTTGCTGGGCTATGGCTGGTTCAAGGATGCTCCAGGACCTGGTGGTCCCCAGGACATTCACCGCTGGGTGCCTGGTTTTGAAAAGACATTCGCCGACGGTGAGGCATCTGTTGAAGTGCGTATGCCAATGGCGTACACGTTTGACAGCGCGCAGGCGTTAAGTGGTGCGGGCGAGGTCATTGGTTCCACCAATTACGAGCTGGGTAACCTGAACGTCTCGCTCAAACAGCTGCTGCTGGCGACCGATCGATTCGGATTTTCAGCAGGTCTTGCGGTGGAACTGCCGACCGCTGATGACCTCACATTCAGCAACGTGGCATACGAAGTGACCCGCGTTTCTGAATCCGTCCATCTTTCGCCGTTCACCGGATTCCTGTGGACACCGACCGACCGGTTGTTTTTTCAGGCGATGAGTCAGGTGTCAGTGGACACGAACGGGGAGCTGGTTTATGTGGACGAACGGTTCACGGGTGGCAGGGCAGCCGGTCGTCTGCAGGACCCGACGACGCTCTACGTTGACATGCAGGCGGGCACATGGCTTTATCGCAACCTGAATACTCGTCGAGCTTCAGAAGTTTCGGGTCTGGCTGGGATTCTGGAAATCCACTTTAATCAGACGCTTCAGGGGACTGATGCACTGGACTTTTCGGCCAGTGGCGTGGGTGGTCAGGGTTCAATTGCCGGGGCACCGCTGGTGTTCGGTACGGCTGGGTCACAGCTGGGTGTAGCGAACCTGACGAGCGGTCTGACGACTGAGTTTGGTCAGCAGTCCCGGCTGACGTGTGCTTATGTGGTGCCGCTGACACGGACGGACCGTCAGTTTGACAGTGAGCTGCAGGTGCAGTTTGCCTACTATTTTGATCGCCAGGGAAGCCCGTTCCGGGTGCCACGGGCGCGTGCTCGTTAGAGGACAGCGTTTCGCAACCTGACGAGAGAGGGGCTCCGGGCGGTCAGGCTCGGAGCCCCTGCTCTTGTTGGTGAGTGTTTATTTTCAGGAAGCGACGTTCTCAGCCGGTGACGTTTCCTCCCTGCCCGGAAAACAGATCATCCAGCAGACGCGAGCCACTGGGGCCGGCGGGCAACGCGTTGAACGTGCCGACAACACCGACAGCGTAGGACATGCCACTGACAGCCCGATCTGCGTTGAGTCCGAGGATTTCCACGCGGTACCTGCCGGCGGGAAGTCCCTGAAGTCGCATTTCAAGATCACTGCGGGATCTGTCGATCGGGGTACTCAGGAAGTGTCGGATGCGTAACTTTTGTCCGGCCGCAGTTGGGGGAGTGCCAACCAGCTGGACGGGGCGGGAGTCGACCAGGAGGGACTTCCAGGTGTCTCCCGTGACATTGGCGACAGCGTCGAGCGGTGTGAGCATGATGTCAACGGCAGCGGTTGCTCCGGGTGCCGGCGCCCCGCGGTCGGCCTGAATAATGTCGGCTCCGTTGAGCGTACTCCAGCCGATCAGGAGTTGGCCGGCCGTTGAAGTCAGTCTGTTCACCTGGAGGGCACGGGACTGGATGGCCTGTACTTCGACGGCGCCGATGTCGGCGTTGCCGAATGACCGAGTGACTCCGCGCTGGTCAACGGTGGTTCCTGAGCTGCCTGGGGGAACCTTGTCGATGGCCGGACTGGTGCTCATGATGACGGTGGTGGTTCCCTGCTGGTAGGTACGAAAGCCGAAACCTGCGAGGAAATTGCTGGGGGGCATCACGAGTGTTCGGCCTCCGGCATCCTGCAGGGGGGCCAGCACGGGATCTCTTTGAGCAGCATCTATGGGGAGGCCGCTGAGGGATCTTGGTGGAAACCAGACCAGCGAATTGGTGATGGTGGCATTGCCGACAATGAGCTGGTCGGCAACGACCGAACGCAGTGACACCTGGCGGATGTTGTTGTTGATGGCGACGATGCTGTTGCGAATGGCAAGGGAGGCGGCCGCCGCACGATGAATGGCTGCGGCACCGGCGGCCGTATAGGCCACGTTATCCGCGACGGTCACGTGGTTGAGGGTGACGGCTGCGGAGGGGTTGCTGAGATACAGAGCACCGCCGCTGGTATCGGCCTCATTCGCGAAAAATGTGGAGTTCTCAAACAGGACGTCTGTGGTGGACGTTCCGTTGACAGCCACAGCACCTCCGAAAGCGGCTGTTCCGGTCGTTCTGCGGACGGTGTTGGCATGGAAGGTTGACCCGCTGATGCTGACTCCGGTGGAATCTGCGATGAGCAGTGCCGCGCCGCGGATCGTGCTGTTTGGTGCAGCGGTCGTGCAGTTGAAGGTGAACATGGACGTTTGGAATGCGACGTTTCGCGAGTTGCGGATTGTGACGGCGCTGACGCCGGCGCCGGCTGATCGGTAAAATTGAGTCCGGAAATAACGGTTCGATCA
>JBJTOM010000267.1:0-15760 GCA_046074585.1 Planctomycetota bacterium | reverse complement strand
GGAATATGAGGATACTGAGTCCACTATTACGCTCCTTCGTTTCGTGGGTTTGAGACACCAAGCGAGTACGTTGGAGCGTAATATTTTTCAATCCCAAAAAATTACCCAAAGCCCCCAGCCTGGAAGCTTTCGTCATCCCAGGGCGAGGCTCCTGCCGAGCCGCATCTTCGCTGCCGGCAACGACAACGATCCGCGCGGCCCCGCGGTGCGAATCGCAGCCATTGGGCTTCCGCCCAATGGCCTTGACTTTCGGACAAAGCACGCATCTGGCTCCCCTCTCCCCTAAAAAGAGAGAGGGGGGATTTGAGCCGCTGATCGCCCTGGATTCCAGAACTTCCGGGCCGTCTGCGAACCGCACGCTTCTGCGTTCACTGCGAATAATCTTCTCCGGCGAGGCTCCTGAGCACGGAGTTTTGCCAGTGCTGCAGTTGCTGCTCCAGTTTCACGGTCATGGCCGGCTGCGTGTCTGTCAGATTGATGGACTCCCCGGGATCACGGGTCAGATCGAAGAGTTCCTTTCGGGGTGGCGTCTGGCCTGCGTGCTGCACAATCAGCTTCCATGGGCCATCAATCACGGCTGCGGTGCCGCCGGGTTGCAGGCGGGTGGCGTCGGGCAGGCGAAAGTTCTTAAAGTCGCGAGTGGCCTTGCCGTCCATGAGCTTCAGCAGCGGAGTCGTACCCTGCTGCAGCTGCGGTTCGATCCACGGCTCAGCCTGACCGATTTTTGCCTGGCGAATGTCAAATTCCCAGAAGCACAGAGGCTGAGGTCGCTGCTCAAGCTGTCCGGCGAATGCGGGGCTGAGGTCAATGCCGTCCAGCACGCGTCGAGGCTGTGAGGCCCCGGTGGCTGCACAGAGTGTTGGCAGGAGGTCACTCGTACAGGCTGCCAGATCCGTGCTGAGCGGCCTTGGAATTCGTGCGGGCCATTCCAGCACTCCGGGAACCAGCAGTCCTCCCTGATACAGCGTGCTCTTTTGACCGCGATGGGGTCGTCCCAGCGATGCTTCGGGAGGCGTGCCGTTGTCGCCACAATAGAACACCAGCGTATTGTCCCGTAACCCCCGGGTCTGCAAGTGCTGTCGCAGCCGCCCGATCGCCCGATCCATGGCCGTGATTTCTGCATAGCGTTCCCGCAACACTTCACCCTGGGGTCTTCGCACCTGATCGCCGGTCTCCACCGAAGTCAGACTCACCGATTTCGCATACGTGGCCGGCAGATTGTCGTACCGTGCCAGATCCTCCGGCAGCCCGATGTAGGGTTCGTGGGGCGAGCCAAACCAGATCACTGCCAGAAACGGCTGCTCCGCCTGACGCGCCGCATCAATAAACCGAATCGCCTCATCAATCAGGATGTCTGAGCTTTCGCCGGCAATTTTCTGCGGGGGGCCGCCATTGCGTGAGAGCACCGGATCGGTCTCGAAAAAGTTATCGTGCGACAACCATTCCTGAAACCCCATCGCTCCAGGCGACACCGGCGAATCTCCGCGGACCGGTCCCACATGCCACTTGCCAAAATGCCCGCAGCGGTAGCCGGCCTGTGACAGCAGCTGCGCCATCGTGATCTCTTCAGGACGAAACGACCAGCCTGGAGCGTACGTGCCCATGCGATTGGGGTTTCGTCCTGTCAGAAAACTGGCCCGTGTCGGCGAACAATTGGAATGCCCCGCATAAAAGCGGTTGAACCGCAGCCCACTCGCAGCCATGTCATCAAGCACGGGGGTGCGCACATGGGGGTGCCCGTTGTAGCCGGTCTCTTCCCAGCCATGATCATCGCCCATCATCAGCACAATTCCTGGCCGCTGCTGGTCCGTGGTGTCTGTCTGAGCTGCGGCGCTGGCGAAAGCCGCGAAGAACAGCCCCGTGACAGCCGCAAGGTGACGGATACGAATCATCGCTGCGATGCCCCCCGAAAAAAACGGTTGAAAAACTGTTGACAATGGGTGGTGATGCATTCAGCCCTGAATGTTTCTCGGAGTCAGGGCGGATCCAGCCCCGGAGACCGCAGTCCTTGTCCTGAAATGCCGCTCAGAGAATCACCCAGCTCCTGCCGCACTGCCTCCGCAGCAGCACTCAGCCGCTGCACAACCTCCGGATGCTGCTTCGCCAGATTAACCCGTTCACCGGGATCCTGATCCAGTTGAAACAGCGATTCGTCCAGCAGCTCAATTCGATACCCGTGTCGAGTCGCGATGCCTTCGACGCCGGACTGTTGAATGGACGCGGGGGCGAGAGTGCCGAAGCCGGAGGGTTTGCCGTCTTTTCCGGGGGCCCCTGCGGGCGTGATGAACGGGTGTGGAAAGTGCAGTTTCCACGGACCGCTGCGGACAGCCTGAAGTGCTGTGCCGGAATAGAAGTACAGGAACTCGTGTGGTGCGGTGGCATTCGGGCGATTGAACAGCAGGCCGGTGACGGAACGCCCGTCAATCGGCAGCTCTGACGGCTTTCCGCCGACGAGCTCTGTCAGTGTGGGCAGCCAGTCGATGCCCATGAATGGCACATCGGATACGCGTCCTGCCGGAACCTGCCCGGGCCAGCGCACCAGACATGGAACACGGACACCACCTTCAAAGGTTGTCAGTTTGCCCTCGCGGAACGGCCCGGCAGAACCTGCGTGGTTGCCGTAGGACAGAAACGGCCCGTTATCGGAGATCAGGATCACCAGCGTTCGTTCGTCCAGCTGCAGGCGTTTGAGTGCCTGCAGCAGATCGCCTGTGGAGGCATCCAGTTCCTGCATCACATCCCCGTACGCGCCCTGCGGACTGCGGGCGGCGAATTCCGGTGAGGCGAAGATCGGCACATGGGGCATCACGTGCGGGAGGTAGAGAAAGAAGGGGCGATCGACGTGACGCTCCATGAATTCGATGGCGCGGCGAGTGAATCGCTGAGTGAAGCGGGACTGGTCCGGGTCCCGTTCGGTCACCCGTTCACCGTCGTACAGGGGCAGAGGCGGCATCTCCTTTGCCAGCACCGGATGGTATTTCGAATTGTCATTCGAGTACGGAATTCCCAGCCACTCATGGAAGCCGTGTCGCAGCGGGTGAAATGCGGGCCGTGTGCCCAGATGCCATTTGCCGAAACCGCCGACCGCATAGCCACAGTCGCGAAACATTTCCGGCAGGAGCCATTCGCTGGCCGCCACTCCATCGCGGCTGGTGTGATTGTATGCGCCCTGCATGCCCAGCCGGTTTGGATAGCAGCCTGTCATCAGCGCCGCTCGGGACGCCGTGCAGACAGCTTGAGCCACATAGAAGCTGGTGAATCGAGTGCCTTCAGCAGCGAGTCTGTCGAGCTGAGGCGTCTGAAACCCCTTCGCCCCCTGAACACCCACGTCACCCCAGCCCATGTCGTCAGTAACGATGAGGACAACGTTGGGCCGTAACGGCCTGGAGTTTTCTGCGGCGGTGGAAGGGTGGCAGATCATGAGCAGTAACAGCACTGCGGTGAGGAGCAGCCACTGTTGCCGGGCGGTTGTCGTGAGGCTCTTCGGGACTGCCCAGACTCTGAGGATTGCACGGGCGTGTGCGGACATGAGTTTTCCAGGAGATTTTCACGATGTGTTTGAAGTCGTTCGCGATGAAACGCGGGGGCGTCGTCAGAGATGATCCCTATCGGTGCCTGCAGGAGCCGGCTCTGTGACTGTCCCAACGAATCGACAGACGCCGTGCCTTTGGTGTTGGCGAGCGGGAGTTGCCTGGAATGACGCTCACACACGAATGTATTGAAAACGTCGCTGAAACTGAATGGCGAGCTGGTCAGCAATTGGATCGAAATGAAGGCCATGGAATGCGTGAGCGTCGATAAACCGGACCCCGATTGTAGCCTGGACACGGCGAAGATCAGGACTGAATGCGGAGTTTGCTGCAAAAGTGGGCTGGTCTCGTCCTCCGATCAGCCACACGGGAATCATTGATATTCCCAGCAAACTGCAGGTGGGGGAACCGGATTGCACAGTCAATCCGGCCTTCCGTGCCGCAATTCCAACAGCCTCATTCAGGTATGCCCGGATTCGTGTATCGAGGCGATCGGCATCTTCCGGTGACAGCGTGGCATCCCATGAGTAGACGAGGATGACATTCGGGCCGTGAGCCACGCTGCTCACAAGGGTCAGGCACTGTGCGGGACCACCAACGGCCTGCAGCACTTCCCTGTAATGGCGAGACCGCGACACCGCAGCTTTTGCTCCGAACGGTAACCACAGAAAATCAAGGAGCCCTCCAGGCGAATTCATCGATTTTTCATGAATTGTCCGGACCGCAGGCGATCTGTTCACTGGGCGTTCAGGGTCAGAACCGTGCTCAGACGCTCTGATCCCCATCGGCTGCGGGTTCCCCACGAGCAGGCACTGACCATACCCCTGGAAGCCCTCCTGAAACTTCGCAAGCAGGTTTTGATAGCTGGCTTCCCATTTTTGATTTCCCAGGCCATTTCCTCTGACGACGGTCTGGGCAATCCAGATTTCCAGTTCAGGGGGCAAGTCCGTGGCCGATTCAGTAAAATTGCAGTACGTGACGGTGATGTTGTGATGGATCTCGTTCACTGTCCACTCCGGGCCATGCCCCGATCTCGTGGGATCAGGCAGTGGCTTGTGACTTTCCATCCTCAGGCTGGCTCTCAAAGCGATGGCCCCAAGCGAACAGGCCACTGCCAGTCCGGCGAGGTCAATGAGACGCTTTGCTTCCGCGGGGTCCCCCGACAATCGTTGAACGCTGCGATACACAACCTGCAAGCCTTTCAGGCGACCGCCCGCGGTGCCCCCCCGACCCGTCAGCAGCACATCCGGCAGCGGAAGAACATTTGCAGCCTGCAAGCGCAATTCGATCTGACCGGGAGGCTGAACTGCAGCACAGGCAGCAGCATAAATCTGCATCTCCTCAGCGAATGGCAAACGGCTTGTGGCAAGGATTGCAGCAGCCCGCTTTTTGAGATCGTCAGGGAGCCCTGGCAGACCGAGGAACAACTCAAGTGCCGGCATAAAACTCGGGTGATGGCCGTTTGCAAGACCAATCTTAATATGCTCCAGAATCTCGCGGCAGCGGTGAACATCACGTGCAGTGGATGCTTTTTCAAGCTGGTATAACTGCGCGGAGATATTGGACCGGAAGCGAGTGTTGGAGGGCTGAAGTCGAACAGCCTCCCGGAGATAGTCGATGGTCGCAGCGGGGCCGCTGATGAACCCGGTGTTCAATGCCGCTTCAGAGAACCAGCTGGCAAGTGCCTGATCGAAGTTCGTCTGGAAGACGACTCTAATCATCAATTTCAGTTCAGCAGACAACAGCAATCTCGTGGCCTCCCGACAACAACAAATCGCAGCGTCGGCGTTTGATTTGGCACTCTGCGGTGAATATGCGGAGGCATGCGGATGCTGCTTTCTAAGTTCGTACTGTTCGAACGCCAGATCTCCGTGCACTGATGCTTTCGCGAAAAGGGTGATCACCTCGAAATAACGTCTCTGCCTGTCGGTGATTGCATGGGTACAGCCGGCTTTCAGCAGGGCATCAAGACGACTGATTGCATCCTGGAGTCCCGTGGCTGCCGCAGGAGTACCTGATGACTTTTGAATTGCGTTTTTCGCCGCCTGCCATACCCTGAAGACCTGGTCAACGCATCCCGTGATGTCCACGAAGTCGGCCGGAAGAGACTGGCTGTTTAAGTTCATGATTCACCCCTTTCGAAACGTCGAAACGTCCGCCAGACACGATAGTAAATGCACCACGAATTGTCGCCCTCGCAAATTACAGAATAATGATCACCATTGAGCTCCCAGTGTAACTTTGCGGGAGTATCCGGCAAAATCAGTAGTCCGGCAGGAGAATTTTCACTCGTTGAAACGCGACTGTCGTGAAACGTTACCAACCGACTGTGCACGATGGCAACCAAATGCTCCCCGGGGCATTCCACCGCAAACTGAAAGGACCCCCACAAATTACCGAGCCAGCGATCTGCAGCTGGCAGGATGGTACTGTCGGCCTCGATCAATCGGAGTCCTCCACCCGAAAACGCGACCAGAATGGATCTGCCAGTCGAAAGGCTCACCAGGCCCTCAACCCAGTCCACTTGCTCTCCAAGGTCTTCCGGCTGCGTCATGCCAGCGCCCGGCGGATTGATTCGAGACCGCCAGAGATGCTTGCTGTGATCGCTCCAGACAACACCACAGCCATCCCCCGTCACTGCACTGTGAACGGCGCGCTGATCAAGTCGAATCGCCTGAGGAGAACCGTCAACGAAGGCGAAGAGCCCGGTTTCATAGCGTTCCAGCCGAATACGTGATGGTTCCCGCCTTTTCTCTGATGGCGAACGGAATCCGGGCATCCGGACTGCGTTGCACTGTGCTGAGGCTGTCAGGTCGTGCAATTCCACATCGCCACTGAGTCTTCCTGCCGCAAGAATTCCATTTGTTCCCCATGCAACACACGCCACGTTCAGCACCCGCAGTACTTGTGTCCACGTCCGCCCGGCGTTCCGCGTGTAGACAGCAAGAACCTGGTCATGACCGATGACTGCGAGCAGACGGGCTGCAGCATCGCCCTCAACAATAACGGTACCGGTCGGATGGTCAGGACCTTTCGCCTGAAGAGAGCCATTTTCCAGTTGCACGACGGTTCCGCGTGCATCGGCCAGAAATGCTGCTGTCAGGGGTTTTTTCAGGATTCGGGGGGTGACCGCAATCGGGGTATTCAGCAATTCAGGTCCGGTATCATCCAGCAGAATCAGTTCGTGATCGTGAACCCGACGAATCTCCTCGATTGACACGGGGAGGTCGGAGAGATTCAACCTGAAAAGCAACTCCCCTGAAAGGAGGTACATACAGGCTCCGGAGTCTGTGACGACCATCGCGTTGATTCCTGCAGGCAGTCTCTGAAGTCGCTGAACCTGCTGCCTCTCAAGATTGACGATCGCTATGTGTCCATATCGCCCCGCCACAACACAACTGGGATACGCTGGTGCAAAGCGAACGCTTTGAATGCCGAATTCAAGCTTCACGAGCACGGGAGCTGAGCGGAGTGAAAAGCAGGACAGCGTCCCATCCGCAGAAGCAGAAACTACCCGGCCGGAAATCGGACAGACATCAACGGTCATCACGGGCAAATCGTGGTTCCCGAGCCATCTGACGGAGCGGGAGGCTGTGCCGTCCGTCCAGGCTGCAGTCGCCAGAACAGGGAAGAGGCCACGGAAAGACGTCAGGCGAGCTGCCACGCTTTCACATCCCGGCAGGCTGCGGGAGATGCGAGTATTGTGGAGGTGCTGCGCTGTGACCACTGGCCATTTACTCAGCACAGAACCCTCCTGCTGCAACAGCGCGAAGGTCACTTCGGACTCCGCGGAAAGAGGATGCATTTGCCCGAGAACTGCGAAATCCTGAAGGAGGTCAAACAAAAGCTCCGACTCCGCCTTCGACTGCTGAAACTCAGATGACGAAATCAGCTCTTCAGCCTGGATATAGGCTCGAGCTTTCAGCAGTTGCCATGGCGTTTCGTAACTGCGGCGAGCATTCGGAACAGCAGATCCCGCCGGATCAGGGACCCCATGACGGCTGTCAGCAGGCAACAGCCACGGTGATTGCTCAAGAAAGTACCTTGCAAGTCGCTCGTGTGGCTGCCAGTTCCTTTCGTTCACTGCCCCAAAATTCTGATCGAGCCATTCAGCCATCTGCCGATGGTAAAACGCCAGTACATTCGCACCAGGCGCAGTGCGCTCAGTGAGGTAGTGGGCAAGGTCGAACCGTAGTCTTGACCACAGCGCAATCGGGATTCGCGTCGCGTCCACTGGTAACTCATGTCGGGTCCGCTCAGACACGTCGTTCAGATATCCTCTGTACTCATCATCGGAGAACAGAATTTCAAGAAGTTCCGTTTCTGCAAGGCCGCAGCGTGACGCTGAAAGGTAGCCCAGCACACGGTTGACGAGCAGTTCACCATGATTTGCAGGGTCACTTAGACGCTTGATCAGCCGTTCAGGAAGTGAGTGAAGGTTATCACCCAGCGTCGCTCGCTGCTCCCAGGAATGCCACTGTCGTACTTCCTCGAAGAGCAACTTCAGGTGGATCGGGGTCCGATGATGCGGGAACTTCAGTTGTTCTTCGATCAGCGCCTGCTGATCTTTGCTGACCGTCCGACCCGCGCGAGGAAGCCACTTGCTGAAAAGCAGCTTCCACGCTTCGCATTCCGACAGGATATTGAGTTGAAGGAAGTTTTCCAGGGGGATCGGACGTCGCTCAAGCTCTGTATACGGCTGCCCAGCAGCATCGTTCGCAGGCCGTTTCGACACACATGACACGATCACCTTGACATATTCCGGCAGACGCTCCGGCAGCCAGTTCAGCATCCGACCGTCGTTGGTGTCGGCGAGCTGATCCAGTGCATCGAGAAACAGGATCACCGGTCGCTCTGCCGAAGCGGCGTTCAGGTGCCGGCAGAATTCACCGCGCAGTTCCTGCATGTCAGCGGAGAGTCGGTTTCCACATGGGCTATCCTGACGAAGTTCCTCGCACAAACTGCTTAGCAGCGAGCGAATCTCTGATCCTCGTGGCGTGACGCCGATGAAGCGCACGACGCATCTCCGAGTCTTTGCCACTTCCTGCGATGCTCGGGCCAGCAACGCAGTCTTGCCGCTGCCGGATACGCCATGGACCACAAGCGGACATCGCGAATCACCGGCAGCATAATCGAGAATCGCCTGCAGTTCCCGGACCCGTCCAACGAATGACTCCTCACCACCACGCTCGCTCCCGAATCGTTCATTTTCCTGCTGCTCGATTGCCAGTTCGAGTCCGGCACGCTCGGCACTGACTGGTGCAGTCCCGTGCCAGTACTGCGAGATCTGACTTTCAATCAGCGGCCGAAGTTTTTCGAACACGGTATCGCAAAATCGCTCCGTATCGGCCTTCGACGTTTCAAGGACTACTTTGCCGTCCGCACGCTTCAGACGTGTAAAGGGAATCAACAGCGGAGGATTCAACTTCAATCGCTTCCTGATGGCTGCTTTCAGAGCGCATTGCCTGTCTGCGGACGATTGATCAAACTGATCACCAATGACGTCAAAGTAATCCGACACATCATAAGGCGAAAACTCTTTCTGGTTTTCAATTTCACGAAAGCAGGCTAACACGTGAGTTTCTGCCCCGGGCCGGAGAAAGAAACCCTTCCAGATTTCCTGCTCGGTGGCCGATGCCTGAAATCGAACGATTGTCGGCGTTTTGCCCCAGGAGCAGGCATCATCCTGCAGATCATCAAGCCAGTTGGCGGCATTCGGATACGCCGCATTCAAAAGACCGCGAAGAACAGTCTCAACCCGTTTCCAGTGCGCGGTGCGTGGTTGCAGCAGGTACATCGGCGGCACCTGATTTTCATCAGGTCGGTACCATTCTTCCAGCAATTTCGGAACCGAATTTCCCTCCAGATCACTCAGCAGTTGCTCTGCGACGCTGTCGGCTGCTTCAGTCAGTTTTTCATACTCTGACTTTGAAATCTCTTCCGGCACAGGGCGCCAGCCGTAGCGATTGCCGAGCAAAACCAGAAAATTGGGTTCAGGGGAAATGTCTTGAGCTCGCTGCACCTCATTAAAGCAGATCCGCATGGTCCGGTTATCCAGCCCGGCTTCAGCAGACACACCCCAGCGGAGGTCGATCGCCTGAAACTGAAACCCATGCTGCTGGCAGAGTTGCTCGAGACGCCGAAATGTGTTCGCCGCCAAAGCGTTACGCTCGTGCTTCATATCGCTGAATGTCGAACTGACGAACAGGCGAATGATGGGACGGCAACGGGACGGCAAAGCAGTTGACGTCATTCCAAACACCCCACTTTGCTGACGATATCTGAGTGATTTCCTGTCTGAGAGCCGGCAACCTGGCACCCTGAAGAATACCGCAATCGCATAAACCAGGTGGAGGCCGTTTCGAATTTGAAGCAAGGGTTTCTGAATGCTATCCACTGGTCAGAGCTTCATGGCACAGTTGCAAGCAATCCAGTCGGCACTTTAACGGCTCAGACCGATACAGCAACAAACCCGATTTCTGCATCCCGCGGGTTTGTTTTCCATCGCCGCAACACCTCCCCTGGGACTCTGGCCGTCCCATTCAACAACCCGGGAGTATCCATTCGAAGATTGAATGGTAACTGCAGAAGGTTTGAAGCGAGTTTCCCTGTTGGACGACACGCCAGTGATTGAAACAGATTGCTGCCGCGGGTGGCACAGCAGGCTGGTTTCTTACTTTTGAGGACACTCCAAACATCAGGCAGAAAATCCCGAACACGTGACATCACCTCCATAAACGGTCAATGCAGCGCCGCAATTGCTGCATACTTCGGTGGCGCGGTGTGAGCGATGCGGTTGTTGAGCCGGGGGTCAAGCAGTCCCACGGTGTTCCATCGGGCGATCGCGCACCGGATGGTCTCTTCAAACTGCTTCTCAGATCGCTCCGTTGCAGGTGGCGTTCCGCAGCTGAGCTGCTGCAGGGCTCTGCAGGCGACCGCTTTCAATTCATGATCGGCAGACTGCAGGTAACCCAGAGGCCATGCGGCCGGGTCGGCCGCCAGCTGCTTTTCGAAGCCGATGGCGGCAAGGAAATAAAACATGGCGAAGGCGCGAAAGCAGCGGAATGATGGCTGAGCCCGATAGCAGCCGGCTGTCAGCACATCCAGCCATTCCAGTTCCCGTCGCAGATCCCGCGCATAGACCGCCAGCAGCCGGTCTGTCTCCGCAGCATTCGCCAGCAGCGCTGTGGCGACGCGGAGAACGCCGCTCAGTGCATGCGCAATTCCGGAGCTGTGCAGTGGGTCGATGAAGCCATACGTGAGCGGCAGCAGCACCCAGCCAGGGCCGGTCGCAGATCGACGGCAGCGACTGAGCCGTGTAGCACTTCCCATGCCTCCGGACGGTGCTGTCAGCCGAGCCCGCTCCAGCAGTCCGCGCAGTGAAGGATACCGCGAAATCTCCCGCCGAAAGTGCTCATCCGGCCGGCCTCGCCAGCCGCGCGATGGTTCCACCAGACCCACGCTGGTGATGCCATGATCCATCCGCAGCATCCAGCACCAGCCGTTTTCAAGCACGTGATGCTGCGCCGCCTCGTCCCCACAGAATGTGTCATCAGCTGCCGCAGCCTCCACAAACCCCGGTACCCCGCTGAAGTGCCCGAAGACTGCCTGAGAGCGTGTCCGCAGCCATGCGTCCTGCGATGGATTGCTCACAAATCGCGCAAGAGCGTTGCCGGGACCGCTGGCGTCCACACACCACCGGCACTGCACACTCCGCAATTCAGGATCTGAGTCTGCGGTGGCTGAGCGGAGCTGTGCGCGCCAGATGCCGTCAGCCTGCCGTTCCAGCTGCTCCAGTCGCGTCTCCTGCAGCAGCTCACATCCGCACTCCACCGCCTGCTCCGCCAGAAAACTGTCCACTGAGCTTCTGACCCAGTGCGTGTCGCTCCATTCATCCGCCATACTGGCCGCAACCAGGAGTGACCGCGAATGCGAGGCATCATCCGCATACGGCTGGCCCGGGATATGCCGGTAGTAACTGAAGCCGCGTTTCTTTCCGCAGAGCAGTTCCGGACAGCGGCGTTTCCATGTTCCCCAACAGGCCAGCGGGGCCAGAGCTCGCAGCTGCCAGCGATCCGCCAGATGGGCCAGCAGAAAATCGGCCGTCGGAGTCGACGATTCACCGATCGCAAATCGCGGATGCCGAGCCGAATCCACCAGCAGCACTCTGCGACCCTGACTGGCGAGGATCCAGCCGAGCAGACTTCCGGAAAAGCCCGAACCAACGATCAGCACATCGAAGACAGCGGCGGTCATGTGAGCATCTGCTGTTCAAGATCAACGCCCGTACGCTGGCTCCACGCAAGCAGCAGCCGTCGAAACACCGGTCCCGGGCATTCCGCCCCCACCGCACGCCCTTCGATCTGTCGCACAGGTGTCAGGCACGAAGGTGAGGACGAGAGAAAGACTTCATCGGCATCAGCCAGATCTGCAGGTCGCAGCACACACCGCTCCACCGCTAACCCCCCTTCGGCAGCGAGCTGTTCGACCACCTCGCGGCTGAGGCTTTCAAGTACGTGTGTGGCGGGTGTGAGCAGTCTCGTGCCGCGGACAAGGAACAGACAGCCAGTGCTGGTTTCGGTGAGCAGACCATCGCCTGTGAGCAGCAGGGCGCGGCTGCCGGGTTCCAGGCGGTCCGCTTCACGATCCGCCAGCCACCAGTGAAGGCGATTACGCACTTTGAGCGACACGGGAAAGCAGTCCTCAGGAATCTGTCGTACGGCAGGAATCCGCAGACTGGTTCCCTGGGTGAAGGCGGAGCGCCAAAGGCTGAACGGGAGCGGATACGTGTGCACGACCGTGGTCACTGCACTGCTGCGGTGGCCCAGGTATGTGGCGTTGGCTCCGGCTGTCGAAAACAGCACCACTCCCAGATCGCCGCTCGCCGGCATTCCCCTCAGATTCGCGTCGATGACCGCTTCGCAGGCATCGAGCAGCTGGTGTTCGTTCCACGGGAGCGGAAAACCAAGCGTCTGCAGAGAACGGCACAGACGCCGGACATGGGCGGTGGCCCAGAGAAATCGGCCGGCATACGTGCGACCAGCCTCAGTCACCGCCGCGCCAGCGACAACTCCAAGGTCCCACAGCGGCAATCCGGCTGTGGCCCAGTTGACGAGTTTTCCGTTGACCCAGGCCAGCGGTTCAGCCATGCAGATGTTCCGGCATTCGGGGATTCGGGCAACCCGGTCACAAGTCCCGGACACTACTTTCTGACGGTGACCTCCGAACCGCTTCCAAGCAGGCTGAACACGTCGCGGATGTCATCATCACCGAGGTGAATGCAGCCGCGGGAGGCAGCTTTGCCGATGGAGTCGGGATCGATCGTACCGTGGATACCGATGTGATTGCCAAGGCCGATCCAGTATTCGCCGAGTGGATTCTCCGGATCGTCGGCCTCCACTGTGCCTCCATCCGGATCATACCAAACCGGGTTTTCCAGCTTTTCCTGAACCTGAAATCGACCCAGCGGCGTTTTGCCGTCCCTGCCGACACCAATGCGGTAATCGCGGATGTACCAGCCGTGAGCGTGCACGGTCAGAGTAAACTCAGAGAGGTCGACGACCGCGCCGAACGGGCCACGGACGACCTTGAGTTCCCTGCCAGCCTGCAGCTTTGCCGGAGTGACACGGTTGAGCTTCGCGAGGTACTGCCAGGGGACTTCATACTGCCGGCCGATGCTTTCGAGGGTTTCGCCGTATTCCACAATGTGCGGTTCACCGAAATGGTGTTCGGGTGATGTGAAGATTTCCGCCGCTGTCTGCAGCAGCAGCGGTCGGAGCAGGCGTCGCTGGGCGGGAGCCTTCCAGTACAGACGAGAAAGTTCAGCGTGGGCATCGAGAATGTTTCCGGACTTCAGCAGCGCCCGGGACTGCTGGAACGCATCGGCGAAGTCGGCATCCAGTATCTCGCTTTGGCTGCCGTTGACCAGAACAGAAGCATCAGCAGTTGCAGCAGCTTCTTCCGTTGATTCCGGGGCGTCAGCAGTATATCCGGCGGGCCTGACTGCAGCGTCGCGCTGTGGCCGGGAGCGAGGACGCCAGCGGGCGGGAGCAGCGGTGACAGGCGTTGCGGTGTCGTCCGCAGCAGGTTCGGTCAGTCCCGACCACTGCGAGTCATTGTCGGCGCCTGCGTCCGACAGAGACGTCTCAGTCTGCGGGTCGTCGAGATCTTCCCACGACTCATCCGCACCGACAGCGACCTGACCCTCAGTGGCAGCATCCAGTCCCGCCACTTCACCAGTGGGAACAGATTGAACGGTCGGAAGCAGATCCATCGCCCAAATGGTGAAGGCGGCCGCGCCGATGCCGGTGAGCCACCAATAAAGCGGAATTCGAGTTGTGGTGTTCTGGGCGAAGGGTTGCATTCCGGAATCCTTTCCGAGTCAGCAGCGAGCAATCACTCGACACAGTCTGGCAAATCAGCAGAAAAAACGCTACGGGGATCCGGGAGGAATATAAGTGATTTTCACGCATCCAACCCACTGGTGCTACCCAGCAAACAAATTCTCCCTCGCTCCTCACAAGGGAGTGGGGTCAACCAGCACCCAAAACATCCAACTGCCCTGACTGTCTGGCACAGAGTAGTTCCGGGAGGGCGAAGCTCCTGCTGAGCCGTCGTTGTAAAGGATATCCACCAAACACCTTCCGCATTTCGGTGCCATGCACCTTTGGTGTGCACCTTTGGTGCACCTGCGCCGGGATCCCGCCCTGCCGGGGACAGTCCCCGCAGGCTGCGGACGGAAACGTTCTGCCGGTCGTGGAGACCGCGAGACGATACCGGAGTCCCGCGTTGCGGGGACAGTCCCTGCGGCAAAAGCAAGCTGGAGCGTCTGATTTGATCGCCCCGGTTGGTGCGATTTTTCGGTTTGTGGCGATTTTCGCAGTTGCAGCGATCACCGCGATTGCAGAGCAACGGGGGGGCGGCCGAAATCGCGGCCCGCGAGACCGCTGGGGACAGTCCCCGCAGAACCGACGACGCAGGCTCTGTGGCGTTCCATTTCCGGCAAAGGCCGTTGCCGGTCGGGCGAAGCTCCTGCTGAGCCGTCGTCGTAAAGGATTTCCACCAAACACCTTCTGCGTTTCGGTGCCATGCACCTTTGTCTGCGTCACACAATCATGCAAAACGCAATCACCGCCTTCCGCCCGTGAGGAAGCCGGCTACCCGGACGACCCATATGACGGCTCTCAGTGGGAAGGGGAGAAGGGAGAAGTGGCGAGGGTAGGAGGGTGAGAGAGTAGAAAGTGGAGAGGAGACCGCAGGAGAATGAAGAAAGTCGAGAGTCTCCTTTCTCGATTCTCCTGCTCTATTTTTTTACGGCAGGTGCCGTCAAAAAATGGATGTCAATCCCCCGTTAACGGTGCGTGCCCGCGCGGCCAATACCACATCAGGAATGCACCAGGGCCGTACCAGCCGATTGACATCGGCCGCACGCCTTGTCACTGTGGGGCTGATCAAAAGTATGAAATCAGGTGTTCTTAACACCGGTTCTTCATCCCAGCCTTGCTCTCCCGGCGACAAGCGGCGTCAGAACGTCAAGGCCCTTCGGCGACGCCCCACCGGGCCGGCGTTGTACGAATGCCTTCCCGTTCGTGGAATGCGCCCGCTGTATACCACAGACTTCCAATGAACTTCCGGAGCAGTCCACACATGCAGTTCCTTGCGGCCCTCGGCGGCAATCTCGGTGCTCAGCCGGAACTCTTTTCCACGGCCCTGCGCTGGCTGGAAGATCACGGGCTGAAACTGCGTGCCTGCAGCAGCCTGATTCGCACGGCCCCGGTCGGTTCGGTTGCCGGCCATGAATTCCTCAACGCAGCAGCACTCATGGAGGGCCACGTTGGACCTGAGCAGGTGCTGCGGCTGTTTCAGCAGGTCGAAAACATCAGCGGGCGGACCCGCGCAGTCCGCTGGGGGCCCCGAACACTCGACCTCGACCTGCTCCTTGCCGACGACGCCATGATTCATTCCCCCAGCCTGATACTTCCGCATCCCGCCATGTGGTACCGCGACTTCGTGCTCCGTCCGGCCACGGAAATCGCCGGCGACCTGCAGCATCCGCTCCTGCAATGTTCCCTGCAGCAACTCTTCGGTCGGCTTCAGGAACGCCCGCTGCGGCTGCGACTGACAGGGGGCGCGGCAGGGGGGGCTGAAAATGCTGCGGGGGCTACCCTCGCATTCTTCGACGAGGTGGCTCGCGACGTGTCAAACGCAATCCCTGGGGCGGAATGGCTGCG
>JBJTOM010000266.1:0-1724 GCA_046074585.1 Planctomycetota bacterium | reverse complement strand
GGAGCGGGCGATGCCGGTGTGGCCGGTGTGGCCGGTGTGGCCGGTGTGGCCGGTGACGCTTCCGGGCGGGCAGTGGCCGGTGCATGTTCGGGGGCGAGTTCAGGTTCAGGTTCGGTTTCGGCAGCGGAAGCATTCGTGAGGATTCCGCCAAAGAGGGCACCATAGTCGCCGATTTCACTCACCTGCACCGCGCGCTGCGATTCCTGATCCACGGCCTGCACAAAGCGACGTGTCCAGTCCGCTTCCGCAGAGCCCGGGCCCTGACCGCGGACGATGCCTGAGAGCGATGCGATGGACGTTTGTTCGGGATCCACGGGCGTTGTTTCAAACTCGATATTCGGAGCAAACAAGCCGCTGCCTTTGAGTCTGGACTGGCCACGTCTGATGCGCTTCGGATCGGCCAGATCACCGGGCTGCACCTGAATTCGGTCGAGCACAACCGTGTGCTTGGTGTGCGGATAGTCGCCGTCAAAATGAACGTTGATTTCCCGGATGTAACGCGGCCTGTCTTCATCAATCTCGAACACCAGATCGACAATGCCTTCCTGTTCCGTGAATCGCGGCACAGGATTTACGGAGGCGAAGAAATGTCCCAGTTCGCCATAGTATCCCAGCATTCGCTGGACGTCCTTGTTCAGGGGCAGAGAACTGAATTTGTCGCCCGGCTGCAGCTTCGAATCCGCGCTCAGGCGAGCCGTCGGAATGACACTGTTGCCTTCATACAGAATGCTGCGGACCTGGTAGCGACGACCTTCGGTGATGGTGTAAAGGAGCTCCACATCGGAGCGGTCGTCGGAAAATCGCGGCTCCGCCGCAATCTCGACGTCAAAATAGCCCACGCTGCGGTAGTACGCCTTCAGTGACTCCACATCGGACGGAATCGTATCGGGGTTGTAATGGCCACCCCAGAACAGAAAGGCTTCCTTCGAGATGAGGTTCTTACGCAGCATGGCGTCCGACCAGAACTGATTGCCCTGGAAGTTGCGTTCCTTCACCTGGACCTTGGGGCCTTCTTCAATATCAAACACCACCTCGCGGTCACCCGGCTTTGCACCCTTGCTGAGCGTCACCTTGACAAAATAGTAGCCCTTGTCGCGGTACTCCTGCTCGATCCGACGGACCGCTTCCTGATTGGCGACGTAGTCAAACGGGCTGCCAGGCTTGAGTCCCGTCCAGGCCAGGAGGTGTTTCAGCTTGATCTTTTTATTGCCATTGAACACGACTCGCTGCACGATCGGCCGTTCCTTGACGACAAACACCAGCACCAGACCGTCAGGTGTCTCGTCAATCCGTTCCCGAACTTCAAAAAACCAGCGAGTGTTCAGGAGTGAGCGTTTGTCTTCGCGGAGCAGTTTTTCGGTGACCGTACGATGCGGCTGCGATTGAATCTTCTGCAGAATCACAGATTCCGGAATCGTCTCATTCCCCTCGATGCGGACATCCACGATCAGGCGACCGCCCTCTGCATCCTCCGTTGCGTCGCGCGGGGAGGTGATCGTGGCGTTTTCGACGCTCTGAGCCATTGCAGGAGCAGCAGGCAGGCCCACCACCAGGCTGGCCAGCAACAGCCAGCAGGCGCATACGCTCGCTGCATGCGGCTGCCGCTGTCTCATTTCCGGCGATTTCAGCATATCCGGGCTCGGTCGGAGTCGAATCGGGGGTGTCGTAAAATCACCCACGATGATGGATGACCGCCACAGGATTGCAGATTTCCCGCTTTCAAC
>JBJTOM010000265.1:0-4752 GCA_046074585.1 Planctomycetota bacterium | reverse complement strand
TTCGGCTGCGTCGGGATTTCGACGTCCGTCCGTTCTCACCGCCGGTGCAGGCCATCCTGAAAGGGCTTAAACGCCACGGGATGCTTGTAGCGGACAACGGCATTGAATGGGCCATTTCTGTCACGCCAGATCCCCGCATCCCGAATCTGCATGAGGAGTTGCGGCGGATCCGCGGCTCAGATTTTGAAGTGGTCATCGCCCCCTGAACGGCATCACGGCACCCGTTCGTGCCGTGTGGTTTCCGGTTCCCGATGCCTGATGGAAGTTCAGGCCCAGCAGTTGCGTTCGGGACGCGAGCGAAGGGAGTTGGCTTCGGCATCATTGAGGAATTCCTTTTTGACCGGATCGAAGGTCAGCCGGCGACCGAGGATCCACGAAAATGACGCGGCAAAGCTGGCGATATGGGAGTGCAGCATGACTTCGGGATTGGTGATTGTCGGCTTACGGGAACGCACGCAGTCAAAAAAGTTGCGGGCATGAATCTGCGCATCGATGCCGCGTGTCTTTCTGATCTTTTCGGTTGACGAGGGAACGCCGCCCAGCTGCACTTCAATACCGTCGTCACCGACTTCCACCGAACCATCACTCCCGACAAACTTCACCGGGCACAGACCCAGCTTCGTGTTCCAGTTCGGGCTGCGATCACCGAACGGCGTTTTCAGGAAATCGAGGAACAGACGGACACCGTTGGCGTAGCGACAGGTGATGCCGTCCGGACTGGGTTCGAATTCGATCGGAGTTGTCCCGTCAGCGCTGTTGGCCCACTGGCACAGGTCGACAGTGTGGGCCCCCCAGTCCAGCAGGCGCGCTCCGGATTCAAAGTCATACTGACCGCGCCACTTGCCGGCCACGTAGGCAGAATTGTAGGGACGCCACGGGGCAGGCCCCAGCCAGACATTCCAGTCGCACACGTCGGGCGACGGAGTGGGCTCGCCAGGCAGCCAGGTGTTGCCCAGTTCCGGGGTGTAGACAGAGGCATGCAGCATCTGCAGTTGCCCCAGTTTTCCGGACTGAGCCATTTCGACAGCCGATTGAAACTGCGGGACACTGCGGCGCTGTGTACCTGCCTGGAAGATGCGACCTGTACGCTTCATCGCAGCCGCCAGATCCATGACGTTGCGGATCGACAGTCCACAGGGCTTCTCGCAGTAGACATCCTTGCCGGCTTCGGCTGCGAGGATTGATGCCGGGGTGTGCCAGCAATCGCCGGTGGCCACGATGACGGCGTCGATGTCGCTGCGATCAAGCATTTCACGCAGGTCGCTGTAGAGCCTGCATTCGGAGTTCCCGGCAAGTTGATCCACGAGAGTCTTGCCCGCTTCCCGACGACTCTTCTGCACATCCGCAATCGCCACGCAGCGAACATCCGGCAGACCCAGCATGGATGTCAGCACATACGTGCACCGCGGCCCGATGCCAATCACTCCCAGATTGATCCTTTCATTGGGTGACACGGCACCGTTGCGTCCGAGCACATGTGCTGGCAGGATGGCTGGCATGGCCACGGCTGCTGTGGCCGCCGCGAGCCCCGTGACCACCTGTCGCCTTGAGGACCGCGCAGTCGGCTGGATCGTTGTGCCTGTCTGAGGATGCTTCATTTTGATTTCTCCGGAGCAATGTGGGGCGTGTGGGAGTTTCCAGGGTTGTCGATGATTCAGGGATGCTACCAGGATACACCTGCGGTTGGCAAGTTCGGCCCTGGTCAGAGTTGTGCCGGAATGAATGTGCCGGACAGCACAGGAAGCCCGTCAATCGCTGGCCATGCACATGGTGAGCCAGGGGTTCGTCGGGGAGAACCTGAAATTCCCGGGACAGCGGCATGGCATCCCGAAGTCCCGAAGCGTAAGATCTGGATGTGCTCCCTCCGCTGTTCCCCCCTTCCCTGGAAGCTCACCGCTGGAATTCTGTCATGCCCGCTGATTCTGCCACCTCTGGCGTTCGCCGTGAATTTTTGCGATCGCTTTCTGCGTCCGCAGTGGCTGCGCTGGCAGCTTCGGCACCGCGGGCACTGGCAGCCACAGAGGACCAGCCGGTGCCGCGAGCGGATTCCTGTATCCTGCTGTGGATGGGAGGCGGGATGGCAGCTCCGGATACATTCGACCCCAAACACTATGAACCCTTTCGTGTCGGACTGCCGGTCAGCGAAATGCTCAGCACCTTCCCGGCAATTGACACGGCCGTCAGTGGTGTGCGGATCTGCCGGGGGCTTGATCAGATTGCGTCGGTGCTGGATCGCGGAACGCTGATTCGTTCGGCCGTGCAACCGGACCTGGGAAGTATTCTGCATTCCCGCCACCAGTACCACTGGCACACGGGATACGTTCCCCCCCAGACGGTCGCCTGTCCGCACCTGGGATCATGGATTGCGCGGCTTCGCGGACCGCTCAACCCGGTCATCCCCGCCTTTATTAATATCGGCCAGCGACTGGAAGGAGTGGGCGAAAGTGAAGAGCTCAAAGCGTTCACCACAGCGGGATTCTTTGGCAGCGAATACGGTCCGATGAATCTGCCGTTTCCAGAGGAGGCAGCGACATCTGTCAGGCCGCCAGGGGGGATGACAGCCGGGCGATTTGCCAGCCGTGACCGGCTCTTTCGCCGGCTTGTTGCCAACTCCCCGCAGCGCGAATTTCTCAGCGACTACCAGCAGGAATCGCTCCTGCGTTCTCTCGACAACGCCGCACGACTCTTAAGTTCCCCGCACCGGGACGCGTTCGACATCAGCCTTGAGCCGGAAGAGACTCGCAGAGACTACGACACCGGCCGGTTTGGCCGTGGTTGTCTGCTGGCCCGCCGACTGATCGAAGCCGGTGCGAGGTTTGTTGAAGTCACGACAGAATATGTGCCGTTTCTGCACTGGGACACGCACGCCAACGGTCACGAGACACTGGCTCGGCTGCATTCCGAGATCGACCGACCGATTGCCAGGCTGATCCGCGACCTTGAACTCCGCGGACTGCTCGATCGCACCCTCGTCATTCTCGCCTCAGAATTCAGCCGCGATGCGCTCATTGAGGGCGTCCCCGGGTCCAGTGCCACGGATCAGGCAACAGAACGTGTCGATGCGGTGCAGGCACTCAAGCATTATGGGCTGCATCGTCACTTTACCGGCGGCACCAGTGTGCTCATGTTTGGTGGCGGAGTGCGCAGGGGATTTGTGTATGGTCGCACCGCCGACCAGCGCCCGCTGGTGGCTGTCGAGAACCCGGTCTCGATTGCTGACATGCATGCAACAATCATGACTGCGATGGGCATCAGTCCGCAGACGGGCTTCGACATTGAAGGCCGTCCCTTCTATGTGACTCAGGATGGCAAAGGTCGGGCGGTGAACGAGCTGTTTGAACGCGCCTGAAGGGGGGGACCATGCAGCCTGCTGCAAATCGCCGACGACTCCTGGTGGTGTTTCTGCCTTTGGCGATCGCCACACTGCTCCCGCTGATCACTCGCCGCACATCGACGTCCCCGCAGGTGGTTGTATACTGCGCGCACGACTCCATCTTCGCCGACGCAGTGCTCAAAAAATTCCACGAACGGACGGGCATCCATGTGACGGTCCGCTATGACGAAGAAGCCAGCAAAAGTCTCGGACTAACCCAGCTGCTGCTCGCCGAGCGGGACGCGCCCAGATGCGATGTGTTCTGGAACAACCAGACCCTGGGAACCATCCGTCTGCAGCGCGCCGGACTGCTCAAACCATGTCCGCCGGAATGGTTCGCGCGGATCCCGGAACGGTATCGGGACCCTGAGGGCTGCTGGTGTGGTTTCGCCGGCCGGTTTCGAGTGTGGATTGTCAATACGGACCACATGCAGGCTGATCCCGAGGTTGTGGATCAGGCTTTCGCGGGGGCTGACCTGAGCCGTTGCAGTCTGGCAGTGCCACTGTTCGGCACCACGCTGACGCACTACACGGAACTCGCGGCCGAAATGGGCCTGGACAAGCTCCGCCGCTGGCACCAGTCATTGCGGGAGCGGGGTATTCGGGAGGCGCGAGGGAATGGAGCCGTGCGAGATCTTGTGGCGGCGGGCGCCTGTGACTTCGGACTGACAGACACCGACGATGCCTTCGCAGCCATCGACGCTGGAAAACCCGTCCAGATGCTCCCCTGCAGACTCCCGTCGGGAAAAACCGTCTGCATTCCCAACTCCGTCGCCATCATTCGCAACAGTCCGCATCCTGAAGCCGCAGAGAAACTCCTCAAGTTTCTGCTGTCGGAAGAAGTGGAGCTGATGCTGGCGTCCTCGGCAGCGCGGCAGATGCCGCTGGGAGAGGTCCCGGTTGAGCGGCTCCCGGACCGGCTGCAGCCGCTGCGCGGGTGGGTGTCTGAGGGCGGCGGGCCGGGGTCGGCAGCGGAATTCGACCATGCGGTGCTGGGGTGGCTGACGGAGCTCTACACAACGGGTGCACGCTGACAGCAGGCCCCGCCCCAAATCCGCTCAGCCGACTGCCAAAACGGCCGATTCTGTCCCACGGGGCCCAAATCAAACCCACAGGAATCGTCGTAAGTCCTTTAATCAGCGATGCTTACATCGACTCCACATAATCCGGCACGCGTTTTGCTTCGGCGTCCCTCAGTCAAAAATTCTCTGCCAATCTGTTCCGCTGCATCGCCGGAAGGCTCCGGTGTTGTCGGCGTGGATGGAAGCGGGCAGATGGAAGTCTGATAGCGAAACAACAAAAGGAGAAGCCGTGGCCAAGTTACTGACGTTCGATGAAGAGGCTCGCAAAAGCCTGCTTTCCGGCGTTTCCAAGCTCTC
>JBJTOM010000264.1:0-4418 GCA_046074585.1 Planctomycetota bacterium | reverse complement strand
CTCAGGCTCAGATTCCGAACTACGAGGGACTTTTCAGAGCGTTTCACCGCTCAGCCGGCGAATGGAAGAGCCAGGGTGATGTGTCGCGTCGAAGGTGAGTTTCCTCTGGCCAGCTTCATCACTTTTTCATCCTCGTCGACTAGCCTCAGGTCTGTCCTTTCACCTTCATGGAGTCCCCTGAGCATGACCAGTCGCAAACTCAGCAGTTTCAATCTTTCACGTCGCCGGATGATCCTTTCGGGGTGTTCAGCAGCCGCTCTGCCGCTGCTGCAGAGTGAGCTGACGGCATTTCCTTCCAGCCGCCCACGCGGCATGGCCAACCCGTTCACTCTCGGAGTTGCATCCGGCGATCCCGCCTCTGATGGATTCGTCATCTGGACTCGCCTCGCCCCCGCACCGCTCGATGGTGGTGGCATGCCTCCGGAGATTCAGGACGTTCGCTGGGAAGTCGCCGCTGACGATCAGTTCCGAAATGTTCTGCAGACGGGGACCGTGGCTGCCACTCCACAGCTGGGACATTCCGTTCATATTGAACTGCACGGACTCCGCCCGGACGCCTGGTACTGGTACCGTTTCATGCATGGTGATGCTGTCAGCCGGACCGGAAGGGCGCGCACGACGCCGGCCGCCGATTCCCTGCCCGCACAACTGCGGTTCGCATTCGCCTCCTGTCAGCATTATGAAACCGGCTTTTTTACGGCCTACAGGCACATGGCGGAAGAATCGCTGGACATGGTGCTGCACCTTGGCGACTACATTTACGAGTATGCCGGAATGGATGGACGCGTCCGCAAACACAGCGGCCCTGAGATCACTTCGCTTGAACACTACCGCAATCGCTATGCTCAGTACCGCACAGATGAACATCTGCAGACCATGCATGCGCTCTGCCCATGGCTTGTTGTGTGGGACGATCATGAATTCGACAACAATTTCGCCGGCGCCATTTCTGAGGAAGACGGTGTCGACCCTGCCGAATTTCTGCTCCGCCGCGCCAATGCGTGGCAGGCGTGGTACGAACACATGCCCGTACGACGCTCCTGCCTGCCCCGTGGCGCCGACCTCACCCTCTACCGCACCATCGACTTCGGTCGCCTCGCCCGCATCGAAATGCTCGATACCCGCCAGTACCGCACCGATCAGCCCAACGGTGATCGACTCAAACCACTCACCGGCGGAGCACTCGATCCGGCCGGCACTCTGCTGGGCGAAACTCAGGAACGCTGGCTCATGCGCGAACTGCTGGATTCCAGCGCCCGCTGGAATGTGCTCGGTCAGCAGGTCATGATGGGACGCGTGGATCGAAAATCCGGCCCCGAGGCGCTCTACAGCATGGACCAGTGGCCTGGCTACGAAGTGGCCCGCAAACGACTGCTGCGGTTCCTTGACGAACGCCGCATCCCCAACCCGATTGTCCTCACCGGTGACATTCATTCCAACTGGGTCAATCACCTGCAGGTCGATTGCGACAACCCGAGTGATCCGGTCGTCGCCACAGAATTCGTCGGCACCTCGATTTCTTCCGGTGGAAACGGACGACAGCAACCTGCGGACCACGCCCAACTCCTCGCCGAAAATCCCTTCGTCCGCTTTCATAACACTGAACGTGGCTACGTCAGCTGCACCGTGACGCCGGGCGAGTGGAAGAGTGACTATCATGTCGTCGAATTTGTCGACCGCCCCGGGGCTCCCAAAGTCACTCGCGGCTCCTTCGTCGTGGAAAATGGCCGCCCGGGCGTCGAAGCCTGATAATCAGGCTTGAAGTTCTCCGCATCGAGCGTCCCCGCATCACATCCTTTCTGCCCGGACTCCCCGAAAAAAACCAGACCCAATTACAATTTTCTCAATCCGGCACCGGAAAGGTCTGATCCAAACCCAGTCGCACATCGTTACCAGAAGGACTCGTCTGGTGTATTGAAACCGATGTTCGCATGGGGGGACCTGTATGTCCGAGTCGCTGGCTGCATTCATCCGGAGCGTCGAAGACTTCGAAATCGATCCAGGCCCGAAGGAGTTCACGTTTGCCGCGCGTCTGGCACGTGAAAATCGCTGGTCACTACAGTTTGCCGAACGGGTCATTCGGGAATACAAGCGGTTCTGCATTCTTGCTGTCCGCAGTGGTCACCCCGTTACGCCCAGCTAACAGGTGGATCAGGCATGGCATCTGCACCTGACGTATACCCGTTCCTACTGGGAACGATTCTGCCATCCGATTCTGGGACGTCCCCTGCATCATGAACCCACTGCCGGGGGCGCGGCAGAAGGTCACAAGTTTGAGGACTGGTACGCAAAGACCCTCGACAGCTACCAGCGGCTCTTCAATGAAATCCCGCCTGCCGACATCTGGCCGGCACCGAAAAAACGCTTCGCCCGCTCGAATGACTGGAAATGGTACAACGCCGGCCAGCACTGGCTCCTGCCACGTCCGTCCACCGCAATGCTCTCGATGCTCGCCGCTGCATTACTGCTGCTGTCTCTCTCAGGCTGCATATCACTGCTCGCAGCCGCTCCACCCAACAACGATTTCCAGAAAGTACTGAAAACTCTGTCTGGCTTCTCATGGGCCACCATCACAGCATTCTGTCTGCATGCGGCACTCACCCTGACCGTTGTCATTCGGGTGTTCCGAAAAACAAATCAACTCAGGGACGAAGCGGGCGAAGTCGCACCACCTGAAGAAACACCTCAGGCCGCCCACGCACTGTCGAGTTTAGCTGTTGAGGATGTCGCGGTGCTGGCCGGAGGAGCCAGGCGACTCGCCACCCTGTCCCTCCTGCGCCTGCAGTCACTGGGTTGCGTGCAGATGTCGAAACACCGCCGGTTTCTCCCGCGGACGCTGGAACCCGTGCCGGGCTGCAGTCTGCCGACGGAAGAGGTGGATCGGGTCGTGCTGACGAAAGTTCGTGAGAAGAAAAACATGTGGCTTCTGGTCCAGGCCCTGAAACCTCAGTACGACGCTGCTGTTTCACGATTGCAACGCGCCGGCCTGCGGTACCCATCCCGCATTCGCTGTCGCGGGCTGCTGCTGCTTGCCTTTCTGCCCCTCCTGCTCTGGCTTCCGCTCGCTGTTGGCTTCCTGCGAGACCCAGCGTGCGTGATTCCACTGATGTATTCGATGTTCGCAGCAATTTTCTGCGTGGTAGTCAATTTTCGTCCGACAAGGATCACTCCATCCGGTCGCTGGGTTCTCAGACAAAAACGCGCCGAGACGCTTCGTAGTGGGGAACCCATGGATGGCTCCGAAGCTGCCAGCCACAGCGTTCCTGTTCTCGAACCGGTGATGCTGAACATCGCACTTGCCGGAGTTGCCTTCGCAATGACTCAGCCCGCGTTGAAGGACAGCGCTGAATTGCTCGGTAAAGCGCTGCCGGATCCCCCCGGCAAAGCCAACAGCGGCTGCGGCAGCACCGGTGCCGATGTCGCCGGTGGCTGCGGTGGCGGATGCAGCAGCAGCGGATGTGGTGGCGATGCGAGTGGCTGCGGTGCGAGTGGCTGTGGTGCGAGTGGCTGCGGTGCGAGTGGCTGCGGCGGTGGTGGCTGCGGCGGTTGATTGCCATGCCGTCACCACCACTGAAAGGATCCCCGACTGAACAGAGAACACCAGCGAAAAGTACTTCCGCAAAAAGCTGGTGCCCCGCTTTCCCATGCATCTGTGGTCGAAACGCGGCAGGGCTGCGGCTCAGCAGGAGCTTCGCCCTCCCGGCTGGACGCCATGCCCAACCCGAGCCGCGACCGTGAGGGAGTCGGTGGACATGACCGATGGCGACGCCGTCGCTGGAAGACGGCTCTGGTGCCCCACGCCATCCGCCCGCAGACGGTTCCGAGACTGAAACAACCCCCACAACCAGCACATCCCTCACCGCACCTCCATTTTCCAAAGCCGCTCCGAGCACATTCTCTGGACACGGGCCGGAATCTTCAGATCATTTCCTGATATGAACGATTCCCACCCCACAAATCCTCACGACCATTTTGTTCGCCGCACCTTCGATGTGGTCGATCACACCCGCTCACTGCTCAAAACCTGGCTGCCGGCCCCAATTCTCACGGATCTCCGACTGGAAACTCTGGAACCCTGCCGAGAAACATTCCTTGGCGCCCACGAACACGAAAAACGGGTCGATCTGCTGTATACAGCCCGTTTTCACGACGACACGCCCGTGCTTGTCTACCTGCTGCTGGAACACAAAAGCTACATCGACCGCCAGATCGCCCTGCAGCTCCTGGGCTATGTCCTCAAAATTCAGGAATGGCGCAAACGCAACGGGCTGCCACCGTGTGTGGTAATTCCAATAGTGATCTATCACGGTGACGAACCCTGGAACGAACCCACATCTCTCCGGGACAAGGTCAACGCCAGCGAACCTCTGGCCGCATTTGTCCCGGACATGCAGGTGATTCTGGCAGACCTCAGCCGT
>JBJTOM010000263.1:0-3264 GCA_046074585.1 Planctomycetota bacterium | reverse complement strand
GTGCGTGACACGTTTACGGGTACGGTGTATGTGGTGAGTGTGAGCGGTCCGAAGATGTACAACCTGCAGCGGCATCCGTTTATGAAGCGGCACGCCGAGGATACTCAGCTGTATCAGATCATCCACGTCAATGGTGATGAGCTGGGTTTTGAGGCTTACACGGCGACTGGCGAGTTGTACGACGCGTTCACGCTCACGAAGCAAACCGACGGGATCAATCAGTTGCAGGACCGGATTCCGGAGACGCCGGAACGCCTGCGACCGCCGGTGGCTGCGGAAGCACCGCGGAAGGCATCTGATGCGTTGAAGAAATAGGCCGGGTGGTGGTTGATTGGACGGAATCAGCGTTGCCGGCCCGACAGTTTGAGCGCGAGTTGAAGCCGTCGGGCCTTCTGAATGTGTGCTGGAAGAGGGATTTCTTTTTTCTGCTTTGGATATTCGACATGAACTTCAGGCGAATTTTGAGTGGCGGGGTGGCGCTGCTGCTGGGCAGCTGGATTCAGGTGGTCGATGCACAGCAGCCGGCCGGTGTCGCGGAGGCTCGAGCTGAAACCCGAACGGCATCTTTCCAGCAGGGTGTGAATGGCTACACGGGCACGATTGACACGGAGATCTGGGCTCTGGCACCGCACACGATTCTGGATAGCAACCCCAATTTGTCGACGGACGCCGACAACGACGGGGGTGAGAGTCAGTGTTTGCTGCGGTTTGACGGTATCATTGGTTCTGGTGCGTGGCAGGTACCGCCGAAAGCTGCGGTGGTGAACGCGCGGCTGCTGGTGAGTGCCTTTGATCAGGGGAGTACGGTGAATCTGCATCGGATGCTGGTGCCATTCGACCGATCGGCGACGTGGTCGAGTCTGGTTTCGGGGGTGTCTGCGGATGGTCTGGAGGCCAGTCGCCATAAGGATGCGTTTACGTTTGGCAGGATTGCTGCAAATTCTTCGGAGATCATATTCGACGTGACTGACACGGTGCAGTTATGGGCGGGTGGCGAAGCGAATCACGGCTGGGTGTTTTTGAATACGGGCGGGAATGGCTGGGATTTTTATGCGTCTGAGTTTTCGGACGTGAAGCAGCGGCCGCGGCTGGTGGTGGAGTATGTGGTGCCGGCGGGCGTTTCAGCGTCGGCCGCAGTGACCACTGCGAGATAGGTTGTCGGAGCTTTGATATTCAGGGGCAGCTGCGCGTGCGGTTGTCGGGTTGGAGTGGTGTTTACCTCTGGATAACGGGAGTCGTGTGATGTCAGGACAGGCAGCGGGGACATGGTATGGGGATCCGGTGCATTTTCAGCGTCCTCGGCGGCGTGAGTTTCTGTACGCGGGTTGGTTGGCGGGATTGGGGTTGAGCATGGGTCAGCTGTTCCGGCTGCAGGCTGCGGGAACGGTGCGTGGCCCTGAGGACCGGGCGCCGGTGGAAGCGAAGGCGCGGTCGGTGATTCACATCTATCTGCAGGGTGGTTTTGCGCATATGGACAGCTTCGACCCGAAGCCGGATGCGCCGCTTGAATACCGCGGGATTCTGAACGCCATCCCCACTCGGATGCCCGGCGTGTTTTTCAGTTCGCACATGGAGCGAACGGCTGACATTGCTGACCGGCTGACTGTGGTGCGGAGCATGACTCACACGGAGGTGGATCATCAGCGGGGCGAGCACAGCATGTTCACGGGTTACCGTCCGAGCCCGGCGCTGGTGTATCCGAGTCTGGGAAGTGTGGTGTCGCATGAGTTCGGTCCACGGGGACCGATGCCGCCATACGTGGTGGTCCCGAACGCCGGCAGTCAGTTTCTGGGGAGTGGTTATCTGAGCAACGCGCATGGTCCGTTTGCGTTGGGCGCGGACCCGGCGCGGACGGGATTTCAGGTGCGAGACCTGAATCATCCGGCGGGAATCAACACGGCCCGCTTTGAGCAGCGGAAGTCGTGGAAGGCGCTGGTGGATGAGCATTTCCGTCGCCAGGCTCAGGACGACACGGTCTCGACCATGGATTCGTTTTATCAGCGTGCTTATTCGCTGCTGGATTCACCGGAATCGAAGGCTGCCTTCAGTCTTGAAGGCGAGACCGCGGCGACTCGGGAACTTTACGGCATGAAGCCTGCAGGACCGGTGATTCGGCCGGCGGCGGGTGCACGGTTTCTGATTGCACGGCGACTGGTGGAGGCGGGAGTGAGGTTTGTGACGGTGACCTTCGGTGCATGGGACACCCATTCCTACCACTACCGGGGTATTGAGCCGCAAATGCCGGACCTTGACCGGGGATTCGCGGGCCTGATCACGGACCTTGAGCAGCGTGGGATGCTTGATTCCACGCTGGTGCTGATTACGAGTGAATTTGGACACACACCGAAGGTGAATGCGGGTGGTGGCCGCGATCACTGGCCGCGTGTATTCAGCATTGTGATGGCAGGTGGCGGCGTGAAGCGAGGCAGCGTGTTCGGAGCTTCTGATGGGCTGGCTGCGGAAGCGGCCGATCAGCCGTTGTCCGTCGAGAACTACGCGACGACGATTTACCACCTGCTGGGCATTGACGCCAGTCGCAGTCTGATGTCGCCTGGTGACCGTCCGCAGCGCATTGTGACGGACGGCGACATCGAGCCGGGACTGCTGGCGTGATCGGCTGGCACGGAGGGCGATGGGGGGAGGCGGCGGATTGAGGATTTGGGCCGGGAAGACGTGGAGTGGACGTTTCGCGGAGCGAAACGCGACTTTGCGCGGATTTCGCGCTGTGATTTCTCCATCGCCTGCGATTGGCGTGGATGACGAATTGTTCAAGGGGGGCAGGCTGATGTTTCACGATGTGCTGCGGCTGCTGGTGTCAGTCGCGATGTTCTGTGCGGTTTCGCAGGCGGGTCCTCCTTCGATGGAGCGTTTGCAGCCGGCGGCCGGTCAGCGGGGAACGACGTTCACGCTCACAGTAATGGGTTCCGGGCTGCAGCAGGTGAGTGAAGTGCTGTTGTATAACCCGGGCGTTCGCTGTGAATCGCTGCGGGCGACTTCCGACACGGCGCTCGAGATCACTCTGTCTGCTGATGCCGGTTTGTCACCCGGTCCGCAGGCGCTGCGTCTGCGGTCACCGGGTGGTCTGTCTGAACTGCTCACGTTTCAGCTCACGGTGCTCCCGGTGATCGTGGAGCGGGAAGACAACAACACGGTCTCTGACGCCCAGTCAGTGCCGCTCAATTCCACGATTGTGGGGGTGGTGACGGCCGCCGATGCGGACTGTTTTCGCGTGTGGCTGGCGAAGGGTCAGCGTTTGAGTGTGGA
>JBJTOM010000262.1:0-14418 GCA_046074585.1 Planctomycetota bacterium | reverse complement strand
ATTTCGGGGCTGGCGGAGTCGCTGGCGGACATGGTGGGGGAGGGGACGGATCTGCAGCAGCTGCCGGGGATTGGCAGCGATCTGGCCCGGCAGATTGGGGAAATTGTCAGCACTGGTCAGCACACGGGGCTGCAGGAATTGAAGCAGCAGGTCCCTGCGGGAGTGCTGGAGATGCTGCGGATTCCGGGTGTGGGCCCCAAAAAGGCAGCTGTTTTCTTTCATCAGCTGGGGCTGACAACGCTTGATCAGCTGAAGGCGGCGTGTGAGGCTGGCAAGGTCGCTCAGCTGAAGGGTTTTGGTGCGAAGACGGAAGCCTCGATTCTCGCCAGCATCGGTCAGGCGACGGAACATGCGCAACGAATTTCCATTGCCGAGGCGCGGGCGGCTGCGGAGGCGATTGTGGACGACCTGCGGCAGCTTCCTGAAGTCACCGCCTGTGAAACTGCCGGCAGCTGCCGGCGACGACGAGAGACCTGCGGGGATCTGGATGTGCTGGCGGTCTGCAGGCAGTCGTCAATCCCGATGGATCGACTGGCGGCCCATCCTCTGGTGGACTCCGTGCTGCAGCGTGGTGAAACGAAGCAGCGGGTGCGTCTGAAGACGGGAGTCGAATTGGATCTGCGGGTGGTTCCGGCGGAGTCCTTTGGGGCCGCGATGCAGTACTTTACGGGATCGAAGGAGCACAATGTTGAGATCCGGCATCGGGCGAAGGAGCTGGGGTTGAAGGTCAATGAATACGGCGTGTTTCGGGGGGATGAGCAGATTGCGGGGCGAACAGAGGCTGACGTGTACGCGGCCCTCGGTCTGCCATGGATTCCCCCGGAACTGCGGGAACATCGCCGTGAATTTGCGTGGGCGGATGCCGGGCAGATTCCGGATCTGGTGACGATTGCCGACATTCGTGGCGACCTGCACATGCACACCACCGCTTCAGACGGTGCGGGTACGATCGAGGAGATGGCGCTGGCGGCCAAAGCGCGGGGGCTTGAGTACATAGCGATCACGGATCACAGCAAACGCGTTTCGATGGCGAATGGTCTGGATGCCGCGCGCCTCCGCGAGCACTGGAATAATATCCGTCGGCTGCGTCGTCAGATTCACGGGATCGAGATTCTCTGCGGGATTGAATGTGACATTCTGGAGGATGCGGAACTGGATCTTCCGGATGATGTGCTGGAGGAGGCGGACTGGGTGATCGCAGTGCTGCATTACGGACTGCGTCAGCCGCGGGAAAAGATCATGCAGCGGCTGCTGAATGCGATTCGCAATCCTCACGTGGACATTATCGGTCACTGCACCGGCCGCATGATTGGTCGTCGGGAGGGCGCGGACGTGAATTTCACGGAACTGCTGCGGGCAGCGGCTGATCATCAGGTGATGCTGGAGATCAACGCACACCCCAGCCGCCTGGACCTCGACGACATTCACGCGGCGGCCGCAAAGGATCATGGGATCCCGATTGTGATCAGCACGGATTCACACAGCGTGCATGGTTTTGAGGTGCTGCAGTACGGAGTCGACCAGGCGCGTCGCGCGGGACTGCCGCGCGACGACGTGGGCAACACTCGGAGTCTTAAAGAATTTCGCCAGCTGTTAAAGTAGTCCTGCGACAGTCTAAAACAGTCAGAGAATGCTGAAGTCCAGCGGATTGCTCCACAGGGAAACCGCGTTGCTGCCGCTGACCACCTGAACCCATGTGCGGTAACTGCCGGCAGCAAGCGCGGTCGCGGGTTGCCAGGAGGTCGAGGTGAGTCCGCTGACTTCGATTGCCTTCTGATAACTGCTGCCGGTCAGTCGACTGACGTGGAGCGTATATGTGGTGGCATCATCAACGAGCTGCCAGCGGAATTCAGGCCAACTGACCTGGGAAGTCCCGCTGGGAGCCAGAACCGTCGTCCGGCCTCCGACGAAGACATCCCGCGTGATCGCACGACCGCTCTTCAAACTGCCGACTGATGCCGGACTGACAGCCAGCACATACCACTTGTAGCCTGCGATCGGCAGCGCGGCAGTCGGTGTGAAGCGAGTACCGGTAATGTTCTGCTGATTGATGACCACGACGTTTGTCGATGCATTCCGCAGCACAAGTTCGTAGCTGACAGCTCCGGCAACGGGCTGCCAGGTAAAGTCCGGCGTAGTATCGAACAGGGAACTCCCAGGGGACAGCGGTGTGACGACGGTGACGACGAGGAATTCCTGCGCGACGCTCCAGCCGGTCGGCTGATTCTTTGCGTCCAGTCCCCGGATCCAGAAACGATGAATGCCGAGCGGCAGATCGACCGGCGGAGTCCAGCTGGTGCCCTGGACGGTCAGCCGGAAGGTCTGCTGCTGGCCGGTGGAGACGTTGTTTCCCCAGATGTCATACTGCACGGCGCCAGGGAGAGCGTTCCAGAGCAATTGCGGGCGAGCGATGTACTGGGTGCGTTCCATGGACTGCAGCACCGGAGCTGCGAGAACATTGAAGATCTGCGGGGTGTTCCAGAGCGCCCCGGTATCAGAGTACTGCGGCATAATCCAGATTTTGTAGCTGCCGACCGGCAGGTCTGCCGTGGGCGTGAATTCATTGGTGGTGACGGTTGCGGTAATCACCCCGGACTGACCTGTGGTTTCGCTGTTGACATGAATTTTCCACCCGGTGACGGCAGGTAAGGCAGTCCAGCGCAGGACCGGGCGGAGTGTGAAAGCGCTGGGGCTGGGTGACGTGAGCCGTACGCCGGGGAATTCGACGGCGCCCATATCCACGATGGCGGGTGTCGGAGCTGCGCGGTGATCACCGTCCAGCTGCCGCTTACTGATGATGCCGCGCTGATCATAGACGAGGGCGGGAGGTGTTCCGGGAGCGGTCACATCAACGGCAAGCGGGTTGCGGCCGCGTTCAATCACCGGGCTGCCCGGATTCGGCAGATGTGTCCGCGTTGGTCCGCCGTTGTTTGCGAGCGGACTGAGCAGTGGATCGATTGCGGTTCCCGCAGTGAGCCCGCCGATCAGATTGCCGCTGGCATTCGGAGTCAGGCCGGTGGGGATCAGCGTTGTGTCATTGCTGCGTCCGATCAGGCTGGCAGTGACGGTCAGCGGGGCTTCAAATTTCTGCCAGAGATCGGTGCCCTGGACAAGCGTGTTATTGAACTGAAACCCGGAGGCCGTGTTGCGGGCCATAATGGTGTTGCGAAGGTCGATGGAAAGTGGCGAAGCGAGCCCGCCGCCGGCTGCCTGGCTGGTGGAATTCAGCACGATCGTGGACTGGCTGATAACCGAACCAAAGTCGGGTGTTGAAGCACCGGCCACGACATCGCAGTAGATGCCTCCCCCCGTCGCGTCCACTCCCAGCACGCGATTGCCCGAAACTGTCACCTGGCTGAGCGTCAGGCCGCCGTTCATGGCAGACAATGCTCCGCCATCAGATCGCAGACCGGACGTCTGATTGCCCGCGAACGTACTGCGGCTGATGAGTGTTCGTGTGGCGCTGGACAGCAGTCCGCCGCCGTCTGAGTCCGCACCGGAGGTGCTGTTGTTTTCAATCGCGCTGTCGACAATTGTGAGTGTGCCGCCGTAGAAGGCGATGGCACCTCCGGGGGCGTTGTCATGCTGCGTGCGATTCCCGGTGAGCACCATGGTTCTGAGCGTCAGCGACCCGGGGCCGAACATGCGCACGGCACCGCCGGCACCGCGGTGGTCTTCAGCGTCCAGTCCTGACAGATCGGGATTCCCGTTTCGCAGCAGCATGTTTTCAAGGATCACATCAGCGGCATCCTCAGTAATGTCAAAAATACGTCGCTTTCCGCCGGCATCCAGAATCGTGCGGGTTGTCCCGTTACCGCGGATTTCAACGGATTCACGAATCACCAGATCCGCATCGACTCGTCCCGCTCCCGGAACCAGACTGATGGGAACAGAGTCGATCTGCGGGGCAAACGTAATGATGTCAGTCCCTTCACTCGCGTTGGCAAGTGAAATGGCTTCGGGCAGTGACAGGTCCCCGGCCGAGACGTTCGCGTCCATTTCATAGACCGAAGTGCTCACGACGATGGGACCGGTGATCTGCAGGCGTTCTACGGCCCCGATATCGACCGAGCTGCCGCGTGAACGCAGCAGCGGTGCTTCGGAACGCTGATCGGTGAGCAGTGGCTGACCGGCCTGGTCCAATGCGAAGGCCGGATTGCCGTTGTCGATCGCCAGGCTGTCCGCGCGGGGAGCATGCGTCAGTGTGCGTCCACCGTTGGCACGCAGTGGATTCAATCGGGCATCAAGTGCCAGGGCCGCTGTGTTGCCGCCAACGAAGTTCCCCAGATTATCGGGGCTCGTTCCGGTGGTTGTGGTCAGGCCATTGCCGTTGCTGCGACCAATCAGTGAGGAGCGGACGCCGCCGTTCCGGGCATCCGCGGCCATCATGGACAGATCCGGAGCTGAACCGCTGTCCTGATTGCCGGCAATGATGGTGTTGCGAATGACGGTTGACTGAGCAGTTGAGTAAACGCCGCCGCCACTGGCTGAAAACAGCTGACCGGCCTGGTTTCCGGTGACTGTACTCTGCACCAGCTGAAGTGAACCGAGCGACGCAGCGAGGCCACCGCCGTGGGACTGAGAACCGAGGGTCCTGTTGCCGGATACTGTGGATTGAATCATCAGCAGCGTTCCGTTGTTCACGGCCAGACCGCCACCGGGCGAAGTCCCGCCCTCGGTTTCATTTTCGGCGATGGTGCTGTTGGTGATTTCGAGGGCACTGGCGTTTCGTGCGGCGATGCCGCCACCGGGCGACGTCCCGCCTGCGGTGCTGTTGCCGACCACCTGACAGCGTCGCAGCTGCAGCACTCCAGCATCGACTGAAATCGCACCCCCGAATGCACCGTTACCAACGGTGCTGTTGAGCTGAAAATCGGTATTCTCGACAGACACCGCCGGCACGATCGTGTCCAGCCCGGGACCGATTGCCAGCGATCCGCCGGGCGCATTCGCTCCGGCCGTGGAATTGCTGAGGAATCGGGATCCGGAAATGTTCGCGCCGTTGGTCCCCACAAAAACGGCGCCGCCAGGTGCATCGTCGCCCAGGGTGGCGTTGCCGACAAACATGGTTTCACGGATCTCCAGGTAACCCGAGAAGGTGCAGATTGCGCCACCGGGGGCGTCAATGCCGCTGGTGCGATTGTTCTGCACAATGCACCGCACCAGTGTGCAGCCGGACTCCGTATAAATCGCTCCCCCGGCCGCGCCGATGCCGAATGTCTGATTGTCGCTCAGCAGACAGTCGACCAGCTTCAGGGTGCCATCGGCGTCGTGCAGAATCGCCGCTCCGTTCTGCTCATTCGGAAATTCAGCGGACGGGTCGAGGAATGTGACACCGCCAGTCAGTCCCAGCCCCGTCAGTTCCACGGACGAGGCCCCGTCGGTGATTCGGAACAGTCGGCCCAGGCCCTGGGCGCTGAGTACTGTGGAGGCTGGTCCGAACCCCGTAATTCTCAGCGGACTGGTAATCACCAGCTCGCCGGAGGAGATGTTGATCTGCACGCTGCCAGTGCTCAGGAGTGCCGGAGCAAAGGCAATTTCGTCAGTTCCGTTTCCGGCAGTGGAGCCGTCCACGGACTGGTCAAGATTTGCCGCCTGGATGGCTTCGCGAAGTGTGACTTCCCCGTCGTCCCGCACCTCGTCAAGCAGACTGGTGACGACGATCTGAGCGGGCAGCTGGCGGGTTTCGAGCACTTCTGCGGCGAGCGGCCGGTGATGATTGCGCAGGACACGGCGACGCTCGCAGCGGGACAGGGTGAGCAATCGGGACGGACGCAGTTCGGCGAACAGGCGAAGTAGTGGTGTGGACATCGATCGGGGGGCCCTGAACGGGTTGGGAAGCAGGCTTGAGCAGGCTGCATTCTCACCGTCGGCTCGAGGGCAAATCCAGAATCCGCTTCGCGTCCGGGACATTTCGGCGGTTGATTTTCGGCAACACGTGATTTCTTTGGTTGCGACCGGATGACTTCAGAAATCTGCAAACGGTAGTCTTCTCAGACGACAGAAGAGCTTCAGACGCTGTAACGCACTCTGAGCGGCCTGCCGTACCTCCGGCAGGGAATCAGTCTTTTTCGTTTTGGTGCCATTCGTTTTGGTGCCATGCACCTTTGCCGAGTTTCTGGCTTGGCGGGGACAGTCCCCGCAGCCTGCGGACGGAGACGTGCTGCCGGTGGTGGAGACCGTAAAACGGCGCCGGACCCCCGCATTGCGGGACAGTCACGGCGGCGAGAGCACGGCGGAGCGTCTGATTTGACTGCGTTGGTTGAAGGGATTTTTCGGTTTGTGGTGATTTGGGCAGTTGCAGCGATCAATGCGATTGCAGAGCCACCGGGAGAGGGTGGCCGGAATCCGGCCCGCGAGACCGCCGGGGACAGTCTCTGCAGAACCAACGACGCAGCCTCTGTGGCGTTCCATTGCCGGCGAAGGTCGTTGCCGGGAGTGCGAGGCCGGGATGTCGAAACGGTGTTAAGTGCCAGCGATTTGTTGTTTCAGGTATGGCCTCAAGCAACCGTGACGCAATCGAGCGCGGATTCGATGTCTGCGAAACCCCTTGGTTACTGTTGCGTTTCCGGACTGTAAGGCCAGTTCCATCAGTTTCGCGTGAAATGCAAGGTCACGCTGGCCTTACCGGCCGAAATCGCACAGTGAACTCGTTCGGTCAGATCGTGGTCCCAACGGACGTCAGCCGCGAAATCCGGTGGCCCCGGAAAACATCCCCCAATAGCCATTTTAACACCGTTTTGTCATCCCGGGGCGACGGACTGTAAGTCCGTCATCCGTTCGGAAACGGACGGTGACACCTGCGATTATGCGAGTTCAGGGTTGACTGCAAAGTCTGCGGGTTTTGGGTTGTTATGAGTTCGGCATTAAACGCCGAAACGGGCAGCGGTCCCTTGCCGAATCCCCCGCCGCTCCGGTCAGAACTGCCATGAGTCGCGGTGTTGCTGTTGACCGAATCAACCGAATCCACAGAATTCTCTGAACTTCTCTCAAGCTGCAGTGGCTGCTTCCTCTCTCAGCCCGCTTCCGCGGGTGCTGCGGCTCCGGTCGATTCCTGCCTGACCTCTCTTTCTCTACAGGTGCTCGCGTGAAACCCATCCTCCCTGCCCTTGTGGCCGCAACCATCGCGGGAATCTGGTCCGGTACCTGTGTGGCGCAGTTTGCCCAGCCATTCGCCGGCATGGCTACTGCTGGATACCCGGCCCCAGGACACCCGATGATGGGCACTGTCAGCGGTTATCCCGGGCGGACCAGCTATCCCGGGCAGACGGCCACCTTCAATCTGGGCCTCATGGCGTCCTATCAGCCGCAGCTGACGTCCATGGCTGTGTTTCAGGACGGTTCGGTACCGATTCCCGACGACACGACGGTGACTCCGAATCACAGTGGTGGCACCCAGCCGGGAGCCGCTGCACCGGGGTCTTCGGTTCCTGGAAGCAGCAGCACACCTTCAGGTTCCCTGAGCGGTCCGGATGCCTGCTGTGGAGTTCCGCTGATGACCAGCCCGGAGATGACGGGCAACATGACGTGGAACGCGTTTTCACCACCGTTTACAACTGACCCGTTTCTGACATCGCCGCAGGGGGCTGTCGGTCCCCAGCAGCCGTATCAGCAGACGGTTCCTCAGGGTCTTTACAGTTACGGGGCCAACGGTCCGGCGCCGTATCGGTTTGGCTGGAACAACCGGATTGACTTTTCGTGGCTGCCATCTTCGAGTCTTTCGGAACCTGCGCAGGGTGATTTTCAATCCTTTGGAATCGACTACGGCCTGACTCACACCTCCCAACTGCCCAGTGGCTGTGTGCTGAACTGGACCAATCAATTTGCCTATCGCAGTCTGGACGGTGGTAAGGGTGCCTTTGATCTTCCATCGAGTCTGTTTCGATTTGGTTTTGACATTGAACTGGAAACGAAATCTTCAGGCCCGGCCAATCTGAGCTTTGCGATCACGCCGTCGATCAACACGGACTTCGATGCGGATCCCTGGAATGAAGGTTTCCAGCTGGATGGTCGCGGGATTCTGCTGTTTCGTCTGGATCCTTACTGGACGCTGGGTCTGGGAGCGATGTATTGGGATCGATTGAACGACCGAGTGATTCCGTGGGCTGGTCTGATTTATCGTGACGATTACTGGGAATGGCAGCTCATGTACCCGGAGACGCGGGTGAGTTTGTTTCTGGGGAACGAGCGACTGTGGGCGAAGTGGCTGTATTTCCGCGCGGAGTATCATGTGGAGGCGTGGGGAGTGCAGCGGAACAACGGTGGAGTCCTCCAGGACACTCAGCTTGAGGTGTCTGATTACCGATTGCTGGGCGGATTCCGGATGGATGCCGGTTTCTACAGCTGGTTTGTGGAAGCTGGAGCGGTGCTGGATCGCAATCTGGAGTACGGCACGGCACCGGCGTCCACTGGCATTGATTCGGGATTCATCGGTCAGATTGGTCTGCGATTCTGAAGCGGATTGGCAGCAGGAAGTGATGGCATGTCATCAACGATTGCAGTGGTGCTGGCGGCAGGTCGCAGCACGCGGATGAAGTCGGATGTTCCCAAGGTGCTGCATCCGGTTTGCGGGCGGCCGATGATTGAGTATGTGCTGGATGCGGCACGCGAGGCGGGAGCGGGCCGGCTGGTGGTGGTGGTGGGCCATCGTTCCGATCTGGTGCGTGCAGCGCTCAGCAGTCATCCCGATGTGGTATTTGCTGAACAGACCGAGCAGAAGGGGACCGGACATGCGGTGATGATGTGTGAATCAGCCCTGGCCACCCACACCGGCGCGGTGCTGATTCTCGCAGGTGACACTCCGCTGCTGCGTGGAGCCTCTCTGAAGGCACTGCTGGATCGCCGCGAGGAACTCAGGGCGGCCTGTGTGATTGGCACGGCCCGCACGGAGAACAACGAGGGACTCGGGCGTATCGTTCGTGACGAACGCGGCAGCTTTCAGCGTATCGTCGAACAGAAGGATGCCACTCCTGACGAACGCAGGATCACCGAGATCAATACGGGCTGCTACGCGTTCAGCACACCGCTGCTGCTCGAATCACTCCGCAGCCTCCGCCCCAACAACAGTCAGGGCGAATACTATCTGACGGATTGTCCACGGGTGCTCATGGACACCGGCGTGACCGTGGAAGCCACCTGCAGCCTGACGCTGGAGGAAGCGCTGGGCGTGAATACCAGAGCCCAGCTGGCGGAGGTTCGCCTGAGCATTCAGCAGGGCATCCTGCGGCAGCTGATGCTGGATGGTGTCACGATTGAAGATCCCGCTCAGACCAGCATTGAATACGGAGTGAGAATTGGTCGTGATACGGTGATTCGGCCGTTTACCGTGATTGAACGCGGGGCCGTGATCGGCGAACACCGGATTATCGGCCCGTTTGCCCATATACGCCGCGACGGCTGATCGCACGAATGCGCACCAATCCACACGCTGGACGGCGATTCCTGCGAACCTGATACGCCGCTCACTGAAGGACTGAAGGTGGGTCGTGCGGGAAGGGCGGAGTCAGCGGGGGGCGAGTGATTGCCAGAGTGAGAGGGCTGCGAGTGTGGTGTAGATGACGGCGCAAAGGGCGAGGCAGAGGCAGCGCCAGAGGGGGGGGCGGACAGCGGCGGGGAGGAATCGCAGGTTGGCGCGGAGGATTTGGACGGCACCGATGGCGAGGATGGGACTGGCGAGAAGTCCGAGGACTTTGAAGAGACTGAGGGCACTGTCGCCCACCCAGAGTGCTCCGACGCCCCACACGGTGAACAGCATCAGCAGCGTGAAGTAGATTTTTCCGGCACCGAATTTTCTAAGCCGGGGCCAGCCGGCCCAGAGGGCATCGGTGCAGACGCGGGTGAGTACGTCGGTGTTTCCCAGTTGTGTGGAGAAGAGAATCCAGAATCCGTTGAGCAGAGCGAGGCCCCAGAAGCCGGACCAGAGTTTTTCGGCCATGTACTGGGCCTGAAAAGCGCCAGCCGCGTTATCGGCGGGAATGTTGCCGGGCGTGATGATCGCCTGAGCGAGATTGACGTTGAGGTACATGCCCAGCACGCAGCCACCGGCCCAGAGCAGCGTTTGATCAAGCAGCGAGTACCGCCACCAGGTTTGCCATCGCGAGAGATTGGCTGTGGTTGGACGCAGCATTGTTCCGATGGCAGCGACAGAGTGTCCATCGCCTCGGAGCATACTTCCGATGGACCCGGACCATCGGCCCATGCCGAGGCCTTTGTCGCGGGTCCAGTTGGAAATGGCCAGGTTGCCCAGTCCTCCGGAACCCGCGGTGGCTGCAAAGACACCCAGCAGAACCCAGTCGGCGTTTTGCGGGAGTGCTCCTGGGGTGACGAAGCCGCGTGCGGTTCGCGTCCAGATTTCCCACGGCACGAACAGGCAGTTGGCGACGACCAGAAACAGGAAGATGGCCGAGACCATGGCCCAGGAGAGTCGTTCGAGGATCCGTTCGATGGACCGTCCGGACTGCAGCAGAACGACACTCAGCAGCAGTACGCCCAGAGCGATTCCAAACAGAGCGCTCCGGTCACCGCCGGCGGGATCGGGCAGTTTGTGTCGCCAGGCGGTGAAGACCACATTTGCGCAGCTCAGGGCCATAGCAGGAGTGGCCAGTTGAGCGGCGCCGATGACGATGTAGAAGAGGGCCCAGAAGCGTGACCCCGGATGCAGCCGCATGATGCCGGTGAGTACCGGTTCACCAGTGCAGAGAGTGTAGCGAATGGCTTCGAGGTTGAATATCATCTGCAGAAAGATGCCGAGCGTGGCAACCCAGAGAATGGAGGGGCCGTAGCGAACGGTCATCAGCGGGCCGACGATCCATTCACCACCTCCGATAGACCCGGCCAGCAGAATCGCACCAGGTCCAATGGTGCGGAGCATGTTGGGGAACGTAATCGGCAGGGGTTCGGGCACATCACCGAGCTGCCAGGGCGGGAGTTGTCCGTGGTCGGCAGAAGGCGGGAGTGGTTCGCGATCATCCGGGAAGGGCGGTGGAACGTGACCGGCGGACACGGGCATTTCTGATGTTGGTGACTCGAAGGGATTGCCGTTTGCCATGTCGGTTTCTTTCTGCCTGCCTGTCGTGCCTGGCTCGTCTGCGTGATTTACTGCCCGAAAAACGGGCTGCCGAGCCCTGCCGGCCCTGACTTCTCAATTCTGACAACTGCGGCGCTGAAAACAACCCGCGGCCACTGGAGACATCTGCACGTGAATTGCCGCCACTTTTTTGATATGAACCCACCTTCCTGAGCATCACTCGCGAATTTCCCCGGAAGACCATATCTTATGGAAAGTGTGTCAGACAGTCTGGTCGGCATGTGCCCGCACGCTGCGCAGTATTTCACGGTGGTGGACGAAGTGCGGCGGCTGGCCCGGGACACGTGGGCCGTCCGGGTATGCTGCCCGGAACTGGCGGCGACCATTGTGCCAGGCCAGTTTTTCATGATTCGCCCGGAATCCGGCAGTGATCCGCTCCTTGGCCGGCCGTTTGCGCTGTACGACATTTATCACGGCGAATCCGGAGCTCCCGACGGGGTTGAATTTGGCTTTGTCCGCGTGGGGCGCCTGACATCGATCATGCCGACCTGGCAGCCGGGCGATCGGGTGGCGATCTGGGGACCGCTGGGCAATGGTTTCCCGGTGCCGGCGTGTCGCCATTTGATTTGTGTTGCGGGCGGGATCGGGCAGACGCCGTTTCTCGGAGTTGCCCGCGAGGCGCTGGGCCTTGCGCGTTATGGCCAGCCAGCCCGGCTGGTGGACTCAGCACCGCAGCGTGTGACCTTGTGTTATGGCGTGCGTTCGCAGGCATGGCTGGCCGGGCTGGACGACTTTCATCTTCCGGGACTGGACCTGCAGATTGCCACGGATGACGGGACGGCCGGTCACCACGGCTATGTCACAGCTCTGCTCCAGCGGGAGCTGGAACAGGCCAGCTCGGGCTATCGAAGTCTGCAGGATGTGCACGTGTACATCTGCGGTCCTGAGCCGATGATGCATGCGGCAGCCGCTCTCTGTGCAAAAGTCGGCGTGCGTGCATGGCTTTCACTGGAAACGCCGATGGCCTGTGGGTTCGGGGCCTGTTTCAGCTGTGTGACGAAGGTGCGGATCGACGACGGTGGCTGGGACTACCGTCGCACGTGTGTGGAGGGCCCCGTATTTCCGGCTGAACAGCTGGTACTGGACGAGCACTGATGCTTTCCGTGAACGATTCACACCAGCCGTCCGTCCCTCGCGCAGAGAGACTCCCGCTGCTGGCACTGACCATGGGAGATTCCGCCGGCATCGGCCCTGAGCTGCTCAGCATGGCCGTCCAGCCCGGTTCGCATGTCGTCCCGTGTATGCCGCTGCTGATTGGAAATCAGGCGGTGCTGCAGCGAGCCGCTCGGCATCAGCACAGCTCGCTGCCGCTGGAGTTACTCGAGTGCAGCGACGTGCCTGCGGTCGAGTTCCGTCGTCGGGTGGAGGCGATCAACAGCAGCAATCGCGTGGCCTGCTGTGATCCCACGCGTGCCGAAACGGCAGCGGTGCTGCCTGGTGTCATCAGTGCGGCAGGGGGAGATGCGGCTTTTCGCTGCCTTGAGCTGGCTGCGGAGCTGGCGCTTTCGGGGCATGTGGACGCGATTGTCACGGCCCCCTTGAATAAGGAAGCTCTGCATCTGGCGGGGCATCGGTATCCGGGGCACACGGAAATCCTTGCCGAACGCTGCGGTGTGAATGAATTCGCGATGATGCTGCATTTGCCGGAAGCTGCTCTCGCCCCGCTGCGAAGCCTGCTGACTCGCCCCGGGCATATGCGGTCGTCTGCCGTTTCCGGGCTCAGCATCGCGCACGTGACTCTGCATACTTCGGTCGCCAGTGTCCCACGACTGCTCACGCCGGATGCGGTGGCCGCAACGGTGCGGCTGATGCACGAATTTCTTGGATCCATTCGCTGCCCGAGGCGCTCGATTGCCGTGTGTGCGCTGAACCCGCACGGTGGTGAGCATGGCTTGTTCGGGGACGAGGAATCGCGGGTGATCGAACGTGGGATTGCCGGGGTTCAGGGCCCCTGCAACGTCCATGGACCGCTCCCGGCTGACACGGTGATTCGCCGTGCAGTGCTGGGAGAATTTGACGGCATCGTGGCGATGTATCACGATCAGGGCCACATCCCTGTGAAGCTCATCGGCTTCGATGCAGCGATCAACGTCACACTGGGGCTGCCGATAATCCGCACCAGCCCAACTCATGGCACCGCCTTCGACATTGCCTGGCAGGCGCCTGACAGGATCAATCCCGCGGGTTTTCTCGGGGCGATGGAGATGGCTTCCCGGATGGTGCGGGGGGCATTCGAGGGGCGTTTGTAACAGAGACAACTTTCATGCTGCTGCTGGCTGTTGAAACCTCCACCCAGACGGGGACGCTGTGTCTGTCTGAAGACGACCGCGTGCTTGCAGAGCGGATTCCGGAGACGGAGGGGCGGCGACATGCGCAGACTCTGGTGCAGGAAGTTGCGCAGCTGTTGTCATTGAATGGTGCGGCGCCTGCGAGTCCGGGGGCGGTGGCAGTGAGTGTGGGGCCAGGAAGTTTTACAGGACTGCGGGTTGGGGTGGTGTTTGCGAAGACGTATGCCTGGGCTGCCGGCATTCCGCTCCTTGCTGTGGACACACTGCAGGCGATTGTGTGTCAGCTGACGCCGGACGACCTCCCGGCAGGAGCCGCTCCGCGGGTATTGGTGATCAGTGACGCCCAGCGAAACGAAGTCTTCGCAGGTGAATACGTTCGGGATCCAGTGACAGGGATCTGGGTGCGCGCGGGAGAGATCCGGATTGCGAGAGTCGCGGAGCTGGAGGGGTGTGCGATGATCGTAGGGCCGGCAGTGCCACGTCACCGGGAACAACTGGAGCAGAGCGGTCGATTTGCGCGGTGTCTGGAGCTGGCACCGCGGGCCCGGGAGGTGGGCGTCGTGGGGCGGGTGCTGCTGGGGCGTGGTGAGTTGGCAAATGTCATGGAGCTGGAGCCGGTTTACATTCGCCCGAGCTATGCAGAGGAGAAACGCGGGGCCGGTATGCGATCAGAAGACAGCACGGTGCCGGGAATGTAAAATCAGCAGGACTCAATGGTACGCATGAGGGCTCTGTTTCATCATGCGCCCTGGACTTGCGCAGCAGTCGACGTGAAGAGCAGGAAATTGAGGAAATTCGGGAATTACTAAGCAGTCGTCAGCTGCGGGCGACCCCCGCACAAATTGCCGTCATGCAGATCCTCAGAGAGACCCACGCCCCGTTGACTCACGCAGACCTCGCTGAGCGACTGGTGCCGGCCGGTTTCGACAAGGCCACTATCTTTCGCAATCTGTCCGCCCTGACCGACGACGGACTGCTCCTGCGAACCGAACTGTGCGACCACGTCTGGCGATTTGAACTGGCAAACCTGCAGCATCCGGATCG
>JBJTOM010000261.1:0-2280 GCA_046074585.1 Planctomycetota bacterium | reverse complement strand
GGACGCATTGTCGCGGAACGTTCACAAGCCTGCTTGCAGTCTTCCCGACCCTGTTTGATCACTCCACAGCTCGGAAGATCCGCGACCGGTTCAGACAAGTGACGAACGAGGATCTGAAAGCATGGATCGCTGAAGCAGGGCGTTGTAACTCGGCCCAGGCACGCAAGGTACGGGCGGCAAAGGATGGCAGGCGTAAACAACGAGTGACCATGGTTTAACACCGTTTCGTCATCCCAGCTTCGCCCTCCCGGTACGAAGCTTTGGCAACGCCGTGGCCGTTGGGCTGGGTCCGACTCCCTCACGGTCGCGGCTCGATGGTTCGCGGGCAGGGTCCAACCATCTGAGTGCCCTGTGTGTCGACAACCCCCGGCACCCGGCCGATGCCAGGGGCATGCGCAGGCCCTGCAATCAGCACATTCGTCACCAGGCAGCTATTTTCCAGAGCCGCTCCGATGGAATCTGCTGGACACGGGCTGGAATCATTGGAGCATGGTATGGCATGAATGAGTTCCACCCCACAAATCCGCATGATCACTTTGTTCGCCGCACGTTCGATGTGGTCGATCACACTCGTTTTCTGCTCAAAATTCATCTGCCTTCGCAAATTCTCCACAACCTCCGAATGGAAACGCTCGAACGTGCCCAGGAAACATTTCTCGGGGCGAACGAACACGAAAAGCGGCTGGACCTGTTGTATTCCGCGCGCTTTCTCGACGGCACTGCGGTGCTCATCTACCTGCTTCTGGAACATAAAAGCTACATCGACCGTCAGATTGCCCTGCAATTGCTGGGATATGTGCTGAAGATTCAGGAATGGCTTCGGCGGAACGGTCAGCAGCCCTGTGTGGTGATTCCGATCGTGATCTACCACGGTGACAAACCGTGGGACGAACCGACATCACTCCGTCAAAAGATCAACGCGGGGGAACATCTGACGGGTTTTGTTCCGGACATGCAGGTGGTCCTTGCGGATCTCAGCCGCTTATCTGCAGAATCCCTCCCGGACGCTCCGGAACTGGCAGCCCGCATTCGGACTCTGCAGCTTGTGCGTCGTGCAGAACTAAAGTTCGAATCGGTTGTCAGCATTTTCCGGCTTCTGTGTGCCTGGCAGGAATTCCATTCCCAAAAGGAAGCGTTGGCTGATATTATTCAGTACCTGAGCACGGTGTTCGACGCCCGCAGGGTGGATTGGTTTGAACAGGCGATCCGAACCGGACTACAGCTCGATCAGGAGGCACCAATGCCAACGTGCTATGATGCGTTGATTGAACGGGGAATGGAAAAGGGTATCAGGCAGGGTCTTGAACAGGGGCGTGAACAGGGGCGTGAAGAGGGACTTGAGCAGGGGCTTGAAAAGGGCGTCGTGATTGGTTCCATTCGCACCCTGCAAAAAGTCCTCCAGCAGCCAGTCGCTTCCCAACAGGAACTCCAATTGTTGTCGGTCGCCGAACTGCACCTTCGCGCTCAGCAACTGCAGGGGCTGCTGGAAGACAGGTCGGTGTGATCGATTGCTAAGCCACCGCCGGTCCCGAATGCTCAGACAAATCAGAAACTCGATTTCTCTGTCGCTCTGCATTTTTCTTTGTGGCCTCTGTGCTCGCTGAGGCAAATCAATTCTCCTGCGGTCTCCTCTCCACTTTCTGCTCTCTCACCCGCACGCCCGCAACTTCTCACTTCTCACTGCGAACCGCTATATGGTTTGGCTGGGTACCCCGCTTCCTCACGGGCGCGGCTCGGCTAAGGAGTTTTTCTCCTTTGCGTCATGGGACAGATGGGACGTGTGAGACCCATGAGACGGATGGCCCGCGAGACGGAACAGGGATGAGTTCCTGGTTCCTTGTCGAAGCGTCCCCTGTCCGCCGGAGCTTGCCGTGAAGGCCGTGGCAGTGCTCTTGCCCGCGGACTGCCGTCCGACGGCTCAGAAGCTCTTAACCGGGGGATTGACATCCCCCGCACGCCCGCGCAACTTCTCACTTCGAAGCGCCATATGGTTTGGCTGGGTACCCCGCTTCCTCACGGGCGCGGCTCGTTGGCTGCGTTTTGCAGTGACGCGGCAGCGATGTGGCTCAGCAGGAGCTTCGCCCTCCCGACGGGGTGGCAACGCACTTGGCGGGGCGCGCACCTTTGGTGCGAATCGCAGCCGGGGGCTGCCGCCCAATGGCAGTCACTTTGGCTTTTTTATGGGTGGATTTTCACCCTTCTTTTTCTTTTTTTGGCTTTCAGTCTGCATGAATTTGGTGGACTTCTGCCGTCGGGGGTGCGCTTTGCGTTTGTAGCTGC
>JBJTOM010000260.1:0-17800 GCA_046074585.1 Planctomycetota bacterium | reverse complement strand
CGGGCCGCCTGATCCCAGCATGGTGAATTCGAGTCGAGCCTAACCGCAGGCACGCATCCTCCGTGGACGGCGACTCCTGCGGACCCGCACGGTTGATCATCCCGGGTGATTTGGGCTCTGAGCCCGGTTATTTCCGGTTGGCGAAGAGGTAGTGGGAGACGAACCACTCGCTGCCCTGGTTGTAGCCGAACAGTTCAGCACAGGACATGAAGAAGATTCGCCAGCGGGACCACCAGATTCGCCAGTCGCGGCCGTAGGCGGATTTGAGCACAGCGACGACGGCGGTGGAGTCGGTGTCCATTTTGCTGAGCCACGCGTTGCTGGTTTTTTCGTAATGCGTGCCGTCCCAGAGCCACTGTCGGTCCAGCTGCAGGTGCTGCTGGCAATTGAGCAGCAGATTCTGTCCGGGCATAATGCCACCTGAGAAGAAGTATTTCGCCATCCAGTCAGATTCGCTCTGCACTTCAAACGGATAGGTAAAGCGGTGGTGGCAGAAGATGTGGACGAAGAGTTTTCCATCCGGTTTCAGCCAGCCGTGTATGCGTTCGAAGAGCAGCCGATGATTGCGGACATGCTCCATCATTTCTACGGAAACGACGCGATCAAACCGCTGCTGCGAACTGAAGTCGTTGATATCGCAGGTGATCACCCGCAGATTGGTCAGTCCGCGCCGGAGCATCTCAGACTCAATATAGGTGCGTTGCGATGCGGAATTGGAAATCGCTGTGATTGTGGAACTGGGGTAGTGTTCGGCCATCCAGAGGCTGAGAGATCCCCAGCCGCAGCCCAGTTCCAGTACGGACTGTCCGTCTTCCAGTTCGGCATGTTCGCAGGTCAGTCGCAGCGCAATTTCCTCTGCCTCGTTCAGACTCCTGGTTTCCGGGGTCCAGTAGCAGCAGCTGTATTTGCGGTGCACGCCCAGAACTCTGCCAAAGAATTCCGCCGGCACTTCATAGTGCTGTTCGTTGGCTTTTTCCGGGAGCGCTGCGATGGGGCCGGAATGTGCCTGTCTGAGGAAGCCGCGAAAGCTGTCCATCGAGGCTTCCGGGGTCAGATGCTCAAGTTCGTTCAGCCGAGACTGCAGCAATCGTCGAATGCCCAGTCGCACGAGTGGATCGGGGAGACGTCCCTGTTCAGCGAGTCCGATCAGGGGAGTGATCATCTGCAGCAGTACCATCGTTCTTTCCTTGCGGGGGAAAATTCGGGTCGAATTGTGTTCAGGCGGTTCCCAGTGATGAGCCGGGTTTGGCCCAGAGCACCTGAACGAGCCCGATGGCACGTTCGAGGAAGGCGGCTTCACAGTAGCACAGATAGTAGCGCCACATGCGAATAAACCGTTCGTCGAAACCAAGAGCACGCACGGCATCAAGCTGTTCATGGAAACGTTCGTTCCACAGGCGCAGGGTGCGAGCGTAGTGCATTCCGAAATCGTCCAGTGCGAGCATTCGCAGGGGAGTTTTCTGAGTGACCAGCTGGTGCATCATGGAGATGCTTGGAAGAAAGCCGCCAGGAAAGATGTACTTCTGAATAAAGTCCACCGATTCCTCATAGCCTGCATATCTTTGTTCAGGAAGCACGATGGCCTGAATGAGCATCGCGCCGTCGTCTTTGAGCAGCTCACTGCACTTTTCGAAATAGCCCGGCAGATACCGGCGTCCCACGGCTTCGATCATTTCGATCGAAACCAGTTTGTCGAAGGATCCGGTGAGATCCCGGTAGTCACGTTTGAGCACTGTGACTCGGTCTGCCAGTCCGGCTGCGGCCACTCGTTCGGTCGCCATCCGGAACTGTTCGTCTGAAATGGTGGTGGTGGTCACGCGACAGCCGTAGCGGCTGGCGGCGTGGATAGCGAGCGTTCCCCAGCCGGTGCCGATTTCGACGAGGTCGTCGGTGGGTTTGAGCTGCAGCTGGCGGCAGGCGCGGTCGACTTTTTCCATCGAACCTTCCTCGAGTGACGTCTGCTCGCCGGGGAAGATGGCTGACGAATACATCATCGAGGGATCGAGGAACAGTTCGAAGAAGCTGTTGCCCAGATCGTAATGTTCATGGATATTGCGGCGGCTGCCGGACCTGGAATTGCGGTTGCGGAAATGCTGCAGCCTGTGCCGCAGACTGCTCAGCCACGTGAACGATGACGAGAATTTCGCGATGACGTGTTCATTTTTCAGGAGCACTCGAAACACGTCCGTCAGTTCATCGGAAACCCACTCGCCTTCAAGATAAGCTTCAGCCGCCCCGAGCACTCCATCGGCCAGAATGCGACGGTAAAATCGCGGTGCCAGTACCCGCACGTGACCCGACAGCGCCACCTCAGACAAGTCGCCGAATCGCTCGGAAGAGTTGCCCTGCTCCAGGACAAGCTGGCCGTGCTGCAACCCCCGCATGGTTTTCGTCAGCAGACCTCTGGAGAATCGCTCCATCAGGCACAGCCAGGAACGGCCTGAGGGTGCAGCGGGATCGGCATCCGGATGACGACGCTGACGCGACGGGAGCGAATCAGCGGCACGGTCGCAGGCGAAGGGAGACAAACGCTCAGGCTGCTTTGACATACAGGCTTCCTTGATTCCGGGCGAAACTCTGTGAAGGGACTTATCCAGGCTGATCAGACAGGGCAGGAGACTGTTCCACGTGCGGGCTGCCTGCCGCTGTTTGACGACCCGGGTGGGGTACGAAGGGAACCTGTTTCCACCACAGCCGGAGTGCCTGCCAGTAGATCGCAAAGGCAACTTTGGCCGTGATGCAGGGTTGGAAGAGCAGGAGGCGTCTGAGGGATGCCGGAGTGATTTTCCGGCGAACGAGCCGCATCGTGACGTCAAACAGGGACCCTGAAGCCGCCGCGGTCTGCTCTTCCGGCGGGGCCTGGTGATTCTCAATATGAATGAACAGCCGGTCGCCAGGCTCCGTCATGCGCCAGTGATATTCCATGTTCATCTGCATAAAGGGCGAAACATGAAAATCCTTGCGGTTTCGGAGCGGTCGAATGCGGCCGGTCTCGGGGTCCAGCGGAGCGGGAAGCACGTAACAGTGACGTTCGCCCCACGGCGTGTTGTGGACCTCGGCAAGCACATGCTGAACGGCTGAGCCCGATTCGTTGAAACAGTAATAGTAGCTGACGGGGTTGATCACGTAACCAAAGTAGCGGAGGTTGGTGAGCAGGCGAATGGGGCCTCCGGGACGGTTCCCAGTCTGGCGTTCCACTTCTTCCCGTACGCAGTCCGCCAGCGGACGTTCAGGAGATCCCAGATGATCCTCGCGACAAAACTGTGCGGGGGCCGTGCGGTGCGTCGAGAACAGCCACGAACCTGCAAAGACCGTCTCCAGTTCGTTCAGGTCCAGATACAGCTGGAAGACCGAATATCGAAAGCGATTGTCGGCCGGACGAAAGCGTCGGTGACGCACCCAGCCCTGATAGATGCAGCTATGCATATTCTGCCTGGCTTTCTGTTGCTGGTACCGCCGCTGCTGCTGAACGATTGGTGGCGGTGGCGGACATACGGGATCGAGCAGCCGCGACTGCTTCGAGACCCGGGACGTCAAAGCGGCGACAGACGGCCAGCGCACTGCAGACGCCATCTTCATGAAACCCGTTGGCCCACCACGCTCCGCAGAACGACGTGCGATTCGCGCGAATCATCCGCGAATGCTCAGACTGCAGCGCAGACCGCTCCGTTGTGAACACCGGATGCGAATACAGATGACGCGAGATGACTTTGGCGGGGTCAATCAGCCCGCTGTCATTCAGCGTCACACTGAATGTGCGGGATGATTGAATGTGCTGCAGAATGTTCATGTTGTAGGTGATCGTCGCTCGCGTCTCGGCCTCCAGGCCAATACGGTAGTTCCATGCTGACCATGCCCGCCGCGTTTTTGGCAGCACACGCTCGTCATAATGCAGCACCGCCTCGTTCTGCTCCCACGGAAAGCCCCCGAGCACCCGTCGCTCAAGCGGACTGGGGTCCTGCAGCAGTTCGAGGGCCTGGTCGCTGTGGCAGGCAAAGATCACTTCATCAAATCGCTCTTCACCCCCCTCGGTCAGGACCGAGACCCCGGCCGCGTCGCGGCGTACACGTTTCACCGGACGGGCCACACGAATCCGCTCCCGAAATGGCTCAGTCAGTCGATTCACATACCGCCTGGAACCACCGGGAATCGTGTACCACTGAGGCCGATTTGTCAGGCTGAGCAATCCATGGTTGCGGTAGAATTCCAGAATAAAACGAATCGGGAATTCCGCAAACGTGCCTCGCGGGCAGGACCAGATGGCCGCTCCCATCGGCAGCAGATAATGGTCCATAAAGCCCCGACCATAACCATGCCGCTGCAGATAGCTGCCAACTGTCTCGGCGGGATCCACCAGATCCGCGTCACTGGTCCCCTGCCGGTTGAACCGCAGAATGTCCCGCACCATCCGCAGAAAACCCGGGCGAAGCAGATTGCGTCGCTGCGCAAAGACGCCGTTCAGGTTCGTCCCGCTGTACTCAATGCCCGTGCGATCACACCGCACAGCGAAACTCATCTCTGTCGGAGTGCCCTCGATGTCCAGCTGACGCAGCAACGTCATGAAGTTCGGGTAGGTCCGGTCGTTGTAGACTATAAACCCCGTATCAATCCGGTGCGTCACACCATCCAGCGGAAACTCTATGGTGTTGCTGTGGCCACCCGGAAGCCGTTCCGTTTCGAACACCGTCAGATCGTGCCGATCGTGCAGCAGCCAGCCGCAGGTCAGCCCCGAAATCCCGCTGCCGATGATAGCCAGCTTCATGCAAGTGTCCCGGGGCGAGCGTCAATTCAGGCAAATCGTTCACCTGTGAACGAATATCTGCTGCTTATAGAGTGGATTTTTTGCATGTCCAATGACCAATTGTCAAAAAACGGTCAAAACGTGCAGAAAGTTGCGGAGATGACTTCAGCGGTTGGAACGTGGCATCGGGGCGGCCACAGTGGTGCGCCAGAGATTGAGTTTTTTGAGGAGTTCTGAGGTGGTGTCCGGAGCCGACTCGGCGAGGTTGTTTGTCTGCGAAAGGTCGGTTTCGAGGTCGTAAAGTTCAACGCGGTGGTCTTCGAGGAATTCGAGGAGTTTCCAGCGCCCGGAGCGGATGGCGCTGACGGGAGTGGTTCGCCACGCTCCCTGACCTGCGCCCAGATATCCCGGAAAGTGCCAGAAGAGATCTCGAACGGGTGCGTCCTGTCCCCCTGACCGAAGACATGCAGCAAGGCTGATCCCGTCTCCGGGGGGAACGTTTTCGCCGGGAACCCCGGCGACATCGGCGAGGGTGGGGAGCAGGTCGACGCTGATGAGCGGGACGCTGGTGGTTCCGGCTGGAATGGTGCCTGGCCAGCGTGCAATCCAGGGAACTCGGACGCCACCTTCATAGAGTGAACCTTTCCCGGAACGCAGCGGTGCATTGTCGGTCACATCGCCGCTGGTCTTGACGCCTTCGCGCACGTAGCCGCCGACTCCCCCGTTATCACTGCTGAAGATCACGAGTGTATTTTGGGCGAGCTGGAGTTCGTCGAGCAGACTGAGGATGCGGCCCACACTTTCGTCGACACTGGCGATCATGGCGGCGTAGACCGGATTGCGGTGGCCTTCCACGGCAGGACGATTCAGGAATCTCGCGGTCAGATCCGGTTTGCTTTCATAAGGGCTGTGCACTCCGAAGTGGGGCAGGTAGAGAAAAAAAGGCTGCTGACGATGGCGGCGGATAAAGTCTTCGGCGCGATCGGTGAGGAAATCAGCGAGGTAGGTTCCGGCAGGCACATCAACCTCAGGGCTGGTGCGAAAATTCAGGTGTCGGCCCATCGAGACGATGGCCTCTTCAAAGCCCCGGGCGGCGGGATGATGTTCCGGGGTTTCGCCAAGGTGCCATTTGCCGAACATGGCTGTGGCGTAGCCGGCTTCGCGGAGCACATTCGCGACGGTTGGAAACTTCGGCGGCAGTTTGACGACGTTATCCACCGGGCGAAGCGGGCGTGAAGACCAGTCGAAGCGGTCAATGCCGCCCACTGTGTAGATTCCTGTGCGCGGTCCATAAAGGCCGGTCATCAGCGCCGCGCGAGTCGGCTGGCAGTTGGGGCCGCAGGTGTACGCCGACGTGGCTCGCAGACCTTCTTTCGCCAGGCGATCGATGTGCGGAGTCTGGTAGAAACCAGAGCCCTGACAGCCCAGATCGGTCCAGCCGAGATCGTCTGCGAGGATGAAGATGATGCTGGGGCGCTGGGGGACTGTCTGAGCGTTGGCGGAGGCAGCCATCAGGGTGATGGCCAGTGCAGACAGAAGCGATCTGATCAATCCTGCTGAACCCATTTGCACGGATCCCCTTTTCCAGGTGGAAGTCCTTTGAGATGTCCGGGAGTCATATTTTCAGCGTCCTTTGCCGCGTCCGGAGCCCCCGGTGAATTTCATCCGCGCGGACCGCATTTCGCGGCGATCGGAGGCTTCCTTGAGTCGCTGGCGTTTGTCGTGTTGCTTGCGGCCTTTGCAGAGCCCAAGGCGGATCTTGACAAAGCCACGGTGGAAGAACACGGACAAGGGAATGAGTGTCAGGCCATCGTTTTCACCGGTTTCGGCGAATTTGCGGATTTCTCGGCGATTCAGCAGGAGCTTCCGGGTGCGCTGGCGGGCATGGTTATAAATGCTGGCTTCGGCGTATTCGGGGATGTCGCAGTCGACCAGCCAGACTTCGCCGTTTTCAACGCGAGCATGCGCTTCTTCGATGGTGATTTTGTGATTGCGAATGCTTTTGACTTCGCTGCCTGTCAGGACGATTCCGCAGTCCAGTTCGTCGAGCACGTCGTAGTCATGCCGCGCGCGGCGATTCGTGCAGACGATCTGCCGTTCGATGTCGGAGTTTCCCCGCGTGGGTTTTTTCGGTCCAGCTGCGGCCATATTCGGGAGCGATCCTGAACGGTGTTGTTCGGAGGTTGAGTGTACGACTGCGGGCGTATTCTTGCGGGACGCGGGCCAAAGTCCAGCAGGACAGATATCACAGGCTGAATTCCGGCCGCACCGGGATCACGCAACCGCTCTTTCGAAGGAGACTTTACGGCGTGCGGGGAATGCTGATCGCCTGTGACGGTCCGCGTCCGCGCGGCCAACGTCGCAGCAAGATCGAACCAGGGCCGCGCGGAGCAGAATTCCTGAAAACTTGATCGTTCCCCTCCTGTTTCTCTGTCCCAGCTTCGCCTTCCCTTATGCGTTCTTTGCCGGAAAGTCAGGGCGATTGGGGCAGAGCCTGGTTTCCGAGCACTTCATCGGCCACCAGTCGTCCGATATTCAGGCACGCTGTGGCTGCCGGTGATGGGGCATTGCAGACGTTGATCATTCGCTCATGCCTGAGGATCAGGAAGTCATCCAGCAGTTTGCCGTCCAGGCCCAGCGCCTGGGCACGAACGCCTGCCGGTCCCGCCCGCAGATGTTCTGCGCGGATGTCAGGAACCAGCCGTTGAAGAGCCCGCACAAAGGCCGCTTTCGAAAGCGAACGATGCACTTCGCCGATGGCCGTTTTCCAGTTGCGTGCGAGCAGTCGCAGGAAGCCGGGATAGGTGAGCGATTCGAAGAGGTCGCGGGGGTTGATGGTGCCCCAGGTGTAGCCTTCACGGGCCAGTGCCAGCACCGCATTCGGACCACACTCCACGCCCCCGTGCACCATCCGCGTGAAGTGTACCCCCAGAAATGGAAAGCGTGGATCGGGAACCGGATAAATCAGTGTGCGACAGAAATGTTCGGCCTCCGGGACCAATTCATAGTACTCACCCCGAAACGGCACCACCCGCTCGCGCAATTGCTGTCCACTGAGCCGCGCCAGTCGATCGCTGTGCAGCCCGCCGCAATTCACCACCTGCCGCGCTTCCACGACATCGCCGGAAGTTGCAAGAGTAATGCTGTCCGTTGACTGGCGAATGTCCGTCACACGAAAGTTCAGGCGAATCTGAGCACCGCCGGCCTGCAGGAGTTCTGCCAGACGGCGACAGACACCTGGATAATCAACTATCCCGGATTCCGGGACGTGAATCGCGCGGATCCCGGCGCAGTGAGGTTCCAGCTCCCGCAGCCGATCACCGTCAATCACTTCGCACTGCACACCGTTCTGCCGGCCACGGTCGAAAATCAGCTCCAGCTGCCCCAGTTGCGACGGGTCCACCGCGACAATCACCTTGCCCGTTCGACGCCACGCCACACCGTATTGCTCACAGAATGCCTCCAGAGCAACCTTGCCGGCACGGCAGTTCTGAGCTCTGAGCGTACCGGGGCGATAATAAATGCCCGAATGCAGCACCCCGGAATTGCGGCCAGTCTGATGAAATGCCACCTCTCCTTCCTTTTCCAGCACGATCAGACGCAGGTCCCCACGTCGCTGCTGGAGTTGCCAGGCCGTTGCCAGCCCCACAATGCCTCCGCCGATGACAGCCACATCAAAACGGCTCATGGTTGGTTTACCTGAGTGATTTCGGTTGCAGGAAAAGCTGGAGGGATCGGGAGGTGCGACGCAGAAGTTTCGCAACCGCAGACGCTGACTGTCAATCGGGCAGGCGGAATTCCGATTCCGGGGTCGCATGACCCGGTGAACCACAGCAGCAGCCGCCTTTGCCCGCGGACTGCCGTCCTGCGGCTCGGCACCGTCGCACACGCTGGTCACCGTTGGCCAGCATGGTCCAGCAATCGTCGGAAGTACTCGTCCTCGCCGGCTGCAGCCGACAGTTCGTCAGCCATTTCCTTAAAAACAGCGCCGCCAGCTTCGTCAATTTCCCGCATGACGCCCTGGCGGAGTGCCGGGCGGTTGATGGTCAGCAATTGCCGAAAGCCAGCTGCGGCGGTCTCGGTGTCTCCCGCTCGTGCCAGTCCGGCCGCAGCAAACAGACGCACGGATGGTGAGCTGTGCTGGGCGGCGCGGCGGAACGCGCTGACAGACTTTGCCGGATCCTCCAGCCGGGCTGCTCGCAGCAGCTGCCAGCAGAGCACTCCGGGGTCGGGTTCATCGGCGTCGACTGCGTTTCCGCGAGCTCCCATGGCCGCCTGCAGCAGGTTCTCCAGACGCTGGAACCCATCAGGTGTTCGCAGCAGACCGTAGCGATCGCGTTGCAGCGATTCTTCTTCGAGGAGTGGTTCGAGGAGCAGATGCACATCCCGCACGTCGCGCTGCCAGCGACTGCAGGCTTCTCGGAGCTCCGCCGCAACATCTGCCAGCCGGGGATCAGCGATCAGGTTTCTGGTTTCCCACGGATCGGTTTCGAGGTCGTAGAGCTCTTCGGGAACGCGAGGGAGCAGCCATTGACGGATTGTCGGATTCAGCGCGTTTTCTGCTTCGAGCCTGCGGATGTCCCTCAGCGTTTCGTTCCGCTCACCATACTCCACGTGCTGGAGTGCAGGATACCACGGCATCAGGTTGCGGACATACCGATAGCGACGGCTGCGAACCGTGCGAACAAGATCTTCGCGTTCATCCAGACGATCACGGGCTCCGTAGATCAAGGGATGTCCGGAATGAGCATCAGGGCCGATGAATGGCTGCCCCTGCATGCTGGGGGGCACTGGAATTCCGGCCAGATTCAACACGGTGGGGCCCAGGTCCACAAGGCTGATCATTCGCGGATCGCGGCTTCCCGGCGGGAGCGTGGGGACGCGATCGCGCAGGGCCGGTGGAACGCGAACAATCAGCGGGACACGACTTCCCGAATCATACGTCCAGCGTTTGGCCCGCGGCAGGCCGTTCCCGTGATCCGACCAGAACATAACAATGGTGTTGTCGGCAAGTCCAGCCTGACTGAGTTCGTCCAGCAGTCGTCCCGCTGCCTCATCCATCACTGTGATCAGATCCGCCAGCCGCGCCAGATCGCCGCGCACGGCCGGACGGTCCGGATAGATCGGCGGCACCGTGAGCAGCTCAGTGGAGTGTCGCCTGGCCTGCGGAAACCTCCGCACAACTTCTTCCCAGCCTGACGGCCAGACCTTGCTTTCGTGAGTCATTGTGAGGTTGAAGACAGCGAAGAAGGGCTGGTCAGGTCGAGTCCGATGCTTCCAGTGAGCCCGCGCGGAGTTTTCGTCCCAGACCTGTCCGGGGGCCCACTCCACGTTATAGTCGGTTTTGCTGTTATTGGTGCAGTAATAGCCGGCGTCCCGCAGCAGCTGAGGAAAGAGTCGCACGTCTTCAGGTAACTGCACCTTTGATCGCATGTGGTTGGCACCCAGCGAAATGGGTGTCAGCCCGGTGATGATGCCGGTGCGGCTGGGGGCACACACGCCGTGACAGGAAAATGCATGGGTGAACAGCGTGCCTTCCGCCGCCAGCTGATCAAGGTGCGGTGTATCAGCATTGGGAACTCCATAGCATCCCAGCAGCGGACTGATGTCTTCACAGCTGATCCAGAGAAGATTGGGCGGCTGAGCGCTGAGCACAGGGGCTGCGGGCCACATCACACTCCAGCAGCCCAGCAGTGGCAGCCACCACAGGGGAATTCGCAGCGACATCGCGGGACTCCGATTCTGAACGGGAAACGTGAACACACCTGAAGCGAGCCGTCAGGCGGGCTGCAGGACTGCGTAACCAAAGGCCATGTGATCATGCTTGCGGTGCATGCAGATTCCGGCGGCCACGGCGATCAGCAGATCATGCTGACGAGGAACGGGGAACGAATTGCGCTGGCAGACGTCCGGCAGTCCACTCAGCTGCTGCGGGATCGTACAGGAAATGCTGTTGCCGTGAGCTTCCAGATTCTCCACAAACCAGCACCCCGGAAATTCATGCCGCGCAGCCACCATAAAGGCTCGCAGGAGCTTTCCTGAAGGCTGATGCGGGAGCACCAGAACGCGCTGATCGGGACGCGGGGGATGGGCCTTGAGAGCACGGCGCAGTGCCAGCAGCATCAGTTCGATGCCGTGCACAAACACCTCTTCAGCCTGCATCCGCATGACGCTGCGTCTGACGGGTTCACCGTGAAACGTGAAACCGTCGCACGTTTCCACGGAGAACAGGGGCGCATCCGCAGGCTGGGGCTGCACCAGCAGATCAGCTCGGTCCACCCCCAGCAGCCGCCAGCCGGAACCTGTGGCGGGACTGTTGCCGGGAGGGCGAAGCGCGTGCTGAACGGGAGGGCGAAACTCCTGCTGAGCCGCGCCCCGTTCCAGCACGACGGCTGTGGCACCGGCACCGACAATCCCGCAGAACAGCCGATCTGCACTGCAGTGCCAGCTTTCCGGCGTCTCCACCGTAAACAGGGCAATCCGATGCACGTCAGGCTCTGTCTGGAAAATTGCAACGGCCTCACACAGCAGTTGTACAAAACCGGTGCAGCCAAAGTTCAGGCCCTGGACGTGTGAATCCGGAAGTCCGAGCTCTGTGGCGACGGCGGCGGCGAGCGTTGAAGCTGCACGAGGATCCACGTGGGAATGGCACAGGAGCACCCGGTTGCAGCAGTTCGGCACGATGCCAAACCGCTGCTGCAGGCTGCAGCTGAGTTCGTGGACGAGATGCAGCGGAGTGATTCCGGGCTGGAGCAGGCGTCGGGAACGCACACCGGTCAGCCGTTCGATGGTGGCCAGATCCCGAAAGCCGGGACGGCCACCCTGACGCGACAGCCTGAGGATTGCTTCGTTGCCGAGTGGCTGGAAGGAATCGAGGCTGTCTGCAAGGCTGACGGCAGCGACCAGGCTGATCGCGGGGAAGGCGTGGTCCGGGGTGACGGTGGCGGAGTGATCAGACTTTGATTTCATATCCTTTTCGCTGTTCACGCGCCTGCCATGTGGCGGCCTGAGCATCGCCCACAATCTGTTCGGTATCGGGATCCCAGTTGATTGTTCGCCCCAGTCGGATGGCGATATTGGCAAGGTGGCAGACTGTCATTGCGCGGTGATGGCTGTGCACATCGCTGATGGGCTGAGTCCGATCTGCAATACACTCGAAGAAGTTCTTCATGTGATTGCCGGGCGTCTTGCCTTTGTAGAGTTGTTTGAGCGTTTCTTCGCGGAGCGGGTTGGCGGCGAGTGCGTCAACAGCTTCACCGGTAAGCTTTCCGCGGTTGACGAAAATGCGACCGTTGGTGCCTTCGAGCAGCAGGCCGTTGTCAAACCCCAGATCGCCGGCCGAGTCGCGAATATGCAGAACAGCACCGCTGGCGAAGGTCGAGGTCACATGAAACTGTGTGGCGGCGTTGTACTGTGAAGGATCCGTGGGCATCCCGTCCTGCAGGGGAACCGGATGTTTGGCCATCACAGGTTCGATTTTCACCGGACCGGTGTTTTCCAGATTGAAGGCCCAGGCGGCGATGTCGACATGGTGGGCCCCCCAGTCGGTCATCTTGCCCCCCGAATACTCGTACCACCAGCGGAATTCGTAGTGGCAGCGGGAATTGCCGTAGCGTCCGCCAGTGGCCTTGAAGCGATATTCTGTGAGCGGTGCCTGGCCGAGCCACATGTCCCAGTTGAGTCCTTTGGGGACTTCGGCTACGTCAATCGGACCGCTGGACGGAGCACCGCCGATGGCGACAGTCACCGTTTTCAGATCCCCGATCCGGCCCTCGCGCACCATGGCCACGGCGCGGAGAAAACGCAGATCCATTTCGCTGCGCTGCTGAGTTCCGACCTGAAAGACACGCCCGGTTTTTTCGAGCACCGCGCGAATCTGCCTGCCTTCGTCGATGGTCAGTGTGAGCGGCTTTTCGCAGTACACGTCCTTGCCGGCCAGCATGGCTTCAATGGCAATTTTCGAATGCCAGTGATCCGGGGTGACGATGGTGACCACGTCGATGTCCGGGCGGTCCAGTATTTTGCGGTAGTCTTCATGCACTTCTACTGAGCGTTCTGCACCGGGACGGCTTTGTCGTTTCAGCGCCGTTTCGCGGCCCCTGGCGGCGTTGTTGGCGTCCACATCACAAACCGCCGCACAGTCGCTGAAATTCATGGCGGCGGGACCGACCGAATTCCAGCGGTCGCCAGTACCGATACAACCCAGCACAGGGCGTTCATTCGGACTTTGAAACCCAGCCGCCCGGGCCGAAGGTCCCAGCCACAGCGGTGCGACAGCAGAGGCCAGCGACGCAAGCGAGGCAGACTTCAGGACACCGCGGCGAGTGGACGGGGGAAGAGGAGTGCGGGGCATAGCGGGACTTTCATGTCTGGTGGGGAAGGAGACTAAGCAATCGTGTGAGTTTACAGCGAAGCTGCCGGAGAATCCAACCCACCCGAACTCCCGGGACGGGCTGTGGCGGTCCGTGGCCCGGAAAGATGCGTTCCGGAATGCGCCGATGTCAATCGGCCGGTGACGGTGCGCGTCCGCCCAGCCAAAGTCGCAACAGGAGCAAACCACGGCCGTGCGGACCAGAACACCTTCCATTTCTCCCGTTTTTGCGTGGTTTCTCTGTGCCGAATTTTTTCCTCACGCTATGGCGCCAGGATGAAATGATCAAATGTGAAAATCCGCGACTCCTGTATCTACCTTGCGCCTTCGCGTGAGACCTGCAGTCCTTGCTGTGGCCGACAAAGCTCTGCAGGGCGGTACCGGCCGATTGACATCAACCGCACGTCGGCCACGCGTAACTGACCTGACGGGCGTAAATACGGGAGATGCCATGAACACAGGGAAAAGACTGGCCGGCGGATGTGTGATTCTGGTTGAGCGTTCCTGCTGGCCGTCGTGCAGTGGTTTTGGGGCCGATCACACAGAACGTGCTGCGGTGACTTTTCCAATCCGCTGACTCCTGCCAGAATGACGGGCATTCGTGCATCCCGCACGATTGCGCAGTCCCGTTCCGGTCCCTGTTGGAGAGTGATTGATGTTCTGGTCGGCTTCCCTCCTTCGTCGACGCATGATTCCGTTTGTCTGCGGTTTCTGTGTGGTGTTTCAAACATCCTGCCTGATGGCGCAGACCCCGGCTGCGGATCCTGCTGTGGCAGCTGCCGGCCGTGCGGCTGCGATCTTGTCCGAGGCTGCCTGGACCGAGCTGTTCAACGGCCAGGACCTGAGCGGCTGGACCGGGGATACTCAGGGCTATGCCGCAGAAAACGGCATTCTTGTCTGTCGCAAAGGCGGAAAGAACCTGTACAGCGAAAAGTCTTACAGTGACTTTGCCTTCGAGTTTGAGTTTCGGCTGGAGGAGAGTGGCAACAACGGGATCGGTATCCGTGTGCCACTCAATGGCCACCCGTCCCGGGATGGCATGGAAATCCAGATTCTCGACCACGACGGGGGACTTTACAACGGCGAGGCAGTTCTGGCGGATGGCAAAAAGCAGCGTCTGACATGGCTCAAGCCATGGCAGATGCACGGATCTGTTTATGGCATCGTGCCGGCGCGGACGGGGTATCTGAAGCCCGTCGGTGAATGGAATCGGCAGACGATTGTGGCGATTGACGACCACATCATGGTGCTGCTCAATGGAGCTGTGATTGTGGATGCGTTTCTGGACGACACCGTGCCCGTGGATGGTTCAGCACACCCAGGTAAAAAGAATCGCAGCGGGCATCTGGTCCTGGCGGGGCACAGTGATCGCGTGGAATTTCGCAATCTGAAACTGGCGGATTACGCGCCGTCTCCGACGCGCCCGGCCAGTGACAAACTCAATACGCCTCCGGCCGGCTTTCAGCCGCTGTTCAATGGTACGGACCTGACCGGCTGGAAAGGTTTGGCTCACGACAATGCCGTGAAACGCCGGGAACTCACCGGCGATGCCCTCTCGGCTGCCCAGGCAAAAGCCGACGCGGTCATGCGCGACCACTGGAGCGTTGTTGATGGAGTGCTGACGTATGACGGTCAGGGGCAAAGTCTGTGCACGAGCACTGACTATGGTGATTTCGAGTTTTACATTGACTGGAAAATTCCGCCGGGGGCCGATTCCGGCATCTATCTCCGCGGCACACCGCAGGTGCAGATCTGGGATCCGTGGGATCCGCGAGTGAAACCGGGGGCTCCCAATCCGGCAACACCGGACGAGTGGGTAACGCAATACGGCAACGGTCGTAACCTGGGTTCCGGGGGTCTTTGGAACAATCGTCGCTGGCGAAACGCGCCGACGTCGCTGGCGGATCGACGACCGGGCGAATGGAACACCTTCCTGATTCGCATGGTGGGTGATCGAGCCACCATCTGGCTCAACGACAAACTCATCGTCGATCGTGTGAAGCTGGAAAACTACTGGGACCAGTCCGGCCTTGAACCGCTTGCACGTGCAGACCAGATTGAACTGCAGCACCATGGCAGTGCGCTGTACTTTCGCAATCTGTACATCCGCCACCTCCCCTGGTAGCGGAGCAGGGTAACGGCCCTGTCAGGCCGCTCGTCGCTGCACTTCGGGTCTGGCTTCCGGCGGCAGCAGCAGCAGATCATGAATGGACCCCTGCACCGGGACGGCTGTCGGCAGACAGCCTCCCGGGAGCAGCCTGGCGGGAATTGAACTGGTGGGCCCCAGCATGGTGGAAATCACATTTCCATTGACAGTGCTCTGCGGTTCAATCTGAAACGAAAAGCGTCGCAGGATCATCGTCAGAGCCGTGCGAATCTCCACCATGGCCAGCGTGGCTCCGATGCACATCCGCGGTCCCGCACCGAAAGGCAGATAAGCGCAGGGCGAGGGATTGATCTGCTCCCAGCGTTCCGGAATGAACTCATCAGGCCGCTCGTACAGATCCGGCCGATGGTGTGTGATGTACTGGCTGAAGATCACCACGTTGCCGGCATTCAGCGGCAGGCCACCCAGCACGACAGGTTCCGCAGTGATCCGCTGGGAATAGGATGACGCCGGAAGCACGCGCATGCTTTCCCGAATCACCGCATCCAGATACGGCAGCTTTTCCAGTTCTTCCAGCTGCGGGATATCGCCGGCAATCACGCGATTCAGTTCTTCCTGAAGTTTCTGCAGCACCTGCGGATGCTGTGCCAGCAGAAACAGCGTCCAGCTGAACGTATGCGCGGTCGTGAGGTGGGCGGCCGCGAAAAGCAGTGTGGCGTGTCCGATGAGCTGATCATCAGAGAGCTGTTGTTCTGAGGCGACGTTGTCCATGAGCAGACGGAGAATATTCATGCCGCCCGCCGGACCGCTGCGATGCCGCGAGAACATTTCGCGAATGGACTGTTCAAGCTCCTCCGCCTGCTGCAGCAGCGTGTCGTAGCCCTGTGAAAACTGCGGTGCCGACACCAGAGCCCCCATGCCGATTTCATGGTTGCGGTGAGTCCAGCGATCGATGAGCCGCCCAAGCCGTTCCGCAAAAACCGAATCATCCAGACCGAACAGCAGTGCACTGGTCATCCGCAGCATGAACTGCACCATTTCGGCATTCAGGTCACAGATGGAGTCGATCCGCCATGCAGCGAGCAGTTCGCTGGTCAGGCGACAAATGATGCCGTGGTATCCGGGCAGTGCCTTGCGAACGAAAACATCCTTGAGTGACCGACGTGTATCGCGGTGCTCAGGACCGTTCTGGCTGAGCAGCCCTGAAGTAACACGCCGCTGTGCGGAATTGCGACCGCCGCGCACAGCGAAAAACCGGGAATGAAAGACATTGCTGTCAAACAGTACCTGGCGGTTGAGTTCAGGAGAGAAGACAAAGACAAGCTGCTGGCCGCCGTCCTGGAGCACCGCCAGATCGCCGTAACGCTGGTGCAGCATCCGCATGCAGGCAATGGGATTTTCTGAAAACTGCAGCAGCGAACCCTGGTGCACAGGGGGGGCTGGCAGGTGCAGGGAGAGATGGGTGTGAGCAGACATCCGTGTCGTCCCAAAGGTCAGTCGATGCGGGAAAGTCCTTTTCCCAGCATTCGGTAGAATAGCAAAAATCCAGTGAACGAAACCCCGATTTTCCTTGATTTTTCGCTGCGGTGAAAAATCAGAAAAATTGTCGCCCGGAATCACTCGCCCAGGGGCCCTGACCTTCCGGCAAAAGGTACCGCCAGAGGGGCAAAGCAGGGCTGGCAAAACGATGTTCCGGACAGCAGACTTCGTGTGCCGGACTCCACCTGGACCGTAGCTACGCCACAGGACCTTTTTGTGTTCGTTCGGGCAGTGGGGCCTGACGATCGCGGGGAGATTGAAACATCCCAGGTTGCCCGTGTCAGCATCGTTTCGCCATCCCAGCTTCGCCCTCCCGAGAACGGCCTTCACCGGAAATGGAACGCCACAGAGGCGGCGTTGTCGGTTCTCCAGGGACTCTTGCCGGTGGCCTCGCGGGCCGGATTCCTGTCGCCCCCCCAGTGGCTCTGCAATTGCGGTGATCGCTGCACTTGCGCAAATCACCACAAACCGAAAAATCGTTCCAACGAGGGCAGTCAGATCAGACGCTCCGACTCGCTCTCGCCGCAGGGACTGTCCCCGGCAGGCCAGGAACCCGGCAAAGGGGCACGGCAAAGGGGCGCAGGTGCATGGCACCGGAAGGCCAAGGTGCATGGCACCGAAACGCGGAAGGCGTTTGGTGGGTAACGTTTACGACGACGGCTCAGCAGGAGTTTCGCCGTCCCGGCAAGTGGCCTTCGCTGGAAATGGAACGCCACAGAAGTCGCGTCGTTGGTTCTGCAGGGACTGTCCCCGGTGGCCTCGCGGGCTGGATTTCGGCGGCCCTCCCGCGGCTCTGCAATCGCGGTTATCGCTGCAACATCGCCAATCATCACAAACGGAAAAAGCGTCCCAACCATCGCAGTCAAATCTGACGCTCCGCCGTGCTTTTGCCGCAGGGACGGCCCCCGCAACGCGGGGCTCCGGTGTCGTCTCGCCGACTCCACGACCGGCAGAACGTCTCCACCCGCAGGCTGCGGGGACTGTCCCCGGCAGGCCAGGAACTCGGCAAAGGTGCAGGCAAAGGTGCATGGCACCGAAACGC
>JBJTOM010000259.1:0-3879 GCA_046074585.1 Planctomycetota bacterium | reverse complement strand
TGCGACAGGGTATTGATGGAGCTCTGCGGGGGCTCCAAGGCGGGATAACGAAACGGCATTAAGATCGACATGTTCATGTTTCGGAGTCCCCACCGGACGATTCCCCGCGGCGAGGTGTGCGTGGGATTGACATCCACCGCGGCGTTGTTGCTGCGGAGCGGAAGACCGGAAACCGTAACTTTCCAGGCCACGGGCTTTTGCCGCTCCGCAGTCGCGTCTACAATCCAGGCCATTCGCATGTTCAGGCTCTTCTCACTCCGCTCCAGGAAACTCCATCCATGAATCCCAAAATCGCTGCATTCGTCTTTGGAGCAGCTTTGTCGTGGGGCGTTTATGTCCCGATCGTCCACGAAGCCACGTCTCGACTGGGCAGCAATCTGCGGGCCTTTATTCTGGTGGGAGTGGCTTACTTTCTGGTTGCCGTGCTCGTCCCTGCGATTCTGCTTGTGCTGCTCAAGTCAGACCCAACCGCCAAATTCCCTGAAAAGCTCAACTGGAACTCCACCAGCGTTACCTGGGGACTGCTCGCGGGCATGTCCGGTGCCATTGGCGCTTTGTGCGTGATCTTTGCCACTCGCGATGCCGTCGCAGCGATGGGGCCCACGGTCGGCCCGCTGCTGGTTGCCCCTCTGGTGTTCGCCGGGGCTCCCATCATCAACACGATTTCCACGTTCACCATCTTTTCGCATGGCAAAAAGTTCGAGCTGCCAGGGCCGCTGTTCTTCCTTGGACTGGTGATGGCCGCTGGCGGTATGGTGCTCGTGATGGTCTTCAAGCCGAAGGCGATCGGCGGTCCGGCCGGCGGGGCTGCTCCGCCGGCCGCCAAGGCTCCTGCAGACCCAGGTGCCCCGGCAAAACCCTGATCAACCGCAGCACGCAGAACCTTTCCTGATCCCGCTTCTCAACATCCTCAACAGCTCAGGGAGTCCCGCAATGGCAGACGTTCGTAAAGGTGCAACCAACCTGAAGGGCAACCCGGTGGATCTTGCCGGCGCCGCATTGACAGTCGGATCCAAAGCTCCTGAGTTCTCTCTGCAGGGCACGGGACTCGAAGAAATCACTCTGGGCTCGTCTGCCGGCAAAGTCCGAATCATTGCCACCGTGCCTTCACTCGATACCTCCGTGTGCCATGCCGAAACAAAGAAATTCAACGACCAGGCAACCTCCCTGCCTCACGTCGAAATTCTCGTGGTCAGTATGGACCTCCCCTTCGGCATGAAACGCTGGTGCGGGGCCGAAGGTGTCGATCGCGTCCGAGCCCTCAGCGCCCATCGCTGTTCCCGATTCGGCGAGGACTACGGAGTGCTCATCCAGGGTGGTCCGCTTGATCGCTGTCTCTGCCGCGCCGTGTTTGTTGTCGACGGCCGCGGGACTGTGGTGTACGCTGAATACTGCAGCGAAATCGCTGAGCATCCCAACTACGACGCAGTGCTTGCTGCTGCCAGCAAGGCTGCTCACTGAAGATGCCGCGTCTGAATGCCAGTGAACACCGCTTTGGTGACCTCGACACGATCGTCGTCGATTCGCTCCCGGCAGACACACCACCGGCCCTGCTGGTGGTGCTCAGCCACGGTTTCGGGGCCGCCGGTGATGATCTGGCAGGACTCGGAGTACAATTGCTGCAAACCGTCCCGGAACTGGCTGTGGCGGTGCGGTTTGTCTTCCCGGCAGCCCCCCAGGACCTGGCCGAATACGGGATGCCTGGCGGTCGCGCATGGTGGCCCATCAACATGGCCGGCCTGATGCAGATGCAGCAGACCCGCGACTACTCCCAGCTCACACAGCTCCGCCCTCCTGGCATGACAGAAGCCACCGCGCAGCTGGCAGTCGCCATCCGTGAAATGCAGCAGCACTGGGGACTCGCAGACAACCAGTTGGTGGTCGGTGGCTTTTCTCAGGGCGCCATGGTGAGCACCAATCTTGTGCTGGACCTGCCCCTGCATCCTGCTCTGCTGGTGATTTTCTCCTGCACACTGCTCGACCGAGCCCACTGGGAAGAACTGGCCCTGCGGCACAAAGGCTGTCCCGTCCTGCTCTCGCACGGGTCCACTGACGATATTCTGCCGCAGTCTGCCGCTGAAGAACTGGTGCAAATGCTCCAGAAAGCCGGCTTCACGCTGGACGTGTGCCGCTTCCGTGGCGGACACACCATTCCCATGAACGTCCTTGCAGCCCTCAGCGAATCGCTCAAAAAAATCCTTCTGGAGCGGGCATGCTGAATGACGCTCACCAGCTCGATCGCCCCGAAAAATCTCATCGCACAGGACAGTTCACGGCCGACGGGGGCATGCTGCTGGTGCTCGTTCTGCTGGTGATTGCTTTCAGCCTGCTCACGCTGAAACCCCAAACCCCCGGCGGTGCTGCGGCCGGCGTGGAAGTCGCCACGAAAATCCTCCGGCGATTCGGCCACGAGGGGAAGTTCATCATCGTCGCTGCCGCCGGACGAGCCGATGAAGAATTCACCACGGCAGCCCTGGCCACTCTGACTGCTGCCGGAGTGACCGACGTGCACATCGCCCGCGGCAGCCCGGCGGCTGCGCGCAAAGCGTTCAGCGAACACCGCGATGCCATTGCTGTCGCTGTCACCGGCTCGGCCGCTCGCTGGGACGTTGTCAGGGCCGGTTCCCTGCTGCCCGCCGAACGGTTGACTTCGCCTCGTGAACGTCTCTGGCCGGATTTTCTGAAACTGGACAACCTGCTTGGAGTCTCTGCTCAGACCGCAATCTATGCTCTGATCGCCATCGGCATGACGATGGTTGTGATTCTCCGCGAGATCGACCTGAGCGTTGGTTCGCTGGTCGCGCTTGCTTCAGTCACTGCCACGGTGTTTATTCGCGACGTGGGTGGCGGAGCGACCGCATCGGGCCTGATGGTGTTCATCGGCTGCCTGCTGGCTCTGGTCGTCTGCGGGAGTGCCGGGGCCGTCAGCGGCCTGCTGCTCACCCGCGCACGCCTGCCGTCCTTCCTCGTCACACTCGCCATGATGCTCATCGCCCGCGGACTTGCCCAGCGAATCTCCCGTCAGGAATCCATCAACCAGCTGCCGCCCGTATTTCGTGAAGCCGGCGGTGGTTCACTTGCCGGCATCCCCAATCCCATCTGGCTCATGCTGCTGCTCTACGCTGTGGCCCACTTTGTTATGTCCCGCACCGTCTTCGGCCGCATGCTGTATGCCATCGGTGGCAACCCCGAAGCCGCACGACTCTGCGGAATCCCGATCAACCGCATCCGCACCAGCGTCTTCATACTCAGCGGGGTGCTGGCAGGATTCGGCGGACTGCTGCTGTCGTCCCGATTGAATGCCGGTGACCCCAAGTATGGTGAGATGTATGAACTGGAAGTGATTGCTGCCGTGGTCGTCGGCGGCACATCACTCATGGGCGGTGAAGGACGCATGACCGGCACGCTCACCGGTGCCTTCATCATCGCGGTCATTCGCAACGGAATGAACCTGCTGGGTGTGGAATCGTCCAATCAGAAGATCGTTCTCGGAGCCGTGCTGCTCGCAGCCGTCCTCGCCGACCAGATCAAACGTGACTGGCAACAGCGTCGGGAACGCGGCTGACCATGTGCCGCGCTCCCCTCCCGCGGGCAGGCTGTCGACTGAGTCAACATTTATCCTAAGTACCACTACACATATCACTCGTAGTGCGTTACACTGAGGAAAACGGCGCCAGCCGAAGCCCTTGTAAGTCACGGACGCAGCCAAATGTCACAGAAAGCGGTCAACGGAAGCTCCTGGCAGAAGCCGCCCGGCACCAGAAACCAGATCGTGCTGATCCCTGCCAGCCTCGAAGAAAAAATCCCCGACGGTCATCCCGTACGGATGGTCGACGAGATTCTCGACACCTTCGACTGGTCGGCATGGGAAAATAAGTA
>JBJTOM010000258.1:0-10992 GCA_046074585.1 Planctomycetota bacterium | reverse complement strand
GCGAAAGAAGAACTGGGTCTGGATCACTTCGAATGCCGCAGCTGGCACGGCATCCATCGCCACTTGTTCATGGTGATTCTGAGCCAGTTGTTCTGCGCCATCACGCGACAGGAACTTTCGCCATGCGAGGACGTCGAAAGTGGCGAACGGCTCACCACCGAACAGGTCCGCCGCGCCGTCAGCGTCGTCGTTGCATCCATCACACTTCCCCAACGAGCCCGACACCATGCCTTCGAGGCCGAATCCAACCGTCAGGCCTGGTACGCCCGCCGCAACGCCTCTGCCGCCAAATCTCACCGCAAAAAACGCCGCGCGGAACTCGCCCGACTCGGAATCAACCCCGACAAAATCAAATCCCTTCACCACAACAAAACGCACTAATCCGCTGCATTTTTCCAATGAACCCGGCGCTGTCCAACCAGAACTACATCCGGTACTTCGGATTGTCCCGGCTGAAATCTGCGTCCGCATAGCTGATGCCGAAGTTCAGCCCCGAATACGAATAGCTCTCTACCAGCGTCTGCTCGTCCAGCTCGGCTGCGGGGATTTCATCGGTTCCTGACGACCACGTCCAGTTCTGCACCATCAGCGGCACGTGATAACGGGAGTCGATGGCAATAATTGATCTGCGGTATTCCGGGTTCGCACCCGCATTGGGGTAATCAAACTGAAACTGGTAGCAGGATCTTTCATCCACGGTGGTGTTGGCCAGTCGTGCACACTTCACCTGCAGATTCTTTTCCAGTTCGCCACGGCGGTCCGCGATCAGTCGCCTGGTCAGAAACAGCAGGCCGGCTTCTGTGATCGGATGCCGCGCTTCGGCCATCGCCTCGTCCCCGCGGGGATTCAGCCTGATTGCCGGAATCAGCCGTCCCTTGAAGCCACCCAGCTTCACGGAAACCTTGCCGTCGTCATAAGCGTCGCTGTACAGCGCCTGTCGTCCCGCATCGCCGTTCTTCCACTTCATGTAGACGCTGAAGTGGGGTGTATGCCGGACCTTCATATCGATCTGCTGGACCTCCGTCAGATCCCCCTGCAGACGTTCCTGCTTGTGAAACACTGCCGAATATTCGCGGGTGTTCGAAAGGAACCTCGCACCATCCTGCAGCATCAGCAGAAAGAACGTGCGATGTTCGTCCCCGATGTCGCCAGTAAAAGTCAGTGGCGGTTCCGCGTCGATCTGCGGAGCAATTTCTCTGGTTGCTGCAGCGGTACTCGGTGTCGTCAGGTGGCGAGCTTCCGGGGGCACCGGAACATCGGTCTCGCTGCCCGCTTCGGCCGCAGGTGCACCGGCGGTCGGGGCTGCCAGCGCGAGGTCTTCGCCGGCAGGCACGGGATCGAAGCAGGAGAAGATCACGAGTGCCGAGGTGGCGGTCAACAGTGCGGCCACGGCATTGCGAAATCCGGCGGGCGGGACATGAGACGTGCGAGCCATTACGGGCGATCCCTGGGGAATTCGACAGCCCTGCCCCGTCCTGATCTGGCCGGCCTGTCTGACGAAAAACAATCACAACTGTGCCGACGTGGCGATCTGCCCGGAATCCTTCTCGGCGAATGTACTGTTGCCAAAAGCGATGAGAAACGGGGCGTTCTGCAGCGGCTGAACACCGGCAGCATGCGAGCAAATCCGGCCTCGCAGTGGCGCCGCACCGTCCTCCCGTTCGAAAATCGGCTGATCCTCACTGGAAATTCACGGTGTGTTTCGGCAAAAACTGCCGAAATCGTGCTCTGGGTGAGCCACCCGTGGGAATCCGGCAAAACCCATCCAGCCTGCCGCAGTTTCTGCTGGTTTCACCCGTCCCGTCCGGAGCTCCAGCCACATGACCAAACCGCTCAACATCGCCGATCGGCTCCGCACCTCCGCGCGACTCGTACCCCATCAGCCGGCAATTCACGTGCCCCATGCCCGGGATCATCGTGGTCGCACGGCATGGACGATGATCTCCTTCGCGGATCTCGATACCGAAGTGGATGCCGCAGCCCGCGGACTTCTGCAGCTGGGCGTCCGACCCGGGCACCGACTGGTGCTCATGGTCAGGCCGTCCATTGAATTCATCGCCCTTACCTTCGCTGTCTTTCGCGCTGGAGCTGTGTGTGTGCTGATTGACCCGGGAATGGGGCGTTCCAGTGTGCTTCGCTGTCTGGAGGACGTTGATCCGCACGGTTTTCTCGCCATTCCCCCTGTGCATGCTCTGAGACGTCTGATGCCCTGGAGATACCGCAACGCCCGTTTCAATGTCATCGTCCGGCCCGGCTGGCTGAAATTCGGCTGCGTGACGGACACTGAACTGGCTGACAGCGGACGTCACTCCACCCATCAACTCCCCACCACGCGCGCGTCAGACCCGGCCGCAGTGATCTTTACGAGCGGCAGTACCGGGGCTCCCAAAGGCGTGGTCTTTGAACACCGCATGTTCGATGCCCAGGTCGATCTCATTCGTGACCGCTACCAGATTCAACCCGGAGAAACGGACGTCCCGGGATTTCCTCTCTTCGCCCTGTTCAATCTGGCGATGCAGGTCACCACAGTCATTCCGGACATGGATCCCACACGTCCGGCAGCCGTCAATCCCCGCAATATCCTCGAAGCCTTCTACAACCACCCTGCCACCCAGGCCTACGGCTCGCCTGCCATGTGGAATCGAGTGGGGCGTTATTGTGAAACGCACGGCCTGCAACTTTCAGGACTGCGGCGTGTGTTGTCCGCCGGAGCGCCTGTGCCCCTGCATGTGCTGAAACGCATGACCGCGGCTCTCCCGGAAGCTGCCGACCTGTTTACTCCCTACGGTGCCACCGAATGTCTGCCCGTGGCATCGATCGGCGGCAGGGAAATTCTGAGGGATACGGCTGCACTCACTGCCAGGGGCCGCGGGACCTGCGTGGGCTCCCCGTTCACCGGCATCGACGTGCGAATCATCGCTGTCACCGACAAGCCGCTTGCGTCACTGGCCGATGCCCGTCTGCTGCCAAACGGGGAAATCGGCGAGATTATCGTGCGGGGACCCGTGGCCACCCGCGAATACTTTCGTCAGCCGACCGCCACTGCTCTCGCCAAAATCCCGGACGGCGATTCCTTCTGGCACCGCATGGGAGATGTGGGATACCTCGACCATCAGCAGAAGCTCTGGTTCTGTGGTCGAAAGGCACATATCGTGCATGCAGCGGCCGGCCCGATGTACTCCGTCTGCTGCGAAGCCATCTTCGATCAGCATCCGGACGTCTATCGGTCCGCACTGGTTGGCTTTGGCCCCCAGGGAGCTCAGAAACCCATCATTGTGATCGAACCGGAACCGTCCCGTTTTCCGGAGTCAGCTGCGGCCGCCGACCAGTTTCGCCACAGCCTGCTGCAGCTGGGACAGGCGAGTCCCCTGACGGCTGACATCAGCACGATCCTCTTTCATCGATCATTCCCCGTTGACACGCGGCACAACGTGAAAATCCACCGCGAAACCCTCGCTGCCTGGGCACAGAAACAGCTCAGGTCTACTTTCTGACCATCACCAGCCAGCGTTCGCGAATCCAGACCTGAATTGGCAGAATCAGCAGCACCCACGTCCAGAAAATCGTGATGGCCCAGGCCAGTGGCAGCGAGTTCCGGATGTTGTGCGTTCTGGCCAGCACACCGACGGTGGCAGGGATCAGCAGAATCGGTCCGGCGATCACAAAGAAGGCGACAAACGTCGCCAGGACAGTGAGCGGAAAAGCGGCCCAGCGGGAGTACAGCGAAAACAACGCTGCCACGTGCGTGCTGAAGATCAGCAGGAGCAACCAGGTGAGCACCAGATTGCCGTCGATCCGCTGCGTCAGATCCCAGCCACCCAGAATCCAGACCGTTGCCAGCCAAACGGCCGTCGGGAGTACAGAGAGGCCACAGCCCGCGGATTTTTCCAGAATCACGCGAACACTGGACAGAGGCAGCATGGCCAGCGAGGAATGCGTCATCTGACGCAGCTCAGAATGCAGCGATCCCGTGGCCAGCAGTACGCACTCCAGACTGAGTGCTCCCGCCAGGAGCATGAGCAGCTGCAGTGCGAAGTGCCCGGTGAGCAGCCAGCTCCACGCGTTGTTATCCAGATTCTGAATCGCCGTGAATGCAGCATAAACGAGCAGCCATCCCAGCCAGCGGCCAATAAAAATGGTTCTGCCTCCGGCAAAGAAATGAAAATCCCGCCAGGCCAGCGGAAATCGCCAGCAGCGGCTCACTGGCCAGCGACGCTTGCCGCCCTGCTCCTGCCCCGCCGCACCATCCTCCGTCGGCCGCGTCCAGGCATTCAGCCGCCAGGTGCTCACCGCAAAACACGTTCCTGCGAGCAGCAGGCTGGCCCAGAACTGTCCGCCAAACACCTCTGCCGATTCCCAGCTGTTCAGGATCGCGTCCAGCTGCTGCCAGGGAGAGACGATTTCCAGCAGTTTCGGGATGCGGGCGAGCGTCTGTTCCACTGGAGCTGGCAGTGTCCCGGGGGCGAGCACCGTGAGCAGTTGTCGGAGCGCCGGCGGAGTGCCAAACCACAGCAGCAGAAGAATGCCGGCGGCTCCCGCCGCCCGCGCGGAATCCCTGCAGCGCGCGCTGCATAACAGCGCCATGTTGGCCACCAGAATCATCCACGCCGCCAGGCACACCCACGCCCCCAGCACCTGCTGCCAGCGAATGCCCCCCAGTGTCACCGCCAGAAACGTAAACGGCATCTGACTCACCAGCAGCATCAGAGAACTCACCAGCCGCGAGGTGGATTTTCCAAGTGTGATTGCGAGCGGTGTCAGGCCGGCCAGCTGCAGGAGCGCAAACGTCCCCGCGTCCTTCTCTTCACTCACCGCCGTCACAAAATAACTCACACCCGCCGCGGCAATCATCAGCACGTTGAGCTGGCAGACAAGTTCGAAAAACACCAGCCCCGTGCGATTGGTGCCAAACGCATCCAGTTCAGCCATCGACAGGCAGAACAGAATGAACATCGCAAATGCTGCCCGTACCATATGAGGATACACATAGCGGGCGTCCATCCGCAGGGTCCAGGTAAAGAGTGCCGTCGCGCCATTGAGCATCAGCGGACTCCCCGCGTTGTCAGATCCATGAACGCGTCATTCAAATGACGACGCTGGCGCGCGACCGAAGCGATCGGCAGATCCAGCGGCGCCAGAACTCGCAGCAGATCATTCCCGCCTGTGCCGTCCGCCAGTCGCAGCACAAAGTCCTGCCCCGTGGTGAACTCCGGTTCAGAGACCTCAGCGACTCCTGCCAGCCCCCGCAACCGCTCCGCCACTCCCGAATCCGGTCGCAACAGCCGCAGATTCCAGATCGGCTGTTCCCCAGGCACATCCAGCAGAACGTTCATTGGTCCGCTGAAACGCACATGTCCTCGGTCGAGGATCGTCACGCTGTCGCAGAGTTCAGACAGCTCGCTGAGAATGTGCGAACTGATGAGCACCGTTTTTCCCAGCCGCCGCAGCTCACGCAGGATTTCCATCAGCTCGATACGCGCCCGCGGATCGAGGCCACTGGCTGGTTCGTCCAGCAGAAGCAGATCAGGGTCGTGCACCAGCACCCGCGCGAGCGACACACGCTGCTGCATGCCCCGCGACAGCCCCGCAATCAGATCGTCCCGCCGTCCATCCATGTCCGTCAGCGTCAGAACGTCAGAAATCACCTGATCGCGACGCTCCACCGGCAAACCATAGGCTGCAGCAAAAAAATCAAGATACTCCGTCACAGTCATCTGACGGTACATACTGAAATGGTCCGGCATATAGCCAATCCGGCGACGCACTGATGCCGGATCGTTCCGCACATTATGCCCAAACACCTCGACCTCGCCACGACTTTGACGGAGCAGCGTGCAGATCACTTTCAGAGTGGTTGTCTTGCCCGCCCCGTTCGGCCCCACAAACCCATGCAGCGTCTGCGGCATGACACAAAAGGTCACATCATTCAGCGCCTGATGACCTCGAAACGCATGCGATAAATTGCTGACACTGATCGCCGGAACCGTGTCACGATCGTACTTCAGCATGGAGGCAATCCGAAAGGAGATAAACGACAGGCAGAGAACACATCCCGGAGTCTACGATGACGATGGCTGGCAATCGAGTGCCGCAGGATGCAATTTTTGTGCGGCCTTTCGCAGAAAACGAGTGGTCAACAGGAATCTTCCGCCGCACGACAGCGAAAATCGCATCGGATTTTCCCTGACAGAGCCTCATTGCCTGCGCTCACCCCCCTGAAACTCCGCCGAATCTGCATTCCCCCCCGACTGCACATACGCCGTCAGATCCAGGACCTCGTCCCGCGTGTATGTGATCAACAGACCCATCGGCATCGTGCTCGTCTTCGATGCCTCCAGCTCCTCAATCTCTGATCGTGGCAACACCACACGCTCTGTCGGCTTGAGCGGATTTGGCAGCAGCGTCACCGCGTCCGTCGTGTCTTCCACCTTCAACCCCGATAACGCCCGTCCGTCCGCCAGCACCGCCACCCATGTCTGATACTGCTGATGAATCTCCGCTGACGGTTCCAGAATCTGCTGCAGCAGCCGACGACCGCGAAATCGCTCCGACACCTTCGTCAGCTCCGGACCCGGCCCCGCTGCACCGTCTCTCAGCCGATGACACTTACTGCAGCCGGAAGATTCAAACACCGCTCGACCCTGCACAAATGATCGCCCTTTCAACTGGTCCGCCTCTTCACCCAGATCTGCCGTCGTCCATGTTCTCACAAAGCTGCGCACCGGTACAAAGGCAGACTCTGGTATCGCAGCTCCCTCGGGCAGCACAAACAGACTGCCCTGCATCACCCTCCAGTGACCTGGATAGGTGCACACCAGCCGATATTCCCCTGGCTCCCGCGGTGCCTCGAAATACATCGTATAACTGTCGCCAGGCTGCAGGATCGGACTGAAGCACAGCTCCCGCGGGTCGTCCGGAACGTAATGCGTGGCAATTGCACGAGGATTGCTGGCCAGCTGCATCGAACGCTCACCAAAGTCGTCAATCGCATCCGCCCGCACCACCGCCACGTTGTGCGGCATCCCCGGATCACCGTTCCGAAACGCCAGCGAAACCCGCGCTCCAGGCAGCACACGCAGCACCCGCGGCTCAAACTGCAGACCAGGCGCAGCCGAAATCGACATCTTCATCGAACTTGACACCCAGCCGAAATTCGTCCCGTACTGCTCCTGCTCCACCAGTCGCGGGTCCTGTTCATACTTTTCGGCAATCGGGAACCCCGGTGCCGGTCGCTTCACCACCGCCACGTAGCCCTGAAAACCTGTGAAGTCCTCCCGCTGCCTCACAATCGTCGCAAACACATCCGGTAATACCGACAGGCCCCGACGCGTTCGCAGCCGGCCGTGAAAATGAAACTGCATCACCGGATGCAGCTGCGGAATCTCGATAAACACCGACCGCCCATCCCTCAGCAGATGCACGGACTTCACCGGCACGTAGTCGTGCCCCTGACGCCCCGGCTGCGACACGGAAAATTCCGGTGACCCATACCCCGCACTGTACAGATAATTCCAATGCTGACAGAAAATGTTGGCCGACACCACCGACTGCGGATCCAGTTCCTCGCTGAATCGCACGAGCACTCCGTTGTTCCACGCTTCGAAACCACGCGGCAACGCCAACTCCTCAGGAATCACTCGCAAACGCTGCAGACAGCCGTCCTCCGCCGCATAACTCTGCCACCCCTCCGTGCCACCCACGTACACCCCGCCGTCCTCCGCAGAATGCACCGCTCGGCAGATTCCGCTGCGATAGTCCCCTGGCAGCGGTATGATCGCCCCCTGAGCCGTTCCGGAGATCACGTCACGCGTCACCACGTACGCCTGACACGCCCCGAAACTGGTGCCCAGAATCGCCCCCGACAACGCCCCCAAACGCGCATCCTCCGGCAGAAAACTCAACTCACCGCTGGAATTGTCCACCCCCCGCGGCAGAAAACACAACGGCAGGTCGTAACCATAAACGCCTCGGTCCGCCTGCGGCCCCTTCAGGCCGTGATAACTGCCCTCACGCACCTCGAAAATTGCTGATGCCGGAGTCCACGTGCCCTCCTGAACCGTCGCCAGCACCACACTCCCGTCCGCCGAAACACCAATCCCGTTCGAATTCCGCAAACCACTCCCCAATCGCCGGATCCCGCCCGCTGAATTGCGGTGCGCCACCCCGAAATCCTGCGATGAGACTGACCAGTACAACTCACCCCGCACGTCCTGCTGCAGCGACGTGCAAAAGTCATGTCCCCCTGTCGTCGGATACCCGTTCGTCACACACTCGTAAAAATCCGCTTCCCCGTCGCCGTTGTAATCGTGCAGTCGAGTGATCTGGTCCGAGCCCAGGACAAGCACCTGATCATGCTGCACCACCAACCCCAGCGCCCGATACAGACCCGACGCCATCCGCTGCCAGCGCAACTCGCCACCGGTCGAAATGCCGCCCGTGCCTGTCACCGTCCAGATCTCTCCCATCAGCGTTGCCACCGCCGCACGACCGCCGCTGAGCACTCCCACGCCGCCAATACGCATCGCCGATCGAAACGGGTTGTCCGGGAACTGCGGGAGCACCAGAGTATCCAGCGCCAGTCCCTGCCGAGCTTCCCCGGGAATCGCCCGCGTCACGGCCACCCGCTCCGTCCATTGCCCCGCAGTTCCCATCGCCAGCTGCTCAGCCGTCGGAACCTTCACTTCCGCCAGCTCTACTGCCGCAACCGCCTCGGATTCCGGCACGACTTCCAGCTGCAGGCGGACGGTTTGACTGGCCTGACCACCAAAGAGCACACCCGCTGTTCGCCCGCGAACCTCCAGCTGCGCATTGCCAGCGGTCGCAGCAGACGACAGCAACAACCGCAGCTGACGGCCGGCGTGAGTCACTCGCAATACGCCCTCGCCAGCGACCACGTTCGCTCCCTCAGGCACATCCGCAATTCCCAGCCAGGCACCCGCGGGTATCTGACCGGACACACGCCATGTCCGAACCCATCGCGAACCCGCAGTGGTGCTGTGGTCCAGCACCCGCGCGGAACCCACCGTCGTCTCGAACACCACGTCCCGCCCCGCGCGATGAAATCCCCGATACTCCGCCTGCGCCCCACCCCCAAGCTGCCAGCCCGCTCCCGTCATCGGCCAGAACCCCTCACCACCAGCCCGCACTCCCTCCATCAGGCCAAAACGCACAAACCCCCAGCTCACAAACTGACCCCGCCACGCATCCGTCACCGTGTACTTCAAAGGGTCGTAGAGCACCGTGAATTTCTGTTGCGGATCGAGCAGTACATTCACGGCTTTGGCCGTCACCCGGCCAGAGTGATGCGTCAACTGCATCACCACATTTCCAGTGTCGGCTTCATTCAGACTGCGATCGAAACTCACGTCCTCTGGGTTCTGTCCCCAGTGACCGAAACCGCCACCGTCAAGACCTGGAAACTGCGGCAACACATCCGCCGGTAACTCTCGAGATCCCGCCAGAAATCCTGCCGCCTGACGCGAATAAAAATCCACCACACGATTCCGCGGAAACGGGAGCGATGGATCCGACTGCCCCCAGACCATCGAGCCCGCCAGCAGCCAGACGCCAGTCACCATCCATCGCAGCATGCAATCCACCATCGTCATCCACCCCAACTCTCAAGGAACAAACACGCAATCCTCCAGGCATCATATCTAACCCCCCTCTCCCCTGCCAGGGGGGAGGGGCCGGGGGTGAGGGGGCAGAGCAAAGGAGCGCATAGACAAGGAGACGACTGACTTCCCACTTCTCACTTCTAAACGCAGCCCGTGCTGGGGGGGCCGCTTCCTCACGGGCGCGGCTCGGGTCGGGCGTTTTGCGTCAGGGACAGATGGGACAGATGGGACAGATGGGACCTATGAGACTCATGAGACGGAGGGCGCTCTGGAGCGGGGCTGAGCTCGTGGTCCCTCATTGGCGATTCTTCATTTTGCCCCAGCGACACACGCATGCCGCGGCAGCACCGTTGCCCGCGCACCTCCGTCCCGGCTGCCCCCCGACCCTTTTATGCGGAGTCAATGGTGATCAGCGGGTGCCAGAGGTCATACGAGATTGGAGTTCATCTGAGATTTTGCGGAGGAGTGCATCGTCGCAGGCGGCAAATTCCCGATCAGAGAAGACAGGTTCTTTCAGGAGTTTCTGCAGCAGGCCGATCTGACCGATCAGAATGCCGCGTGCCTCACCGCGTGCCTCACCGCGTGCCTCACCACGTGCCTCACCACGTGCCTCGGCCTGCTCTGCATCCAGCTTTGCCTGCAGAATCCTGCCGGATTCGTCTCGCTGAGCTTTGAGGCGGGCCTGGTAGAGTATGAGTTGTTCGGGGGTTTGAGCGATCATGGCGAGGACTTTCGCGGCTTCGTGGAATACGGGTTCGGGGAGCAGACGCGGGACGTCTTCCAGTTCGAGCGTGTGGACATTGCGTAAAAACCACGCCCATTTCTGATTGAGTGGCGCATTGTATACGGTATCGGCGGTCACCTGAAGATATTTCAGCTGCAAAAGGTGGATCTGCAGGTCATCTGTGAGGGTCAGCGAAGAGGACTTTTCCCGCAGGCGAAAATCGAGATGCAGAGCCGGCGGCTGGGAAAACATGGCATCCGCGAGCACACAGATGCTGATCGAAGGACGGAGCAGCACGTAATCCTCGCCTTCCCGCAGCTGACCGGCGTACGACACGCTGACACAGTACGTGAGCCGCTGAGCCATGCCGGCCGGCAGCGAGGTTTGCATTTCAATGAGCAGCCGTCGACCGAGCTCGTCAACGGCAAGAATGTCCAGAATGGACAGCTTGTCGTCGGCTGTTTGCTTGAGCTGTGCGGGGTTGAGGATACGGGCGGAAACGATTTTCGGCTGCCCCACCAGCATCGTATTCAGAAAGTGAATCAGGATGTGAATGTACAGTTCGTCTCCCAGCAGCATTTTGAAGGCGTAATCCACGAGCGGGCAGATTCCTATGGCCATAACGAGTTCCGGAGCAGGCGGTTTGTGAAT
>JBJTOM010000257.1:0-5465 GCA_046074585.1 Planctomycetota bacterium | reverse complement strand
CTCGTGCCCAGCAACTCCTGCGACTGCTCAGAGACAGGCCGATTTGATCGCCTGTCCCAGAGGAAAAACAGCTCGACGCTGCCACCGGAAGGGCGAAGCCGGGATGGTGCAACGGTGCTGAAATGAACAAGCTGGAATGTTTCAATCCCCCCGCTATTGTCAGGCCCCACTGCCCGAACGAATCACAAAAAACGTTCTGTAGCGTGCTGTCGATGTCAATCGACCGGTCAGGCTTTGCCGCGTTCCTGATGCGATATTGGCCTCGCGGGCACGCTCCGTTACCGGGGGATTGACATCCATTTTTTGACGGCACCTGCCGTCAAAAAATAGAGCAGGGGCATGCAGAAAGGAGAGAGGAGACTCTCGACTTTCTGCATGCTCCTGCGGTCTCCTTTCCACTTTCTACTCTCTCTCCCGCACCCCCCAGCCCCTTCCCCGCTTCCCACGAAGGCCGTGGCAGTGCTGTTGCCCGTGGACTGCCGTCCGGCAGCTCAGCAGCGTTACCAGGGGATTGACATCCCACACACGCCCATTTTTTGACGGCACCTGCCGTCAACACCGTTTCGTCGTCCCGGTGTCGCCCTCTCCGCGAAAACGGAGTATGATGCCGATAAGGTGTTCAGTCCCCCGATTCGTCATCATGCGTTTCCACAAAGGCATTCAGTCCTTGAATGACTCCATTTCCGTATCCGCTCACGCTCCTGTCTGGTTAATTCTGTTTGATCCGCTCCCGGAAATTCAGCCTCGGAGCCCGGCAGTGGCGTTTGACGGTCTGGAATCGCAGTCGATGGTGTTTGAACAGTATCTGCTGCAGGACATCCGGGAACAGTCGACAATGGATGATTACCTGGGGGGAGCGGAGTCGATTGGCAACCACTCACGATCGCTCGCATGCGTCGCCGGGCGCTCCGTCTGGCTGCAGGTTCGAGTGGATGATGCCGCAGCAGAAATAACACTCCCGGCTTCCTTCAAAGCACCGGCGCTCACTGCGGTTCTGCAGCCACAGATCTTCTCGCTGTCAACCGAATTCTTCGATGGAATTCCGGAGCCCCTGTCGGCGGCCGTGTCGAACGCCCGTTTCGTTCTTGTGACTGTCCGGTCTGGCGGACGGACGACAGAAGAATCGGCGGCCACGACGCACATGGCTGGTCCGGTTGAGCGGATGCGGGTGGCCGATCAGGTCCTGGCCCGCCTGCAGGCTCTCGCAGCAGCGGCCAGGGACGGGCAAACGACGCCCGTTTGGCTGGTAACCGGGTTTCGAGGTGTATCGCGGCCGCTGGAAAGACCTTTTGACAGCGGTGCGGACGAAAGTCAGCTGCATGTGCCGCTCTGGTGGACGGAACCTCTGTCAGCGGGAACCCGGCTGCAGAATTTGTGTGGCAGTTTTGATCTGCTGCCCACTCTGGCTGAATTACTCCGGAGTCACACGGGCTCCACACCCTCTCCATCCATGGAAATGGCTGATGCGACCGTTGACGGTGAAGCCGAGCGGGCGGTGAGTGAACCGGTCAGTCTGCTGTCAGCCCAGCTGCAGGGCAGCAGGGGGGGCGACCGGCTGCTCAGGCTGCACCATGACGCATGGGAAGGACTCAGAACGTCCCAGTACTTCCTTGTGCAGCCGCTGCAGGGACTTGACGAGGAAAACGCAGACGCCGGAGAATTCTCCAAACAGCAGCTCTATCTGAAGCCCGAAGACTACTGGAACGTAAACAACTCAATTGTGTCGTTTGCTGAAATCGCACGGGAGATGTCAGATGGTGTCTGAGCCGGGTCGGCGGGTGATGGTGATCAACGTTGTGGGTTTGACGCCCGGAATGATCGGCGCGAACACTCCGCACCTGGCTCGACTGGCTCAGGCCGGCTTCATGCGTCCGCTGACAACGGTGTTTCCCGCAGTCACCTGCACTGTTCAGGCTTCCTTGCTCACTGGCCGCTTTCCAGCGCAGCACGGCATTGTTGCCAATGGCTGGTATTTCCGTGAACTCAATGAAGTGCTCTTCTGGAAACAGTCGAATCAGCTGATTCAGGGCGAAAAGGTGTACGAGGCCGCGCGGGCGCGGTGGCCGGGACATCGCACGGCGAAGATGTTCTGGTGGTACAACATGTACGCTGCTGTGGACTGGTCACTCACACCACGCCCGTCCTACCCGGCTGACGGACGCAAGATTCCTGACGTGTACAGTGAGCCGTCGCAGTTGCGGGACGAGCTTCAGTCTGAACTGGGACGATTCCCGCTGTTTCATTTCTGGGGGCCGACGGCCGACATTCTCAGCACTCGATGGATTGCCGATGCGTCCTGCCGCGTCTTTCGCGAACAGCGTCCCTCCCTGATGCTCGTCTACCTTCCACACCTTGACTACAACCTGCAGCGACTGGGCCCCAATGATCCGGCCGTTGCTGAGGATGTGCGGCTGGTGGATCAGGAAGCTGGTAAGCTCATTGCCGCCGCTCAGGAGCAGAATGCGGATGTTCTGGTGCTCAGCGAATATGGCATCTCTGAAGTGACCACGCCTGTTCACATCAATCGCATCCTGCGGGAAGCCGGACTGCTGCGGGTTCGCCGGGAACCGCTCGGCTGGGAGACGCTCGATGCCGGAGCCTCCCGCGCCTTTGCAGTGGCTGATCACCAGGCCGCTCATGTGTATCTCCGCAACGCCTCGGATCGTTCACGTGTGGCTGAGTTGCTGCGGCAGGTTCCCGGGATTGAACGTGTGCTGGATTCCGCTGAGCAGGCGGAGTGGGGGCTGAATCACGAACGCAGCGGAGATCTCGTGTGCGTGAGCAGCCGTGAGTCGTGGTTTACCTATTACTTCTGGCTGGATGATGCACTCGCACCGGACTACGCCCGCACGGTCGATATTCACCGCAAGCCGGGTTACGACCCCGCCGAACTGCTCATCAATCCCGATCTGCCGTTTCCGAAGCTCCGGGTCGCCTCACGTCTGCTCAGGAAAATGCTGGGATTTCGTTACTACATGGATGTGATTGGGCTGAAGGCGGAGGTGGTTCGAGGCAGTCACGGTCGGTTGCCGGACGCCGACCAGCTGCAGCATGAAGGCCCGGTGCTGATTTGTTCCCGAAAGGACCTGGAACGGGAGCGGGTGCACGTGTGTGATGTGAATGACATGATTCTGACATTGGAATCGGGGGAGCAGGTCAGATGAATCGGGAGACTTTTCGTGCCATGCAGGCGCCGGTGAAGCAGTTGTACGCGGAACATCCTGAGCGTGCGGGAGCCGTCCTGAGGGCTGAGGGGGAGGTGGACCCGGAGCGATTGGGGTGTCGCGTACGACTGCTCGCCAATGACGGGCGCGACATTCTGGCGGGCCTGCATCCGGCGGCCGGTGGCGATGGCCTTGGTGCCTGTTCCGGTGAACTTCTCCTGCAGGCACTCATTACCTGTGCAGGGACAACACTGGCTGCCGTCGCGAAGGCACTCGGCCTTGATCTGCAGTCCGCCACCATCACCGCCACGGGGCACATGGACTTCCGCGGGACACTCGGCGTGGATCGCTCTGTTCCCGTCGGGCTCACGGAAATTCAGCTCTCGTTCCAGCTGCAGGGCGACATCCCTGATGAATCCCGGCGGAAACTCCTGGAACTCACTGAACGCTGCTGCGTTGTTCTGCAAACGCTGAAGAGTGGCGTGCGAATTCTGTGACGGCACCCACCTTCAGAAAATCAGAGCAGCAGACGGAAGCGCACGGGTCCGACGGGACTCCGAGCGTCAGCTGTCTGCTGCGATGGCCGCAAGAAACTGATCGATCAGTCCCTCAGGTGCCTTCACGATGTGTTCGGGACCAGGAAACCCGCCGCACTGCACATCTTTAATAAAATCGCGAAAGCCCTCGATTCGCTCGGTCTGCAGCGCCTGCTCCATCCGGTACAGGTTGCGATACTGTTTCGTATGCCGAGGATACGGTGGAGCGTGATTGCCAAGGATGTCTTCGGCAAACAGAAATTGAATGTCGCCGCCGCTGCCGGCGCCAATTGATGATGTCACGAGGCGAGTGCGACTGGAGAGCTCTTTCAGGAGCTCTGCCGGGATGACTTCGACCTCGACTGCCCACGCACCGGCTTCCTCGAAGGACTGAATCTGTCTGAAGATCCAGACGGCCTGGTCCAGAGTTTTCCCGACAGCTTTCAGGCCTCCAGTCCACGTGGACAGTCGCGGCACGAGGCCGGCATGAGCCTGCACGGGAATTCCAACACGTGCAACAGCCCGAATGAAATCCGGTCCCCACTGACACATCACGCCATCAGCACCGGCCTCCATCGCATCAAAACCGGCGCGGACGGCTTCATCCACGGTCGCGACCTTCGTCAGTCCAATGCAGAAGGTCATGAAGGTATGCGGAGCCGCTTTGCGCAGTGCGATCGCGCTGGCGGGATTCCTCGGGTCAAAACGAACCTTCAACGTATCAATACCCGCCTCTTCAGCCGCTGCGGCCTCGTTGATCGTAAATGGCATGGTCTCTGTCAGAATCGCTTTGCCCTTCAGATCCTGCAGATGCCTGATGGTGTAATTGCGTGTTGCATACTGGCCACCCGGGGTCATCGTCCTGTGCAGGCCGCGTTTGTGCGCATCTCGCGGCGGCAGGAGGTTCGCTGGAGTACCGTCTGGATTCATGTTCGGATGTTTCTGTGAGAAGGTGGTCTGCATGGAACCGTAGCCGGAAAGCCTTGTGAACGAACTGTACACCGATTCGATGCGAATCGAAGGCGAACAGCGCGGTGATCACATGAGATTTGTCACGTTTTTCGGGGTCGTTCAGCGATACTGCCAGGAGATTTTTCGACGAGCCCGAATCGCTGAAAGTGCTTCGCAGCCTCAACCATTCAACTGGCGTCTGCAATTCAGAATCCGGCGACAGGTGAAGGCGACTCAGAAAGAATGTGTCTGGTCGAATGGGTGATGCGTCTCGGGAGAGTCGCGGCCGCAGCAACACCGTTGGTGGCACATACTGAGACAGGAACTCACGGTGATCGTGCCCCCCTGCACACCTCCCCCCACGCCACCATTCGCACCGGAGTGCTCAAAATGTGCTGAAGCGTACGCTTGCTGGCTCCTTCTCAACCCCTGCTCCGGATGAGTGGTGGATTCAATTGGCCAGTCGAGGTCCGTGATACACGCAGGGAGAGGAGGATGGCACTTTGCGTCGCGGACATTGCTTCGGCAGGCCGAATTTTCAAGGACCGTGAACTTCCGGCGGCAGCAACTCTGCGGAAATTCCGCATCGTTCAAATCGAAGGATTGCCGGGGTTCGCAGGCAGCGCCGTTCTCGCTTGAACGGCTGAACGGGATTGAGAACTGTTCGAAATTGCACCCTGCGGGTTAATCGGCATGATGCTGTGCCGGAAATCAGCAGCAGTTCGTCAGAACCAGGGTGTCCGATGGAACACTCCACACCCTGTTGGCTCAGCCCCGGCAGACCTTTCAAACACATCGATTGACCCATAGATTG
>JBJTOM010000256.1:0-1300 GCA_046074585.1 Planctomycetota bacterium | reverse complement strand
CTCGCAGCACCTCGTGTCCCGGATGCCGACGTCAATCCGCACAAGGCCGCGATTTTCCGGACAATGGCACTCTTTGCGAGCCCCGGAGCACCCAGCAGGAGCACCGGCACCCCGCTGATAAAACTGGCGATGGTCACTTCTACCGCCTCATCACGCTGTTCAAATGACGCGCTGGCCTTCTTCAGCAGGTCCCGGATGCGCTTGTATACGACGTCCCAAAGTTGGTTGTTAATTTTATCCCCGGCCTCCCCTTTAAAATGCCTGACCAGCGCCAGTTCAATGGCAGACGACTCGATCTTCGCGAATGCACTCTTATCGCTGATTTTCTTCAGTTCCGACACTTTGCTGCCTTCCCTTCAAAAGTTGAGACGTCGTCACCACATCCTCAAGGGATGCTGTCGGACTTTCGTGTCCGTAACGGAGCAATCGATCCATACCGGGAATGAGCCATTGATGAACCAGCGACGCATGCTCGTCAGTCAGAGCAGCGATGCAGTCTGATGCCAATGCACCGATACGTTCAGAGTATTCCTGCGGATCCATGTGCCGCATACCCCGGAGATCCAACCCGTTGCGTGCTGCTGCCAATGTCCATTCAATCAGCATGGCCGCCAACGACGGCGGCGGACATTCTTCGCCAGCCGGACGAATCCAATCGTCCAGTCGCCGTGTCTGTCGACGGCCTGCCTCGTCACCGCGCATTCTAGCCCAGTGCCTCCGCATGCCACGAAACGCATGCGTATTCAGCCAGTCCAGCCAGAGTCGACCGGACGGTTGCAATTCCGGAAGCGGGCCGGAGTCAACTCCGTGAATCCAGCCAGCGAGTTGCCCGAGAGGAATGAGATGCCTAGCTGCCGGCGAACTGTCTTTAATCACCAATCGTTCCAGAATTCCGACCTGCGAAGGCTTCAACATCAGGCCCACCAGCGTGGCATCCGCAGGATTTGGTGTTCGCAAATGACCACTGATCCACAACTGCACGGTTGTCTCAAGCAGCCGGCGTCTTTTTGCCTGCGGACCATTGATCATCAAAAGACAGGCGATCGCCCAGCCGCTGACCTGCTGCAGATCGCTCAGATCCCGATAAATTCCTCGTCTGACAATCGATTTCAGCAGCAGCAGACGTGCCGCATGAACGACAGCAGGCGACTCCAGTAAATGGACAGAAGTCCATTTTGATGCCGACGGATCTGAACCCAGTGTAGAATCCAGCGTCGATAGCGCATGAACAAGTGTTCGCTCGATGTCATCGCTGGTCGGCGCAAGCAAAGAAACTGCGATCTGGTTCGCGGCGTCATTC
>JBJTOM010000255.1:0-5429 GCA_046074585.1 Planctomycetota bacterium | reverse complement strand
GGCTGGGTGAGTGCAGGTGAAGCAAACGATGTCGCTTGTGCCCATCTCGCAGATTCGGGCGTCGCAGAATTGGCTGACGATTGGGCTGTCCTGACGCTGGGTGACCCGCGCCAGCTCGCTGATCGCCCGTTCATTTTCCGCTGGGGGCAGACGAACGCGTACCAAGGGCAGGCGTTCATGCAGGGACCGGAGGATGAAGGATGGCATGACAGGGTGAAGGTATGAAATCAACATTCATTGCTGCCAGGTGCTGAGTGCTGGCACCCCCGGCAACAGGCGAACGCCCGGTGACCTCGCACTTCTCTGAGTTCCTCCGTAAAGACGGCCCCTGCTCGGGAGGGCGAGGGTTCCGCCGAGCCACCGTTTTCTGGACCGCGCTGTGAGTTTCTGCTGGTGTTTTGTGCAACGGCCCCGGTCGGTGCAGTGCTAGCGGAAGCGATGCGGCTCCGCGGGAGCTTCGCCTTCCCGGTGGAACACCCTGGCAGAAACTCAGGGACACCGGCTGAACGCTGGGCGTGATTACCGTATCTGCCAGATCCGGTCTTTGGGCCGAAGCCAATCCGCTGCCTCCGTGGGACTTCCGATGGCGGCAACGCAGCGGGAGCGGGGCCGCCGAACGACCGTCGAAGTCGTCAGCTGCCGGCGATGGACGGTACTGGCTCAACACGCCCCCGAGGGTTCGCTGCAACGCCAGCTGCCTGCACGAACGCAACACCAGCAACGGCGGATCCTGACACGCTGAATTGCACGAACTCCACAGTGCCACGGACTCGACAAATAAAAAAATTTCAAATGCCATCGCTTGACGGCGTCATCCATTCCGATCCAGAGATTTTGCACAGTGTCACCGTGTTATGCGGCACAAAAGTGTGCCGGCTGGTCCACTTGTAATCGCAGAAGCATCACAAGGCTTCGCCCCGGAGTTGCAAATATCACCGCCATCACCCCGCCCCCCGGTCGGGCCACGGTCGGGCCACCGGGCACTCCTCAAACGGGTCTCTGATGCGGATGGTCGCGGGTGAGCATCACGCATGTTGCTGCCCTGGCCGTGTCGGCCGGGCTGTCACAGTTGGACATCGCGACGGTAGCGAATCAGAGACAGCGGGGGGCCGGTATGGCTGCGCCTCGGGGCTCCGCATTTTCGGGCGTTGGACGGCGAAGGGTGGGTATCAGGCACCAATGCTGCTGGTATGGCACATGCCCGGCACATGCCCGGCACATGGCGGCCAGGCATAGCTGCCTGGTTTTGATCCATGCTGCCATTCCGGGAATGGAAGCAATCGAGCATTGATGCCTGCGGAGGCACAGCGATCCGCGCACCAGTTGACGCCAGCCCGTTCTATCCTCAGAGCAATGGCAGGAACGTCTCACAGGAGGACAGGGCTCTGCCGGGAAGCAGCTCGAGCGCCTGAGAGATGCTGTCGACAGGTCCTCTGAACCGAACAGTGCCGGGCTCCGGCCCGGCACCATGGCTGCCTTCGGCTGCCACTCGTATTTCAATCGGCGCCACGCCAAACAAAAGACCACGCGAGAAGCAAACCTGCTGATGGCTTCCCAGGGGTCTGGGGGCTGGCCCCCAGCTTCCCTCCAAACAGCGACCCCGAAATCGTCCTCCGTTTTTCAATATCTCTCCAGAGGCCAAACTCTGAGTCCCGTCTGACCAATTACACCCAGCGGCTCAAATAGTGTTCCAGCAATTCGGTTGCAGGGAAGGATGTGCCATCCAGAAGATCCGTAACGAGTATCACGTCGTCCGACGCTGGGTGAATCAAAGTGATCATTCGGACATAACGACGTTTCTTGTGCTTCTTTCCGCCAGGCCAGCCCCATGCCTCCGTGTACGCCCGGCCCTCCTTGTCCGTGCCGTGAACCGCAACGCGGTCCGGATCGGCGTGAAAATCGCTCGCTCCAGGAACCCCCTGAACACCTTTTCGCGGAATCTTCAGAGCCACACGACGATCAAGGTGCGTATCCTGCGCGAGGAACAGTTCCCCCATCGCACCCGATCCCAGCGGACGCAACAGCGCGTACCGCCCCGGACGCCGGACCCGAGATTCTGAGGAGGTTTCTGCGATGCCGTGCGGATTCTTAAACACACCCGTCGTGAATTTGGGCAGAGGCCACCCTGCGAAGTACCCGCTTTCCGGTTGTCCAGTGCCGTTCATCGACGGGGGCGTTTGTGTCGTGTGGGTTGTTTGCGAGCACTCAGCGATTCCACATCAATTCTGGAGAACTCTTCATAGACATCTGCAAGGTCATCCACGAGTTCGGGGAGGACTGCGGGCTTGTCGGGCGGGGCCGGTCTGGTACCAGGCTTGCGGGACGAGCGTTTCGCGGCGACGGCTCTGAGGGCGCGGGGTGAGCCGGATTCGAGCAGTTCGAGGAAGCGCTGGCTGTCCATCCAGCAGGCTCGGCGGCGACTGGCAGCGCGCTGCAGCTGGTGGTCGCTGGACACAACGAGCACCTGCCGGGGGCTGCTGTGCTGTCGGAGCTGTTCTTCGATTTCATCATCCGCGGTGGGGTGATTGACAGCGAAGATCACTTGAAATGGCAGATTGGCCGGGAGGTCGCTGCTGGAGGAATTTCGGCAGGCCGCGTGTGGCGTTCGGCGGGAATCGAACACGATGCACGCATGAGCAGCGATGTCGGCATCCAGCCAGTTGCGGAGCGAGATCAGGAGTTGATTGCGGTGTTGCTGCAGGCTTCCGGGCGCGAACACGGCTCGACCGCTGCCCCCGGACAGCAGCAGATTGTAGCCGTCGATGAGCAGGTAGAGTCGGGCCATGACGTGGCCTTGCTGAACGTGAAGGGTTCAGAGGTGCGGGCTGGCGAGAGGAGGCAGATTCAGTTGCCGAGCAGTTTGGTGCGCAGGCGTTCGAGCAGAGTGACGGCGTGTCCGATGTCGGCTTTCTGGCGTTCGCGATCCTGCGGAATTTCGCGTTCGATGGTGAGTGGCCCGGTGTAGCCGATTTCGAGGAGTGTCTGCAGGTAGCGTTCCATGCCAACGTCGCCATCGCCAAGCGGCACTTCCTGGCCCCAGGCTGTCCCGCGGACATCCGGAGCGGCCCAGCGAGCATCCTTGCAGTGCACACTGCGGACGTAACGGCCGACTTTTTTGAGCGCCTCGATGGGTTCTCCGGTGCCGTAAAGGATCATATTTGCCGGATCAAAGTTGATGAACAGGTTGTCTCGCTGGACATCAGTGATGAACTGGAGCAGATGATCGGCTGATTCCTGGCCGGTTTCGAGGTTGAGCTGCTGGCCGTTGGCGCGGACGTGATCGAGCAGTTCGCGGGTGGTGTCGAGCAGATCTGTGTAGTCGGGGCTGGAGGTGTCGTGGGGGACGAAGCCGATGTGCAGCGCCACAGTGGGGCAGCCGAGCAGTTTGGTGAAGTCGCTGATTTCCTTCATTTCCTGCAGGCGGGCCGCTCGGGTTTCACGCGGAACAAGTCCCACAGTGCGGGCCGTGGTGGCGATGTCGGCATAACTTTCGCCCTCGAAGCCGCCAAAGACCGCCGTGACGGTGATGCCGGCCGCTTTACAGCGTTCGAGGAAGGCCTGAGCAGCCGCGGGGGTGCGAGTTCCGGCATGGGGAGCATGCACCTGAATGGTCGGCACACGCAGTTCCCGAGCGACTTCGAGGTGCACGCCGAGGCCTGCGTCGATGGAGGCAAAAACACCAACAGGCCAGCGCGGGGTCGTCATGGAAAGTCTCCGGATGCGGGATGGACGCCACGCGAAAAACGGTGGCGAATGCTTGCAGTGATGGCGGGAAGCGCCCTCAGGCGGCAGTCTACTGCTTTGGAGGGGGATGGCAAGCGTTTGTCAGCCATCGCCGGGCCCGGAGCTGCCTCGAGCCCCCGGGCCACTGCGTCCCCGGCGCCGGCCACGACGCGGCCCACGGTCCTCCCGCACGTGGCGTTCCGGCGATAGGCCTGAAGCATCCGCGGAGGGAGCGGTGAAGGGATCGGAGTCGACTCCGGAGCCAAAATCGTCGCCAGGGATTGCTGTGGGGGCGGGAGGCAATGCCGGCTGCTGATGCTGCCCTGGAGGTTGTCGCTGGTCGGGAGCGCCGCGGCTGGTCGGTCGACCGGAATTACGTCGAGGATGCTGGCTGGCAGAATCGCGGCCACGGTCGTGACGCGGCGGCCGCGAATCCCGCGCCCCCGATGGCTCACGCCTCTCGCGCACGCGGCCATGATCGGATCGCGGGAGTTCGTGGCGAGCGGTGGTGTCTGTGGGCGACGCCGGCGGGTTGAAGCCGTCATCCTGAGGGGTGTCTTCCGCCGGAGCACCCTCGGTGGCCGCAGGGGCTGCGTCAGAAAGTCGGCGTCGCTGAGGATTCTGAGACACTCGTTCGATGATCGGAGGTTTCCAGCCCGGAATCACCTCGTCCGATTCGTTTTCGTCCACCGCAGTGTCAGCGGGGTCTGCCGGGGAGAGAAATCTGGAGACATCCGGAACAGCGACGGGCTGGCGATCAAGCATCCGCATCCAGCGCGGTGGCGTCGAGCAGTTGCACTGGCAGGACGTGAATCGTCCCGGCAATGGACACTGGCGACCACAGGCGTCGCAGACAAACGTCCGCAAAGCCCGAATATCGTACTGAAGCGCAGGGCCCTTCATCGGCAGATCCTGTGGGTGTGGAGTGACGAGGGCAGAGGGTCAGGTTGGCGGCCCGCGTCGAGGCTGTGACAGGTCGAGTCAGATGCGATGGAGTCTAATGATGACTGAGGCCGTCAACAAATGCAGACCGCACCAATGTCAGAGGGGATGTCCGGGATTTGGCGGAAACTGGCGAGGGCGGGCTCAGCACGAGCACAAGGCCGCATTCTGCGGCTCGTCGCCGTGCACCCTGGTCTCCCGGGCTCGTCTCCTGAAAAGACGGGCCACAACTCGGGAGGGCGAGACTGGGATGACGAAACGGTGTGAAGAACACCGGAAGTCGTCTTTCGGACTCCACCCCACGTGAAAAGGCGTGCGGGGGATGTCAATCCACCGGTAGCACTGCTGAGCAGTCGGACGGCAGTCCGCGGGCAACAGCACTGCCACGGCCTGCATGGGACCCTCAGCGGACTGGGAACGCAACGAAAAGGACCCTGAAACTCACCCCTGTTTCGTCACGCGGGCCAGCCGTCGAATGAGTCCCCTGCGTCCCATGTGTCCCATCACACAACCCCGCAAAACGCAACCCTCGAGCCGCGCCCGTGAGGAAGCGGGCTACCCCAGCACAGGCTGCGTTTCGAAGTGAGAAGTGAGAAGTTAGAAGTTAGAAGTGAGAAACGCGTTTCGGTGCCATGCACCTTGGCCGGGTTCCTGGCCTGCCGGGGACATTCCCCGCAGCCTGCGGACGGAGACGTTCTGCCGGGCGTACAGACCGCGAGACGACACCCCAGCCCTGCGTTGCGGGGACAGTCCCTGCGGCGAGA
>JBJTOM010000254.1:0-10197 GCA_046074585.1 Planctomycetota bacterium | reverse complement strand
CCGGTTGTGGAGTCGGCGGGAGGACACCGGTGCCCCGCGGTGCGGGGACGGTCCCTGCGGCGAGAACAAGTCGGAGCGTCTGATCTGACTGCCGTGGTTGGGACGATTGTTCGGTTTGTGGTGATTTGGGCGGTTGCAGCGATCACCGCGATTGCAGAGCCACGGGGTGGGCGGCCGGAATCCGGCCCGGGAGACCGCCGGGGACAGTCCCTGCAGAACCGACGGCGTTACCTCTGTGGCGTTCCATTTCCAGCGAAGGCCGTTGCCGGGAGGGCGAAGCTCCTGCTGAGCCGTCGTCGTAAAGGACATCCAACAAACACCTTCTGCGTTTCGGTGCCATGCACCTTTGCCATTTTAGTGCCATGCACCTTTGCCGGGTTCCTGGCCTTCCGGGGACAGTCCCCGCAGCATTTCGGTGCCATGCACCTTTGCCGGGCTCCTCGCCTGCTACGGACAGTCCCCGCAGCCTGCGGACGGAGACGTCCTGCCCGTCGTAGAGACCGCGAGACGACACCGGAGCCCCGCGTTGCGGGGACAGTCCCTGCGGCGAGAGCGAGGCGGAGCGTCTGATTTGAGCGCCCCGGTTGGCGCGATTTTTCGGTTTGTGGTGATTCGGGCAGTTGCAACGATCACCGCGATTGCAGAGCCACGGGCGGGAGCGGTCGAAATCCGGCCCGCGAGGCCGCCGGGGACAGTCCCTGCAGAACCAACGAAGCCGCCTCTGTCGCGTTCCATTTCCAGCGAAGGCCGTTGCCGGGAGGGCGAAGCTGGGATAACGAAACGGTGTTTGGAAAACCGGAAGTCGTCTTTCGGACGTCGCCTCACGTGACGGTTGCGACGCGGCAAGGCGTGGCCAAATGCTGCCCGCGGAGGGACCGAACAGAGGAGAGAGGAGAGAGGAGACCGCAGGAGCATGAAGAGAGTCGAGAGTCTCCTCTCTCCATTCTCCTGCTCTATTTTTTTGACGGCAGATGCCGTCAAAAAACGGGCGTGCGGGGGATGTTAATTCCCCGGTGACGGCGTGTGCCCGCGCGGCCAAAGTCGCAGCAGGAGCGTTTGAGGGCGGCACCGGCAGACTGACATTGGCCGCGCGCCGGACACTCGCCTGCCTCGCGCAACTGGGCTGAGGGGCGTAAACACGGGTGATGCCAGGAAAACATCCCGGATTGCCCCGTTGACAACGTTTCGTCATCCCAGCCTTGCCCTCCGAATTGTGGACCGTCCTTTCGGCGGATTCCAGAGAACTTCCAGGCCATTTCCCATCAGGCCACCCGTCTCCCTCAGGGTCGCGGCTCGATTTGTCCCGGGTCGTGTCGCTGTCCCACAGCAGCTCGTGGCCGCAGGGCCCCGCAAAACTCAAGCCACCATCGGGGAGCCCTGCCTTTCTTCTGACAAAGTGCCTCCGGCCGGGCGAAGGCTCAGCCATACCGTGTTGCTAACGATCCCTTTTCAAGAAACGCATGCATCGAGACAGGGCTTCGAGTACACTCCATCCCTGTCGCGATCCCCGTGGCCACGGCTGGAATCTCAACGCTCGCCATGCAGCTGCTCTACGAAGACAACCACCTTTACGTCGTCAACAAACCCGCACCGCTCGCCACCATGGGCGCGGAGCCCGGAGAACCCACGGCGTTCGAGCTGGCTGTCAGGGATATTCGCCACCGATTTCAGAAACCCGGGCGAGTGTATCTGGGGGTGGTCAGTCGCCTCGATGCGATGGTCACCGGCGTGCTGATCTTCGCCCGCACCTCCAGGGCCGCTGCCAGGCTGAGTGAGCAGATTCGTCTGCACACCGCACGCAAACTCTACCTCGCACTGGTTGACCCGGCTCCGGCCATACCCGAAGGCCACCTCGAACACTGGTTGCGGCACAACGATGCGGCACGTCGAGTGGAAGTGGTGCGGGCTGGGGCCACCGAGTCCCGCAAAGCTGTCCTGCACTTCCGTAAGCTCGCACAACATGGCACTGCGGCACTGCTGGAGATTCAGCTGCAGACCGGTCGCAAGCATCAGATTCGTGTACAGCTGGCCGCCAGCGGCAACTGCATTGCCGGAGATGTCCGCTACGGCAGTCGCCGTCCATTTCCCATGGGAATCGCCCTGCACAGCTCTGCCACAACAATTCAGCATCCGGTCACCAGACAATCGCTGACCTTTCACGCACCGCTGCCAAACTACTGGCCGGAATGGGCACGAACCCTTGACATGCCCGGATGCACGACCAGCCACGATTGACTGTGCGGTTTCTAACGACTGCACCGGCAGTTCGCCCGACCGTCACGGCAAGGTCCGCAGGAAACTTGAGTCACACTGGCTGGTTTCGACTGTTTTTTCCGAACTTTCGTCAGTTTTGGGGTAGATTGAACAGGGTCGATATCTCCTGTCAGTCCTCGCTGCGGTCCCACGGATGAATTCGGATCGAAAAATCGGATTTGCGATGGGCATCCTCCTGATCGGGGTGGTTGCGGCGCTCTTTTTCCGTCAGGAACCAGTCACCGTCACAGAACAACTCAGCCCCCAGCGTCGCCAGCAATTGAACCAGCGAATCCGCGATCGCGATATTGCGGTGTATATCCCGGATGAAGAGTCGTCCGCGGCACTGGATGCTGATGCCGTCGCTGAACCCCACTGGACCCTGCGGACTGTGCTCGAGGATCTGGATCAGAAGAACCGCACCGCGCCGGCTCCCGTCCAGACTGCCCGATCGCTGGAAGAACATACCTCCAACCGCGATTCACTGGACGGCTACCGCACGTGGAAACCTGGGCGCGGAGCGATCGCGTCGCCGGCCACGGACCTCGCCGGTGCCAGCCGCCCTCTGCCCCCGCTGCACGCTCCAAATGAAACTCTTTTCTTCAGCGCACAGCCCTCAGAAAAACTCGTCACGGCGACGAAACCGGATTCCGACAGCCCCTCTGGTGCATCGGCGAGGCCAGTGACTTCGCCTGCCCCCGCCGGTGAATTCGACGAGCACACTGTGCAGTTCGGCGAAACACTCTCCAGTATCGCCGCTCATTACCTCGGGTCACAGTCCCGATACGGCCTGATCTTTGAGGCGAATCGGGATCGACTGACATCAGCAGACCGCCTGCAGGTGGGAATGAAGCTGCGAATTCCCCGACGCACCGCTTCCACTGACTGATGCCGGCAGCCGTCGCGCGTCACTATTCGACAGGCACCCGGAATCGCTGCAGCGTGCCCGTCTCATCCAGTGCCAGGACATGATCCGGGGAATCGTCAGCCTGCAGCGAAAGGATCGGGCGCGGAAGCGTCCCGGACGAAAGTCGCTGGATTTTTTTCTGAGTCACTCGGTAACAGCACAGAGTGTTCGCGGAAGCTGTCACAACAATTCCATTGCGCGTCCAGCAGACGCGCGGTGCCTGCAGTTCTTCAGCAATCCGGGACCAGCTGGCAGAATTCAGCCAGACAACGTAACAGGATGCCTGCGTCTGAATGAGCACCCTGGGCACGACCAGTGGTGGTGACAGGAAGAATGCCGTGCATTCGGAATCCAGCTCCGCAAGACACTCCAGCTGCACCGGCTGTGCCGGGTGCCGATCCAGTCGCTGCACGGCAGGCAGCGCTGCGTAACAGACAAAACGCCCCGAAATCACCAGAAGTGCAGAATTTTCCAGCCACACCCTGCCACCATTCTCAATCAGACTCTCAGTCAGCTGATCCGGCAACTGCAGGCGAAATGAAATTTTTCCATTCGTCTTCCTGTCTGCCAGTTCGAGTTCCACCGTGTCCAGATCTGCTTCCGCAATGCCCAGTGAAAACCGCGAACCGTCCGGTGTAAATCCATAATCGAATGTCAATGCATGCGGCATAACCATGGAGCCGACAAAACTGTTGCTCCTCACAACGCCGCTGACAGTGCTGCGGACACATTCGGCTGCAGCGGGAAAAAACTGCAGATTCACCTGCTCGGGACGGAGCGGATTCAGACGCAGTTGCGGGACTCCGCGAGGTTCCGGGTCAAAGACCGGGAACGTCACACACTGCCCCCTGAAGTTGCCCTGCTGCAGACCCGCCAATGACCAGCGAGCGACAACCAACTGGCGATTCGGTGTCTCGCCCAGACAAAACAGGGACTCAGCTGACGTGACAGCGGCCATCCAGCCAACCCCGTCCGGCAGGTTCGCAGCTGTAAGTTTCAGAGTCGCACAGGCAACCAGGTCCCCGCGTTTCGCAGACGCAGATCGGTCGACAGGGACTTCCGCCCCGTTTGCCGCTCGCGTGACGGCCAGTTTCGGCGGTTGTGGCGGTTTCCAGCCGCAGCGCGTCGCGTCGCGCTGCAGCAGTTCATCATGTTCCGCCAGATTCCGAATCGCCCGCACAGCCGTCCGGGATGGCAGCGCCGGATTTCCGGCAATCAGTACGGCAGCCAGCTGCCATGTCTGAATCCGCAACAGCTCCCGCACACGTGCCGCCGGATACTGCGCAGCCTGCTCACTGCAGAGCACCACCGCGATCTCCCGCTGATCACTGGAGAGCTTCGCATTCACAATCAGCGTCTGCAGGTCGTCTTCCATCAGCTGGTGTTCGCCTGCATCCGCATGTTCCTGGAACAAACGCCGCAGACACGTTTCCTGGCCAGCCTTCGAGAACCAGCCGTCCCGCAGCAGTTGCAGGCCCCGCATTCGGTCCCCAAGAAAATCGATCGCAACCGTGGCTGCAGCCGGCCACTGGTGCTTCTCCACCAACTCCCTCAACTCCTGTTCATACATCTCGGCTGCCAGCTCCGGCCGGTCAAGCTGTCGAAAGAGCTCAGCCGCCTTTCGCCACTGCCGCAGATCACGAAAGATCGCTGCCGCCTCCTCCCACAAACCACCTCGCCTGAAACATTCCGCTGCCAGCAGCGGCTGTTTCAGATGCAACTGCCAGATCGATGCGGCGTCCCGGTACAGCCTGCCCGCTTCGAGCACAGACGCGGCTGAATGGAGATCATTCAGTAGCATCGCGTAGATGTAAGCGGCACGACGATGATGCCCCAGACGCAGTTCCCGGAGCGCCAGCTCCCGATAACGGCGAGTCAGCACAGCGTGCCAGCTCGACGGAACCTTCCAGACACTCGCAGGACCGGTTGCGTTCAACTGTCCCACGTCGAAATCCGGTCGCTGCTCACCCAGACGATCCGTCGGTGCCGTTGTCCCGCGAGAACGGTCTCCCCCCAGCGGTAATGCATATTTCAAGCCTTCATCCGGCTGCTTTTCCAGCATGTGCAGCAATCGCTTCAACTCGTTCTCCTGCCGCGTTGACAACGACGAAGACTCCGCCAATGCCCCGTGGCCCGCTGTACCTTTGGCAGGATTCGACGAGTGACCCAATGAATGACCGCCACGGGCGAGACGTTCTGCCCAGGCATGCAGTCGGCCCGCAAGCTGGCTGCCATCGGGACTCTCCGGCAGCAGATTCGTCACCCGGCAGATGGCCTTTGCCAGCTGCTGCCTGAGCCTGTGCAGGGCTTCGCGCAGAGCGCCTTCGGGGCGTTCGTCCGGAGCACGCGGTGCCTGATGGAGGTCGCCAGCCGCGCTGCCTATGTCCCCACGGCCCTCATAAACAACGTTCAGGATCTCCTCTGGTGGATTCCATGGCTGCAGACTGCGAATCATCAGGTTCAGCTGGTCGCCCGGAGTGGCCCCATTCCAGATGCGAACGGTCTGTACAGGACCACTCAGCAGATCAACCACCGATAAGACGTCCTCCGCTTCATATTCCACCAATCCCACTGCGGGGTGCCAGACCAGTCGATGATCGGCATGCACCGGCAGGAGCGCCCGTAATTCGGCATCCGTCAACGGCAGGGACAGAGTGGCTTCGGCAGGAATGAAAAGTTGTCCGGCCAGACACCGATACACAATCAGCGGCAGATGGGGGCCCGCAGATTCGTGCATCGCCGAATGCTGCAAATCCAGCAGACGACCGGACAGCCCCGCACCGGCCACAACCGCACCGAACACAGCTCCCGTACCGGGATTCGAAAGAGGCAGAATGACAAGCTCAGACGTGGGAATCCGGCAGCTGCAAAGCGGTGCCAGCCACTCAGCCGCCGTTCGCCCGAAAATCAGCACGGCTGTTGCCGCAGGGTCTCCCGCAGCCGAGCTCGCTCCGGACTCGGATCCTGGTGATTCCGCACGCACCGCCAGCGTCAGGGACAGGGACAGCTTCACAGCAGCGACTCCAGCAGAGGAATGATGACGGTCCGCCAGACGACAACAGACTCCTGCTGTCTGAGCCCCTGAGTTGCCGAATTCAGACCCGAAGTCGGCTCGAAGTATTCCGTGTCTCCAAAGATCACGCCCGCTGAAGTCCAGCCGGCAAACGAACCCCTGGCCAAAACCAGAGTAACCTCGGCATGCTCCGGATTCGCTGATCTCAGATGCAGCAGACCGCGCGGGTCCAGCCAGATCGTACCACCAGAAAGCCACTCCGCTTTCCATAACCCCCGTTCGGCCGCCAGTCCCGGCTGCGAACGATTGAAGTCCCGCATTCGCACCTTCACCGATGCCTTCGACGCAGACAGTCTGACCGAAAATCCGCCACGCGGAATCTCGTCAATCTGAATCACGTCAATCTGTCCAGCACTGGTCAGCAGAAAAATCGCCCGTTCGTCCGTGCCGACAGCGGTATACCAGAGTTTCGTACGCATGCGGAATGTTGCCGTCAGGTGCCTCAAGATCTGCATTTCCAGAGCAGGTCTGCGGCGGAAGTCTGCAGCAACCAGTGAATCCTCGAGCAGATCGATGATCGCCAGCCCCCGCGTACCCTCCACCCGCACAGCCACGAGGCCGTCGTCCGAAACTTCTTCAATCCCCTGAATCAGACCTGGCAGTTTTCCGGCCAGCGGTGCCCTCCCGGGCTGGCCGGTTCCACTCCACAGTTGTCCTGCCCGCAGCGCTGCATAATGCCCCATCGCAAATTCCACAACCTCATCGCTTTGCTGAAACACGTCCGGCAATTTCTGCAGCGCACAAATGGATCCATACTGCACAACAGAAAGAACATGAAATGAGCCGTCCCGCAGTTTCAGCACCCGTCCCAGTCGCTGGATCACATCATCCGGCAGCCGCACAACGGTTGGTGCGAACGTCGAACCCGCACCGCCCCCCTCAAGCCACGCGGGTTGACAGCAGATCCTCCGTCCGTTTTCGTCGTGACCAAAGATCAGCGCGCCGTCGTCACCCTGGCTGACATCAGTGATCTCGAAGACCCCGTGATCGACAGCCTGAATCGCCACACTCAGATCGGCCAGATGGATGCGGATCAGCCGTCCGGCTGTGCTTCCCTGTTCCGCACTCAGCAGACACAACACATCGAGATCCCTGTGCAGCAGGAAAAACTGATGACTGCTGCTGACTGCCAGCCGCACCAGTTCTCTGGCACCCTTCTGTCCGCCGGACCAAAGCATCAGCCGACCACCCTCGGCGATGGCCACCACATCCGGCCCCCAGCTCCACACCCGACGACGTTCAAACCGAATTGACAGGAGCAGCGGAAAGTGCCGCCGGTGGAAGACGGCTGGCAGATCATCGGCCCGCTCATCCCGCTGCAGCACCTCCGCTTCCGCCTCCGACAGAATGTCTGAAAGCGGCAATAGCACCCGTCGCAGACTGGAAAAGCCCTGTCGAGTCTTCTTCAGAATCTCCAGCTCCCCACTCCGGTCCACCAGAATCAGCCAGAGCGTCTGCAGGTCCAGCCCATCCAGACGACTGCGAAACGACGACATCTGCAGCACGTCCCCAGTCGTTATCAACACCGGCTCGGCCGCAGGCTGCTGTTCATCCACACGCTCAACAAACCCAGCCAGCAGCTCTGTCGGGGCAGCCTGACTCCCAAGGGCCTCAAGGTGCTCTGAAACGGCCGCCAGACTGTCCAGTGGACAGGCCACCAGCCTCGTATGCTCCGTCCGAAAACATCGCAGAGATGTCTGACGGTCGCCTGTCAGATGCAGCGCCAATGCCACCGCCGTTGCATACAGCCGCGGAAGACCCCACATCGGCAGACTGCTGTCAATCAGCACCGATCGAGTCCGCTTGTCCTGTGCCGGTGGAGATTCGCGACGCAGGTACAAAGCCTCATTCAGCGCCAAACGCACGGACAGCGTCAGATCGTCGTGCACCAGTTCGCTCAGCAGCAGTTTTTCGATCGATCCGCGATTGGAAATGTCGGAAACACCACCCAGCTGCAGCGAGTCAGGCTCAGCAAGCTGGCGAGGCAGCGAAAGAGCCGCCACAATCCGACCGCTGAGCCTGGCAAGGCCACGAAATCGCCGTGCCGTTTCAAGTTCCCGCAGCAGCCGCCGCATACCCGACTGCTGATCCTCAGGCTCCCGAAGCGGTTCCGGAATCGGTCGCACCGCTGCAGCGTCCCGAATTCCCGTCCGCACCGCGGAAAACAACTCGTCAACCGTGGATCCCGGAATCGCCCTCGAAACAGAAATCGCCAGCCGCACCAGCTGCAGAATGTCCGGACAGGCCGTCAACAGCCGATCCGGATCCGGTGCCGGCCCCGTGAGCTGCGAAATTGCCTCTTCAATCCATTTCCCATGCGACGACGATTTACCCGGCCACTCCCGCAGAAAATCCCTTCGGAAATCATTCACCAGACTTTCAGCTTCAACCTCGGAATAATCCGTCGGACACCCCCGCAGAATCATCGTCAGCAAATCCGTGAAATCCTCGGACCGCGAACGCTCATCCTCAGCAAACAGCCGAATCAAATCCAGACGGCGAAGCGCTCCGGCCCACTCCTCCAGAACACGCGGATCAGCAGATAACTCCCGACGGACCGCTTCCAGAGGGCATTTCAACAGGTGCAGCAGCAGCCTGGTCAGTCGCTGCGAAATACGTGCCCAGGACGATCGCCGCGCAGCAAACAGTATCGCTGTCGCGCCGATGCTCGCACAATGCCTCCCCTGCTGCAGCTTCACCAGCAGCGGCAACAACTCCTGCCGAAAGACCACCGTCTGACCGTCATACCACGTCAGCTCCTGACCAGCCTCTGACCACTGAAACAGCTTCGGCAGATCGCTCACGAAAAATCGAATGGCCGTTCTCATCGACGGCCCCCGCCAGCCTCGTGCACCACCCCCGCACTCCGCGGATCTGACAGAATCCGGGAAGTGGCACGCACGTGAGTCCGCAGCGATGGAAGGAATTCGCCACGCTGGATCACGTCCACCTCACCGGATGCATGCCAGAGAATCAGCTCTGCTGACGTGACAGATGCAGCAGTCTCAGCCGCTCGTCGCTCCAGTACCGCACGCACGGTTTCAGCATCCACAGCCGGAGACCACGTGAAGCCACATGGCACCGCAAGATTGCTGACACCCCAGTACCGCGGTCCCGGAAGCGGCGGGAGCGGCCTGCCACGAAGGCATACCAGCCGCCGCTGATCATCCACACACACCGCAAACTGACAGGCTCGCAGCCGGACCTCCGCCGCCTCCTCCGCCCAGCTCTCAAAATCACTCCATGATGTCACCAGAACCGCTGCCGGCTGCTCCATCGCTGAACGCTCCAGGGTCAGCCGACAGGCCGAAAAACGCGCCCGCACAATCTGCGTCACCGGCAACTCAGGCTCCAGCCACCTGGTAAGCGGCTGCCACTGCAGAACCGGCAGACGCCCCACCGGAACCTGATGTCCGTACGGTATCAGACGGTTCTGAGCATCCACGTGGTACACCGGGCCGTCCGCACAGACGGCAAGAACCGCTGATAACGCCGCGTCCAGTCCGCTTCCACTGACCCACACATCGTCCCCGCACTCCGCTACCTCCACACCCGGTCGGCAACGCAGCCCGGCCAGACGCTGCACGCGAATGAGTGATACATGAAAAGCCCAGCGACCGCCACTGCCCGTCATTTGCTCAGCCTCGTCATGAGCGACTGCACACGCGTTCGAAGAAAATCACGCGCCTCGGTCTGCTGCACCCACTCCACCCGTGCCGTCAACAGACTCAATCGATCCCGCAGCCAGCTCGTTCGCTGGCCGTCGAGGCCAACGCCACCAGCCAGTGCCTCGATCTGATCCAGATCCCGACTCAGATGTTCAGGATTCGGTGCATCAGCAGACACCGAGCGGGGATGTACAGAAGACGTCGACAGGGCAGTGCCAGCCTGTGACCGGAGCGCGTCATTCACGATCTTCGCCAGCACTTCCACCTGCTCAATGGTGTCCCAGATATAACGCAGC
>JBJTOM010000253.1:0-7666 GCA_046074585.1 Planctomycetota bacterium | reverse complement strand
CCGTGACGCTGAAGTTGAAGACGCTGGAGAAGGCGGAAATGGCACTTCCTGGCAGGAGTGCCATATCAATTTCGGCGGCGACGCCGTCTTCGCGGATAAAGAAGGCGCCATCGACCTGCAGAGAGATAATTCCCAGCATTGAGGTCTGACCCGTAGCGAGCACCGACAACCCCTCGCTGTTGGCAATCAGCAGAAATGCCCCCCGAATGCTGATCAGCTCCACTGTTGTCTGGGGAACACGTACCGTCAGGGCTCCGCCGGCCTCCAGTTTGGCGGTATGGGCAGGAATGACGATTGCCGGAGTGGATTCATCATCGTCCACATCGACTTCTGCGACAGCACTGCCGGTGTTGATGGCAAGTTCCGCATCGACTGAAAAGTCCACACCTGCTTCGGACAGTCCAGGCAGGTCCAGATCCACTGTGGCTGCTGCGGTGAGACCGCTCAGACGCAGTTCCACTTTGCCGTGCAGTGAGGCCATTCCGAGCGCCCCCATATCAAGCTCAGCGTGGATCGGAATCACAGGTCCATCTGTTTCGACCTTGATGCGGAAACCACCCGTAATTTCCCATGCATCGACGAGAGTCAGCGTGCCCTGACCCATCACGACAATGTAAGTGGAAGTCGGGTCATTTGGAGTGCCGTCAAGATACGGGGCTCCGGCTGGAACCACATACGACTTGCGTCCCGGGAACAGAGTACTGTTGCTAAGCCGCGCAACGAAATCATCCGGCAGAAAGCCACCGTCGATGAATCGCTGGGGGACCGGAACTTCCTGCTCCAGCCCTGTCAGATTAGCGACCATGCGGAAGGTACCGGAAAGTTCTGCGAGGCTGGGAACACCGCCTGTAGCGCTCACCGTCAGGTCAGCCGCGAAGCCTTCATCCACCAGCACAAACACGCCTGTGACTTCCATGTCGAAGACCTTCAGTCCGCGAGGGCCGACTTCGAGGTCACCGTGTGAGAAAATCGTCACACGCTCAGTGCTGGTATCCAGCGAGAACACACCACTGATGCGGCCCAGCTCAAGATCGGTGCCCGGCAGCCTGACCGCCAGCAGACCTTCTGCCTTCGCATCCACTGTTTTCTTTGGAATCGTCATTGGCTCCAGCAGCAGTCGGTCGGTCAGCGGATTGATTGTGCGGTCCTGATTCGTCGTATTGATCTGCAGTTCCGCATTGACATCGAAGTCAATTCCGAGCGGCTGCAGGAAAGGTGCGTCGAGGTCCAGCGAGAGTGCTGTGATGAGTCCGGCTTCTGTTATTTCCAGATAGCCTCGGGCATTGATCTGTCCGAGGTCCTTCATCAGCAGACCGCCCTCGGCCTGAATGAACAGTCCATTGACGCTGACTTCGAAGCGGAAAGCGGCTTCGATCACAAACAGATCCAGCAGGTACATTTCGCCTTCGCCCTGCATCACGGCATAGAAGCCCGGATCTCCGTATCCACCTTCCCATTTGGGAGGTCCGGCGTGGACGACGTAGGCCAGCTGACTGGGATCGTCGTCTTCGTCTTCTGTTGGCTGGAGTTGATCGAGAAAATCATCGTCGAAGTAGTCACCATCAATGAATCGCTGCGGGACACGGACTTCCTGATTGAAGCCGCTCACGTTCGTAATCAGGCGAAATTTTCCTCCAACGCTGACGAAGTCGTCGACTCCGGCCCGCGCATCAATCACCAAATCTGCGGCAAAGACCTTTTCCTTGATCGCAAGCACGCCCACCACATTCAGGTCGAACAGCTCAAGCTCCGGGGGCCCGAGTGAAATGGAGCCCTGTGCAAGCACTTCGAGCCCTTCGGTGCTGATCTCCATGGAGAACACGGCACTCATGCGGAACAGTTCCAGCCCGAACGTCGTGTCTTCATTACCGTCCGGAACGTGGAAGATCATTTTTCCGGCAGCCTGCAGTGCGAACAGAAATGGCGACAGAACGTAAGTTTCGGTGAGGTCTGTGCCACCTGCGCCCTGACCTGGCAGTGTCAGAGTTTCTCTTTTGGTCTCTTTGGAAAAGTTGAACTGCAGGAGGGCTGTTGCGTCCAGATCGATTCCTGCCGGTCGCAGCTTTTCGAAGTTGGTATCGAGCTTCATCACACCCCAGAAACCGGATTCCTCGGGCGTACTGATTTCAAAGATAAAACGTCCCGAGACAGCTCCGATGGTTCCAAAGTACATCACATCCGCGCGACCATTGAGGTCCAGCTGCACACGGGCGGACGGGGATTCGCCGCCGATATCGAGGCTGATTTTCGCCTCACCCTTCACGGACACCAGTTTCAGGTCTTCTACGGCGCCGTAGAGTTCTGCCGCTCCCTGAATGATGATTTCGAAGCTGGCCGCCTTGCTTTGGACATTGAATGTTTCGACCTTCTCCACGCCGCTGTTTCCGGCATTGTCGGTCCAGCTGCCGGCGACAAATCGGACGTAAACCTGACCGGGGTCAAAGCGGCCTGAGAAGTAATAGCGCCAAGTGTTGCCCGAGACGAGGGAAGCCGCGCCGTTCACACCAATTCCAGGTACAGGTTCCTCTGTGGGCGGATCACCATTTTCCCCATCAACCATGCGGAAGAGCTCGATTTCGGGGGTGGTATCTTCAAGGGATCCGGCATTCAATCCGACGCCGAGGACGTCATCGAAGGCAACGTCAATGTAGCCGTTGTGATTGAGTGTGTTGCGGTCGAAGTTGGACTGATGAGCCGGCGAGAGCAATGCGGAGGTCAGATTCTTCAGCACGATCTGTTCTGAGCTTCCGGACAGTCCGGCACCTCCGCTGTCCTGAAGACTGTTCTCCACAAACAGAATCGTGAATGTGCCTTCCACAAAATCGCCGGTGAATGTGTAGCGGAAGGTGTCGTCGTCAATCTGGGTGGGCTTGCCGTTGATGTTGACTTCGGCAGCCGCTGAGCCCGTGAGTACAAATTCAGAGTCATTGTCGAGGATCGTGGTGAGATTCAGCGTACGGCCGCTGGTGGGATTAAAACGGACATCGATGTAGCGCTGGGCATTCAGGGCGGAGACGCCATAGATTGTGGAGTTGGGAGAAGCGAGACTTGCGGATGCTCCGCGAACCCTGAAGCTCTCTGTCTCGGCCACATTCAGCAGCCCGCCGGCGTCCGCGATGGAGGCTGTTGTGTAGCTAAAAGTCACGAACCCGGTCGTGAACTCTCCTGTGAAGGCATAGCGATAAATCTGGCTGTTACCCTGTCGCACGGCGGTACCGGCGAAAGCGACACCATCGGCGGCCGTTCCGGAGACAGTGAATTCCGGAGCGATATCGGTGAGAGACTCGGGGACGATGGCACCGGCCGTGGAACCTTCCAGGTAAAAGTCAACATATTTCTGTGCATTCAGAGCGGCGACATCTGCGGATTTCGCCAGCAGCGTTATCGTGGGACCAGCAACAATGAAGCTCTCAGAATTTGCAGCCGACTTGTTACCCTCCGTATCGGCAAAGGCATTCAGCGGGTAGGTGACAGTGACCGGTCCGGTGCCGAACTGACCAGTGAATCGATATTTCCATGTGAGCGGGTCGATCTTTTCGGGTGTTGAGCTGATCGTGACGCCAGCGGCTGCCGCTCCGGAAAGCACGAATTCGGCATTGGCATCGGTGATAGAGGTCTCATCCAGTGATACTCCGGGCAGTCCGGCGAAACGAATGGTGATGAATCCGAGCTGATTCAGGGTGAATACGTCGATGCGTCCGCCATCTTTGGGTGTTGCGAGTCCGGGGCGAACATCCGCCAGCTTGAACTGCTCTTCTTCAAACACATTTCCGGTGCCTTCAGTATCAGTGAAGCTGTCTCCAATGAACTGCACGGTGCAGGTGCCGGCTGTGAGTGTGAGGTTTTCGGGCAGCATGTAGCGATAGACGTTGGGATCGCTGGCCGTGGTCACCTTTTCCGGAATATCCGTGATTTCAACCAGAGTACCGTCGGGCAGGAGCAGTCGCAGTTCAGGGGCTTCGTCTGTGATGCTGGCAGGATTCAGCTCTTTCTGCCCCTTTGTGAAGCTGACGTCGATGTAACCCTGGGAAGTCAGTCTTTGAATTCCGATCACGGCTCCTGCGGCTGGGCTGGCGAGATTTGCGGAGGGTTCGGCGGGTATGTTCGGGGCAAAGTTCAGTGCCTTTCCATCAGCACCAAAGAAGCGCATCTCGAACTTTCCCTTGAGTTCAAGGAATCGGAGATCCGGAGCGTCTTCGATCACAGGGGCGCGGCCAAGGAACAGGACTTTGGCATTTCCTTTGGTGACCTGAGACAGGTCGGCATACATCTTGCCTTCGATGACGAGTCGATTATTCATGAACCGGAATTTTCCGGCTGCGAACATCTTGCCGTCAGTGCTCAGCCGCAACTGTACCTGACCATTAAAACTGTCTTCGCTGCCGAGGTGGGTTGAGGAGATAGCAGCCTGGGCCGTGAGCGTCATCGGGGAGGTAAAGGCGGCGAGGAACCCTGGCACACCCGGGTTGGCTTTGATCGCTTTGACCTGGTTGACAACCTGCTGTTTGACCTGTGCCAGCCAGGCGTCGGAATCCAGATCTGCGGCATCCCCGAACTCCTTCCCCATGAGATCCTCAGGTTCGGTGATCGTCGGAAGCGATGTAAAGAACTCCACGCCGGCTGTCATTTCATTGATCGTGATACCTGTGAAGACCGGCTCAACAACGATCGGCACCTTAACGCTTACGAGAACTCCCAGTGGCCCGAGTTCGCTGAATGCGAATCGCACGGAGAAGCCCTTGTTCATGATGAGCAGTTTGCCTTCGAGACCGATGAACAGCACTCGATCAGCAACGGCGGTGGTGGAATCGAAGTTGTCGATCAGATTGCCGTTTGAATCGAGCTTCAGGATACCACCGAGCAGGCTGCCGGAGACTTCTGCACCGCCGAAATTACCTCCGACCTTCACCACGATGGATTCGAGGTCCGTGATGGGGAACTTGCCTTGCTTCAGCAATCCGACATCCAGTTTCAGGCCATTGACGGCTCCTTCGAATTCGAGCGGAACGCCTGGAATCTGGGAGACCTTTGCAGACATCACGAGCGCGAAGTCAGTTGGAGCGTTCTGAATGTCGCGCCACTCGATTCCGAGCGACGTGAGACGAATTGGGAGCCATGTGGGCCACTTGAAACTGTCGGGGCTGGCTTCGTCCATACTGAGTTCGACACCGAAGCCTGGCTGCGTCACGAAACTGCCAGCAGCCGTAATTCCGAACTTTTTCATCTTGCCGCCAATCTTCAGCGGTCCCGCCTTGATCTCAGCGCCGATGGATCCGATGGAGACGACGTATTCGCTGCCTTTGGCTTCAGTATTAATCAGAATGTCCTGCCCGGTGATGGTCAGGAATTCGCCAAACTTCATGCTCATGCGGTCTGAATTGAACTTGAATCCCGCGGGAATCCCGTCCTTAAACGTCAGCGCAGCACGGACAGCTTCCGTACCTGCATCGGGACCATCCTCAAACTTCATCGAAAAGCTGCCGCCGGGAAACAATTCTGCCCCGCCGGACGCGATGAATACCTCCCCGTCAAACTGCACACTGCCACCGAAGTTCACGCCGAAATCAGCAATGCCGGCGCGGATGTCGTCCAGCTTTAAAATGGAACCAAAGTTCATATCTCCACTGTACTCGAGCTCCGCCTGGCCAAGATGAAAGCCGTTATTGCGGACGACAAGACCGGGAATCACCGAACCGTCGCGGCGGGTGTATTCGGAGAGTGATCCCGTCAGATCCAGCTTGGTGATGGTCACGGAGGCGCTCTGCAGTCGCAGAATCTCCTGAGCGTCGTAGGCGGCCTGCTCAGCTGAGGAAACCGTGCCATCATTATTCGTGTCACGCTCCGGGTTGTACTGAATTGTAACACCAGTGGCCCTTGCCAGCAGCACGTCCACAACATTCAGATTCAGTTCACCGACATCCACTCTGAATTTACCAAGTCCACCCCCGATGATGTCCAGCGCCGGGCTGATATCGACGTTGACATCGAAAAGGCCTTCCAGGTCGTCAAGGCTTGTGCTGAGTGCACTTGATGCTCCGCCGAAACTGAGCGCAGCATGTTCAACCCCTAAACCAACAGTGATCGTGATTCGAGCCCCCTTCAGGCTGCCGTCAGAGTTTTTCAAGGGCTTGAACTGGAAGTCCTCAAGGCCAAAGTGCGGGCCCTGAAGCACCAACGGCCCCAGATTGACCCCCGAACTTGTATTCGCCTTGCCGTCGCGAACGGTGAAACTGTCTGAGACCGCCGTATTGATGTCTCCGCCCTCGTCCGCCCAGCGACCGGCAAGGAAATTAACGTTGATCGCACCCGGCAGAAACAGCGGAGTATCGTTGCTGGTGTCCCGATCCGCGAGATAGTAACGGAAGGTATTACCGTCGAGGTGCTCAACTGTAGTGAGTACCGCATCCGCGACTCCCTGGCCCGTCAGCGAGAACTCCGCGGCCGAATCGAGCACCGACGCGATGTCAAGCGGTGCATCTCCGGGACTTTTCAGCGTCACGTCAAGATACCTGCGACGGTTGAGCAGGGATGCATCCACGCCGTCCACGATAGTTGTCAGCTGCGCGAGCGGCGGAACTGAGGGCTTCGACGGCAGTGCCAGCGACGGCAGAGCCCCGGCGACCGCTGAAATGTCCACGCCGAAGACTCGCACGGTGGTCAATCCCACGTCGAGCAGCTGGAAGCCATCATCGCCACCAATCGAGAACCTGGCCTTGCCACCAATCTGGAATACCTGCATGCCGTTGATGTTCAATGCGGCTGCCACTTCAGGAATATCAACAAAAATCACTCCAGAGTCCGTTTTCGTCGCCTGAATCGCTCCGCTGATTTCGAAAATGCCCGCCACAGAAATCACAGCGCTGCCACCAAAGCTGAGCACCTTCTGTCCATTGCCGAAGACCACCGGAACGTTCCCCGCCGGCGTCCAGATCGTTTCGTTAACCGACGTACCCAACTGGTTGGAACGCACATTGAACGTCCCGGAGACGCGCAGACCCGTCAGCCCGACAACGCCGACATCACCCGAGGTCGTCAGGGCGTAGCTGCCGTTTCTCAACACAAGTCCCAGATTGCCGTTTGCAACCTGCAGTCCAATCGCACCGGGAGTGCCACCGTTCACTCCAAGAAATGCTTCCACCCCGGCAACACCGACCAGCAGCGTCTCACCCTGCTTCTCAATTCCGAAGTTGCCGGACAGATCCACAAATCCGCCAATCGCCAGACGAGCACTCCCGCCGAACTGAGTTACGTCTGACGCCGAGTCAAACTTCACGCGGACCGGGCCGGCAGGCGTGCTGATTGTCGTGTCAATGGCCGAGCCAAGCCGATTGATCCGCGCATTCATCGTCCCTGTGAGTGTGAGTCCCGGGATACCAACCAGCGCCGCGGTGCCGGAAGCCACCAGTGCGTACTTTGCTTCACCACCAGCCGGCTTGTCGATCACTGCTCCGACAGTTCCCTGCGACAGTTGCACTCCGGTGCCACCGGCTCCGAAAAAGGTCTGCATCCCAGCCGCCGCCACCTTGATGCGCGACGTGCTCACACCGCCAATCGTCTCAGTCGTTTCCTCAAAGCCAAACGAACCGCTCACGTCAACAAACCCGGCGATGGAAAGCTGGGCGCTGCCACCAAAACGCTTCGCCCCGCTTTCAAGTGTCAGGTCGTC
>JBJTOM010000252.1:0-4362 GCA_046074585.1 Planctomycetota bacterium | reverse complement strand
GCCCGCTGTCTGGACCACCTGCATGCTCTTCTTCCAGACGCTGCTGTTCGCCGGTTATCTCTATGCCCACCTGCTCGCAACACGCCTCCCGGTTCACTCCCAGCTCAGCGTGCACGGACTGCTGCTGCTCATCGCCGCCGTCCTCGTCCAGCTCCAGCCTGACCCCTCCTGGAAGCCGGTCGACAGCAGTGTCCCGATCCCTCGAATCCTGCTGCTGTTGTCCCTGACTGCCGGTCTGCCCTATTTCGTACTCTCCGCCACCAGCCCGCTGCTGCTCAGGTGGCTCACCCTCTCAGCCCCCGGCACCAGTCCCCACCGACTCTATGCGCTCTCCAACGCCGGCTCCCTCGCGGCCCTGCTCGCCTACCCCGCACTGCTCGAACCGCTGTTCCCGCTCAGCATCCAGACGGCCACCTTCAATGGAACCTTTCGCCTCTTCGCCATCTGTTGCGGACTGTGTCTGGTCCGCATGTTTCGGAGCACGGCGCGCAGCAGAAGGGCTGTTGCCATTCCACCGCCGGCTTTCAATCGCTCGCCCGACGCCAGCCTCCGCCCCCCCGGCACCACGCCCCCATCACTCACCCGCTGGCTGACGCTCTCCTGCCTTGCCTCCGTGATGCTGCTCGCCGGCACCAGCGAAATCTGTCAGGACGTCGCCGTCATCCCCTTCCTCTGGATCGCCCCCCTCACCCTGTATCTGCTCTCGTTTATTCTGTGTTTTGAGAGTGATCGCTGGTACCGTCGCGGACTTTACGCACCGCTCACCGCGACCATCATTCCGATCCTTGGCTGGCTGCATCTGTTCGGCACGCGGCTGCACTTCATCGTTCAGCTGGCCCCCTGGCTGATCGGACTGTTCTGCATCTTCATGCTCTGCCACGGGGAACTCGCCCGACTGCGTCCCGGCCCACAGCGACTCACCCTGTTCTACCTCACGCTGGCAGCCGGCGGAGCGGCTGGCGGACTGCTCTGTGCCGTAGTGGCCCCCCTGCTGCTGCCTGCCCTCTGGGAACACCATCTGGGACTCCTCGCCTCCGCCCTGCTGGCCACCTGGATCTGGTTCGATCAGCGCGGCTGGCTCCGCCACAACACCCGCCCGCCGCTCACAGCAGCGACCGCTGCGATTGTTGTCATTGCCTGCGTGCTTCTCGATCTTGCCTCGTCCCTCACCGAATACGCCGAATCCATCGCCAGCCGCCGCAATTTTTATGGCGTGCTCCGCATCGAGAACTATGCCGACGAAGATGCAGTGCTCATGAAACACGGACGGATTGTCCATGGTCTGCAGTTTCGCAGTCTGCCCGCCGTTCCCACCATGTACTACGGGTATCAGTCGGGCGTTGGTCGAGCGATCACGGCGTTGCGTGAACGTATCGATCAACCCGGCACCGGACTGCGGATCGGGCTGGTCGGGCTTGGCACCGGAACGCTGGCCGCCTGGGGGCGCCCCGCAGACAACCTGGTCTTCTATGAAATCAACCCCGATGTGATCCGCCTCGCCAAAGAACATTTCCGCTTCCTCCGCGACTCCCAGGCCACCGTTGAAATCGTCGAAGGCGATGCCCGACTGGCACTGGAATTCGAACCGCCACGGGACTTTGATCTGCTGGTGCTCGATGCCTTCTCCGGCGATGCCATCCCGATCCACCTGCTCACGCGCGAAGCCCTCGACGTCTGCCGCCGACACCTCAAACCCCAGGGCATCCTCGCCTGTCATATCTCCAATGTGCATTTCGATCTGGCACGCGTCACCACCGGGCTGGCAGACGCTGCCGGAATGGCCTGTCTTCAGTGGGACGATCCGCCTGTGGCTGATGAAAACGACGGGCGCCCGAAAATCTCCGCCCCAGGCAGTCGCTGGACCCTGCTGGCCAATTCCCCCGAGATCCTGCAGGCCGATGTCCTGCAGTCACCCGCTGCCTTACCGCCCCCCGAATCACGCGTCGTCTGGACCGACGATCACAGTCATCTGCTGCAGGTGCTGGACTTCGCCGAAACCAGCCGCAGCGGCCAGTCTTCCCCCCGCTGAAACGGTGACTCCTCCCGGAAAATCTCAGCGCCCCTCAGGTCCTGGTTGATTCCGCCAGCAAAAGCCTGCAGAATACTGATCCTGCGTCTTTCGATGCCCCGGCTCTTCCACGATCGCGGAACCCCGCCCCATGTCCGTGCCTCCAGCCTCAAAGCTCACCCCCGTCCAGTGGCTCATCTGCATCATCGCCTCCATCGGCTTCGCATTCGACATCTACGAACTGCTGATGCTCCCGCTGATTGTGAAAAGCGCGATCGCCGAACTGCGGCCCCAGGACGTCGCTGACGTCGCCGCCTGGGCTCCAGGCGGTAAAGAATTTGTGACATGGGCCCGCACGCTGTTCTTCGTCCCCGCTCTTGCTGGTGGCGTCTTCGGACTGCTCGGCGGCTACCTCACCGACCGCCTCGGCCGTCGGACCGTCCTCACATGGAGCATCCTGCTGTATGCCTTCGGAGCCTGCGCGGCTGGCTTTTCCAGCTCGCTCTACCAACTCCTCTTCTTCCGCTGCTGCGTGTTCGTGGGTGTCTGCGTCGAATTCGTCGCCGCCGTCGCCTGGCTCGCCGAACTCTTCCCCAATCCACTCCAACGCGAAAAAGTCCTGGGCTACACCCAGGCATTCTCTTCCCTCGGTGGCGTACTCGTCGCCTTCATGGCCGGACTTGCAGCCAAATACGCCCTCGACCTCCCGGCCATCTACGGCGTACACGCCTCCTGGCGATACACGCTGATCTCCGGCCTGATCCCCGCCATCCCGCTCATTCTCATCCGCCCCTTCCTTCCCGAATCCCCGGCCTGGCAGCAAAAACGACTCGCCGGCACACTCAAACGCCCCAGCATCGCCGAACTCTTCAACCCCCAGCTGCGTCGCACCACCATCGTCACAACGCTCGCCTTCGGTACCACCTTCGGACTCGCCTTCGGTGCGATCCAGCAAAATCCACAGATCCTTCCCGGACACGCTCAGGTCAAACAGGCCGTTCAGGCCGCCCAGACAACCGCTCAGGAACAGGCCACCGCTGCCGGCAAAACACTCTCCCCAAAAGAACTCAACGGCATCAAAGGCAACGTCACCGATAAAGTCGCCGCCAACGTCGCCACCTGGCAGGAAATCGGCGGACTTTGCGGCCGCCTCCTCCTGGCACTGCTCGCCGTTCAAATCGCCAGCCGCCGCACCCTCTTCCGCCTCTTCCAGATTCCCAGCCTGATCTTCCTCCCGCTGCTCTACTACTGGTTCTCCACAAAACTCGATGACCCCGCCTCTCTCGATCTCTTCCGCTACGCCATCTTCGTCGCCGGGATCCTTGTGGTCGGACAAATGAGCTTCTGGGGGAACTACATTCCGCTGGTCTTCCCCGTGCACCTCCGCGGGACCGGCGAAAGCTTCGCCGCCAATATCGGCGGACGCGTCATCGGTACCGCCGCTGCCTTTATCACCATCACACTCTCCGAAAGCGATAAACCGAACCCCGGAAAATTTGCTCTGATGGGTGCCGCAGTCGTGGCTGTGTATGCCCTCGCCGGTTTCGTTCTCACCTTCCTCCTGCCCGAGCCGAAACCGGAACACGCCGACTAACCCGGATCTCCTCCCATGCAGATCACCGCCATCGAAGCCATTCCCGTCTGCGTCCCGCTCAAATCCGGGCTCACAGCCAAAACGGCACACGGCGAACATGCCACGTCACCGTACGTGATCGTTCGCGTGCACACCGATGCCGGTCTCATCGGGCTCGGCGAAGCCACCGTCTCAGCACTCTGGTCCGGCGAAACCCAGGGAACCGTGCTCACCCTCATTCGCGAATATCTCGCCCCCGCACTCATCGGCCGTGACCCCCGCGATATCACCGCCATTCGCCGGACCATGGATTTTCTTGTCAAACAAAATCCCTTCACCAAAGCCACTCTCGAAATGGCCTGCTGGGATCTTGCCGGAAAGGCCGCCGGTGTCCCAGTCTGGCGACTGCTCGGTGGCAAAGTTCGCGACAAAATCCGCATCAAACTCGTTGTCTGGGCCCGCGATATCCCCGGCTCGCGCCGCATGGCCGAACAGCACCTGGCCCTCGGTGTCACCTGCATCAAGGTCAAGACCGGTCTGGATCCCGAAACTGACATCGCCCGAGTTCGTGCAGTGCGGGAAGTCTGCGGTCCCGAGATCCCCGTCACCATCGACTCCAACTGCGGCTGGACCATCCAGCAGGCCAGGCACTGCCTCCGCGAACTTCGCGACTCCCGCCTCCTGCTCGCCGAACAGCCCATCCCCGCCCACGACTTCGCAGCCCTGGCAGAACTCCGCAAAGAATCCATCGTCCCCATCATGGCGGACGAAAGCGTGTTTA
>JBJTOM010000251.1:0-5503 GCA_046074585.1 Planctomycetota bacterium | reverse complement strand
CAGCTCCGGAGAGGGCATCCTGAAGGGACTGGTCAGACGGGACCTCGAGTTCCGCTCTGTAAAGAGATCCTGAAGACCAGACAGGAAACTTGTGAGAACGGTTTGCAGGGATGCTGGGGACCAGCCTCGAGGACCCCCGGGAGGCCATCAGCAGGTTTGCTGCCTGCGAGGCGCGCTGATAGCGTCCGGACCAGCGATGATTTCAATCATGAATCAGTCAGTTTTGAAACAGATTCCAGATCACAGGCTCGGTCGCGCATCTGTGCAATCTGCGTGATCTGTGATGAAAACAAGGGATCATGGAGTCGACTGGTCGTCTCCCCGGTCGACGGCAGGTTTCCGCGGTCTTCGACTCGCGGCAAACAGAACCGTCGTGGAGTACGTCGACGAATTTACACTGCCGTCTGCAGGAGTGCTGATCAAACGTCGCCCGGAAGCGGCTTCATAAAAATTTTCAGAATCCTTGCAGAGAAGTGCCGCGGAGTGCCTTTTAAAGAGCAGGGACACGAAGAAACACGGTTCATCAGATTTCAACAGCGTGTTGCCGTCGATAAACCCTGATCGTGTGTCCTCTTTAAGGAGTTCTTCGATGAAAACGTTTTGGAAGGTCTTCCTGTGTTGTGCCGCCGCCGTCGCATGCTGTGGAACGGCACCGGCGTTGTCACCCCCCGGCACGCCGGAGTATCAGGCAGAGATGGTTGCCATCCAGAAGATGGCTGCTGACCACAAGGCTTACACTGTGGACAGGCCTGCCGTGCAGATGCGAAGCAATCGTCTGAGCATCACTATCCCGGCGTGGAACCGGAACGGTGCCCGCGTTACGTTTCGTGCCCTCGTGTCTCGCCAGAATCGACGGGACGGCACGTACTTCTATAACGTCGCACCCCCTGATTTCGTTCAGTAACCACTTCAGGTTCACGTGACAACTGCCCATGACCGGGCCGTTCCGGCAAAGGTCCGCCAGCCCCCCCCTCTCCCCTCGCAGGGAAGAGGGCCAGGGGCTGAGGGCGTCAGGAGGCGGCAAAATCGGGTCCGCAGGAGTCGCCGTCCACGGAGGTTGTATGCCTGCGGTAAGACTCAACTCGAATTCACCATGCGGGGATGAAGCGGCCCGCCGTAGGGGCTGCGATCGCAGAACGCTGGTCAGGGCGAAGCTGGGATGGTGAAACGGTGTTAAGAATTCCCAAAGTCGTCTTCCGGACTCCGCCCCAACGTGACGGTTGCGACGCGACACGGCGTGGCCAACTGTCGCCCGCGGAGGGACCGAAGAGAGAAGAGAGGAGACCGCAGGAGAATGCAGAAAGTCGAGAGTCTCCTCTCTCCTTTCTCCATTCTCCTGCTCTATTTTTTGACGGCGGGTGCCGTCAAAAAATGGATGTCAAGCCCCGGGTAACGGCGCGTGCCCGCGCGACAAATACCGCATCAGGAACGCAACAAAGCCTGACCGGCCGATTGACATCGATCGCACGCCACACTTGCGCCTTGTCTGTCCTCGCTGGCGTGCGCAGCCAGACACAGCCCTGCATGCATCGCCGATACTGTCGCTCAGCGATTGAACCGCGGCGCCATGCCTCAAAGAATCCCGGGGGGTCGGGGCCTGGCCACCGAGTTTTCCTGCGGAACGCCGGGGCATCGCGCGGGCCATGCAGCATCGAAGACCCGGCACCCAGTGATACGCACGGTGGTGTCCCTCTATCGGCAGCCACGGAAGACCTTGGGGAAACCCACAAAGCCTCGCGATTGGGTAAGGCCATTTTACTCAAAGGCCGGGCGGAAGGAGACGCGGAAGGAAAATCAGGTGAGTGAAATTCCTGGATGGAAACAAAGTGGGCGAAGGAGAGGATACGTTCCCTGGTGCCCGCAGTCAAACCGTTGGAGCTGCGGGTCTTGAGAGAGCTGCTTCCACCCCAATCACTCATGGTCTTCCGGAATCGCAATCCTGTCTCGCTGCATCAGGCGATGTGCTGCCTGGAAGCCGGAATGCAGGCCACCTTCCATAAATCCAAAGAAACTGAAGCTGGCGTGTTCGCCCGCGAAGTGCATTCGCCCGATTCCATCATTCAGAATTCGTGCCTGCGACAGGAACGCCCCGGGTTGCGGAAAGCTGTAGCCCCCCTGCATCCATTGATCTCCGATCCAATCCACGAATTCGGATTTGATGTGGCTGTTATGAAAGCCGGGCAGGAGTTCATTGAACTCTCTGTCCAGGAGCTTTTCCCGTCCGGCGAACGGCCGCGAGTGCAGATCATCGGCGATTGTGCCGCCGGCGAACGAACAGAGCAGTCGCTCGTCCGCACTGTCACTGGATGCTCCTTCCCACGTCATGCCCAGCGGGCGGTCGGTCATCACATCCGTCTCGCCATCCGGCAGCCAATAGGCGTTCCTGACGACCGAGAGAAACTTGGTTGCTGATCCCATCTGAGGTCTGAAGCCTGCAGGAAGTCCCGGGATGAATTCGATGTCATGCCAGACTGAAGGCGGTACGGACATTACGACATCCGGATACGCACACATCCGGCCATCACGAAGCGTCAGCCTGCACCCATGGTCGTCCTGTTCGATTCGCACGACTGGGCAGTCAGGATGTATCCGGCCTGAGATTCCGGCGGCGAGATGTGACGCCAGAATCTGATTGCCGCTTCGCGCACGAAACATCTCGGTTTCGGTCCAGTATTTTTCAACACCATGACCTTTGATCACACACATCAGGGCGAGGTAATTCATAGCCCCTGGATGACAGGCCATGTCATGCAGAAACTCGATGAAGATGGCTCGCTTTGCACGCGGTGTCGTATTCATTCCCTCGATGCGTTGTTTCAGTGACATCCGATCATACGTCTCGGCATCAGGCGTGTTCCACGGCTCATCAGGAACGGCCAGCGCTGCATCGCGAGCCAGCTCGACATGACCTCGATTCACTTCCTCCGCAAGGGCTCGGGCTTCATCACCGCTGTAGTGATGCCCATCCATGATCACTTCCGCCGGCTTTTCATCGCTGTCCAGTGACTCCAGTTCGATACCAAAGTGCCGAGCCAGCCTGAGCCAAAACGGATGGTTGCCACCGATGAATTCACCACCAAACTCGGTCATGCGGTTCGGTGCAAACCGATCCACGGAATGAACTCGACCACCCAGCCGATTGCGAGCTTCAAAAACGTCGACTACATAATATCCGGACCGCGAAAGCTCCCAACCTGCAGCCAGCCCGCCAAACCCAGCACCGATGATAGCCACACGTCGTGCGGCAGGGGCCGCCGTGTTGTCTGTGTGTGTGACCCCAAAAGTCGCCATCGTTGAAATGCCTCCCGTGAGTAATTCACGGCGTTTGAAAGGGACTTGATGTGGATTCATGAATAGACCGCTCGTTGTTGTCACGCAGAATGCAGCAGCCTCCCTGAGGCTTCAGCTGCCAAAGACATCGAAGAATCACGGCATCGCCGCCTTCGCATCCTCGAGGTAATCGAGGAAGTCGCGTCGTTCCAACTCTGCCCATGTCTTTTCGGCTGTCGCGGCGCGGAACTGGACTTTCGCAAGCAGGCAACCCTCGTTCCCGCCGGTCATCAGTGTTGTGGAACGTGCAATCAACCATTTCTCCAGTCTCGAATTGTCAGCGATCGACAAATTCGATTTGATGCGGTGCAGGATCCGGAAGAGACGATAGACGTGTTCAAGGACCCACGCATCACTATCCTGCATCCACGCCTCGATTACCCTGTCCCAGTTTCCGCTGCAGAGTCGATCGAGCCACATGCCTTTGACGGCCCCGGATGTCGTTTGCAGCCCCCAGACATTCTTCAGGTCAGCCACAAAATTTTCGCAAAGATTTGCCCTGACCCTCGACACGGCATGTCCGCAGGACTTCATCACAACGTCATCAAACAGTCGCTGCTGGGCTCCAGCAGCATTCGGCCCGGCCTGAGTGTCGTGCCACGATCCCATCAGGTACGCCGATTCGTTCACCGCATTGTCGATTCGCCAATCCTGCTTTTCACGGTCAATCATCATCCTGCGTAAAAGATTCGTGATCAGCGTCTTCCAGACAGTGTCATGTGTTGCGAACCCGGTGAGTTCACTCGCAAATCGCTCGATCTCACTCCAAAGAGGATGCAGAAACATGACTTCGACAAGATTCAGTACTTTGTCTCCCGAATTAATATTGCTGAAAATCCATTGACGCATTTTAACTCTGAAACGTCTTTCATATTCGCCGCTCGAATCTTCGGCGCTGGTCGATGGAAATCCTGTGACACGAAACTTCTTCAGCAGTACATCATATAAATCTGAATCGTCTCTCCTGAGACCTTCCAAAGCACGTCGAGCGCGTTCTGCCTGTTGCAGATACCATGCTGGATGCGTCAAAGAATTCACATCGGAAACTGGGTGATGAGGATGAAACCCGGCCGCTTTAAGAAACTCAATGTCAAGCTGCGTATGTTCCCAATGACAATTCCAGAAAGCATCAAGTTTGCCGTCCTTTGACAAGGCATGAATGATTCCTGTTCCACCGCTGCCATGGATGGCAAGGCAGATCAGCATATCGCCAAGTGCCGACCGGGCGAAGTAGTACTTCAAGGCTGCCACTAAATGGACGAGTTTCCAAATTTCAATAGTGTCGTCGGGTGTCAACAGGTCTCGTAAATTCCCATCAACGAGGAACGACGCTGCCACACTGGCAACTGCGTAGCATCCCAATTCCTGCCGATTGATGTCCGTGTGCTCAAGCAGCTCCCGGAGTTCCGAAATTGCGAATCGCGGGGACGGATGAACATTCGTTTCCACTTCACGAACCATTTCTATTGTGAATCGCTCTGCCTGTCCCTCGGCAACTGCGAAGCGAACGACATAGTCATCCCTGGCCAACATGCTGTCAACGACTTCGGGCCATTGGAGGAAGTCAGTGCGGACGATCCATCGCAGCACGAGGGCCAGATGGTCTGTTGCATAACTTTCCGAGAAAAGATCCAGGATCTTCTTTCTGCCGATGGCCTCGCTCCTCTCCTGCGAAAGGAAAGTCCCTCGACCCGCTGTTCGTGACGCATCTGAGAATGGTGGCTCGCATTCTTTCAGACAGGCTGCGAGTAGAGGCAAAGTTTTACGAACGACGGAATGGACCACGGTTAAATTCTGATCCGCAGCATGTTTCTGCAGCGTTGCAAGCAAGTCGATCGCCGAAATCAGTGGGTGGGCGGCTACTATCCTCTCACCCGGCCCTGAAAAATCGTGAAGCGCCTTGAATTGTGCTTGAAAATCAGCCAATAGGTGGACGGCGCCGTGCTCCATCCAGTACGGCAGTTCAGTTTCCGCTGTGGCAGAGTGTGCCTGCTGCTGTGAAGTGTACGCACGCAACTCCGACACGGCCCATTTTCCAAGCACTCTGTCGCCGTCGTTCTGGAACACACAGGGCGGCTCTCCCCTGCGACCGAGCAGGAAGTCCAGGTACCCCGGCTCCTGCTCCACCGCCCTGACGCGACGGTTGTTGATCTCGACACGGAACGTACATTGC
>JBJTOM010000250.1:0-7228 GCA_046074585.1 Planctomycetota bacterium | reverse complement strand
AGGAACCAGGAACGCACCCCTGTTTCGTCCCGCGGGCCATCCGTCACATGAGTTCCCAGCGTCCCCTGTGCCCCATCACACAACCATGCAAAACGCCCCACCCGAGCCGCGCCCGTGAGGAAGCGGGCGACCCCAGCACAGGCTGCGTTTCGAAGTAAGAAGTGAGAAGTGGCGAGGGCAGGAGGGTAAGCGAGTAGACAGGGGAGAGGAGACCGCAGGAGCATGAAGAGAGTCCTGAGTCTCCTCTCTCCATTCTCCCGCTCTATTTTTTGACGGCAGGTGCCGTCAAAAAATGGCCGCGCGGAGCCGATTTCCCGCATATTCGCCCGTTCTCCCCCGGTTTCTCTGTCCCGGCTTTGAACTCACGGAAATGCGCAAAGCGACGAGGATGGAGTGATGAACTCTGGAAATCCGTACCTCCTGGACTTCCTTTGCGCCTTGCCGCCTTGGCGTGGGACCAGCAGTCCTGGTAGCGGCCGACAATGCTCTGCAGCGCTGCACCGGCCGATTGACATCGGCCGCGCGCCGGATGCTTGCCCTTCTGACGTCATCGGGCTGAGGGGCGTAAACACAGGAGATGCGATGAAAACCGCCGGGATTTCCCGTTGACAACGTTTCGCCATCCCAGTCCATCGCTGCCGATGTGTTCCGCGACGAGCCAGACATCGGCCCGGACGAGCACACGCCGTCGGCAGCTGAGGAACATTCCGGGAATGATGCTGCAAAAGAACTTCCGACGACGTCGGGCCAGAGGAATCATGACAAACTCAGACCCGTCTCCTGCGCCAGCCTGCCGGCTCACTGTGTTGCAGAGATGTCAGAAAACGCAGTCCTGATCCCACTCAATCAGAAACCGCTCTTCGCCGCTTTCGACGTGACCCGGCAGCGTACCGAAGGCAAAGCCAAAACGAGTCGTCTTTCGCTCCGCGAAAGAACTGCATTCAGGTCCTTTCGCAGAGCGAAAGGCGACAAAGTGAGTGCCATTGGGCGTCCGCTGGTGAGGGGTTCGTCAAATGGCGAATTCCGCGATGGTGGAGGCCAGTCTTCTCTGGATGATGGCAGGACTTGTTTTCTGCACCCTGTGAACGTTCGGAGCCATTCATGACCGAAAAGCGACTGTTGTTTCGCGAACAGGCACGCGAAAAAATTCTTCGAGGCACTCGGGCTCTGGCCGATGCTGTCCGTGTGACACTTGGCCCCCGAGCCAAATGTGTGCTGCTGCAGAAGAAGTATGGCCGACCGCTCGCCTGTAATGATGGCGTCACCATCGCTCGCGAAGTCGAGCTGGCGGACCCCGAAGAAAACCTCGGCGCCCGGATGCTCCGCGAAGCGGCCGAGAAAACTGGTGAAGCTGTCGGTGACGGCACGACAACCGCCACACTGCTTGCCCAGGAAATCTATGCGGAAGCTGTCCGCAACCTTGCTGCGGGTGCCAGCGGCACTGGGCTTCGTCAGGGACTCGACCGCGGTGTGCGCGCGGCCGTCAACGCCATTCGCGGACTCTCTAAACCCGTCCAGTCCCGTCGCGAAAAAGCTCAGGTCGCCGCCATCTCTGCACACAATGACTGTGCCCTCGGTGAACTGGTCGCAGATGCCATGGAGAAAGTCGGACGCGATGGAGTTGTTTCTGTGGAAGAAGCACGCGGCATTGAAACCACCCTGGAAATTGTCGAGGGGATGCAGTTTGATCGCGGATTTCTTTCCCCCTACTTTGTGACTGACACCGAAAAAATGCAGGTGGTGCTGGAAGACGCCGTGATCCTGATTGCAGAAAAAAAAATCGCCAGCATCAAGGATCTGCTCCCCGTCCTCGAACAATTTGTCCAGAGCCAGCAGTCGGTGCTGATCATCGCCGAAGATGTCGAAGGCGAGGCGCTCGCAACGCTGGTCGTCAACCGACTCCGCGGCATCCTGAAGTGTGCGGCGGTGAGGAGCCCCGGCTATGGCGACCGTCGCAAGGCACTCATGCAGGATCTGGCAATCCTCACCGGTGGCCGATTCCTCGCTGAAGAACTTGGCGTGCGACTGGAAAATCTGCAGCCGCAGGATTTCGGTCGAGCAAAGAAAATTGTGATCGACCGTGAAACCACGACGATCATTGGAGGTGCAGGCGACCGCTCCTCCATCACCGGCCGCTGCGATGAGCTCAGGCGACACATCGAAAAAGCGACGTCGGACTATGACCGCGAAAAACTGGAAGAACGACTCGCTCGACTTGCCGGTGGCGTGGCGCTTTTGAAGGTCGGCGCTCTGTCAGAAGCGGAACTGAAGAATCGGAAGGAAGCACTCGATGATGCGATCAGCGCCACGCGAGCAGCCATGGCGGAAGGCATTGTTCCCGGCGGAGGACTGACGCTTATCCGGGCCATTGCGGCCGTGGAGCAGGAAGAAAGGTGCTGTGACGGCGATGAACTGACCGGACTCAGGATCCTTAAAAAAGCACTTGAAATCCCCGCTCGACAAATCGCAGAAAACTCAGCACACGATCCAGGAGTCGTCGTCAATCACATGCGGGAAACGGCAGGATCGTTCGGCTTTGATGCGTCGACCGGCAAATGGGTCGACCTGGTTGAGTTCGGTATTATTGATCCGACGAAGGTTGTCAGGCTGGCACTGGAGAATGCAGCGTCAGTGGCCGGAATCCTGCTGTTGACCGAGGCGACGCTGACAGAGATCGAGGACGACAGCCGGAACGAGAAAGTCCCTGCGGAGCACAACGGGTTTCAGACATGAGATGCGAGAGGGGGGAGTTGAACCCCCACGCCGTTTAAGGCACAGGATCCTAAATCCAGCGCGTCTGCCAATTTCGCCACTCTCGCCCGCAAATCAACAGCACCCAAAACGGATATTCGATCATTGTTATGAATGAGCGACAGCCAATGTTCGGGCTGGTTCGGCATATTCGTCCATCGGGAACAGAAAATCACGGAACGACCACGGATTTCACCAACAAATTTCAGCCCTGCTCCTCTTCTGACCCCTCATCGAACAGATCAATGTTGAAGAGTGTCGGATCCAGCAGTGGACGGAGCTTCTCCAGTGCCTTCAGCTGCAGTTGACGAACGCGTTCCTTGGATACTCCCAGATCCGCCGCAATCTCACGCAGCGTCTGTGACTCACCACTGCTGCCCTCCAGCCCGAATCGCTGAAGCAGGATCTGGTATTCCCTGCCATCAAGGAGCACTTCGGCCTGCTTCAGCAGATCACGGACTACCTGCTGAGGATCCGCACAAATCGGCAGTTCACCAGCACTTTCGGGAACTTCTGCGAGGATTTCGGCCGAAGCACACGGGAATCGCTGACGACGGCGCTGACGCACCTTCCAGGCCCGGAAGAAATGCCGCTGGATGGAATGAGTCGCATAGGTGCTGAAACGGAACTTCCGCGAGTAATCGAAGCGATCGATTGCGCCCAGCAGAATCATGCTGCCTTCACTGCTGAATTCATCGACATCGTGCTGTGAAACAGAAAATCGTCGCGCGATTGAGGACACCAGCCGCAGATTCGACCGCACCAACTGGCCCCGAATCTGCTCTGCCAGAAACAACATCGATTGGATTTCCTGCACCATTTTCGCCGAAGGTGCGTCCGGAGACAGCCGGCTGCGAAGACAGTTGGCTCGGTATCGCAGCAGATTCAAGCCACGAAACAGCACCTGCTCCTGATCGAACGTCAGCAGCGGGTCGCTGGCTGTCCAGGTTTGCATTCCGCTCTGCTCGGACGACTCCAGCGGAATTTCCTGAGCAGCAGAGATCGTGACGTCCCGCAGGCTGGAGAGTAACTGACTGGCCGCAGTGATCGCCCGGTTGTCCCCGTCAAGGCTTTCAAACTCTGCAGAGTAGACGAACCGAATTTCAGTCGCCAGCAGGCTTTGGACCTGCCGAACAAGCTCCTGGCGGGCGGAAACCGAACGCGGCGCTCTGCCGACGACTGGCTTTGACTTCGCAACTGACTTGCTCTTCCGCTGACGTACAAGGCTGCTCATCAGACCACTCCAAAACGAACAAATCGTTCAAATCATTCACGCGCATGTTCCCGAAACGGTCACCCCAAGTCAACCGAATAACGACTGTTTGCTTAACAATTTTTCTTGTTTTTTGCTCGCAAGCTGCAAAAATCAGCGACTTTCTTCGAGCTGCCGCAACGTTCAGTTGTTTTCACAAACGTTCACCTCGCTTTTCCAGAAACGTTCATGCCCGACCGGAGCCATGCATGCCATCCAAAGTTCCCGATCTCCGCATCCAGAGACTGAATCACTCTCCTCTCAACGGTCGCGGCGACTACGTGCTCTACTGGATGACTGCCTCCCGGCGTCTGCGCTGGAACTTCGCCCTCGACCGAGCACTCGAATACTGCCGCGAAACCAACCTGCCACTGCTCATCTTCGAACCGCTCCGCTGCGATTACCGCTGGGCCAGCCGTCGCCTGCACGCCTTCATCATCCGCGGCATGGCCGATAATGCCGCCACGGCTGCCGAAAGCGGCCACGCCTACATTCCCTGGGTGGAACCTGAATTTCGTGCTGGCGAAGGCCTGATTGAGGCGGTCTCGGCAAACGCAGCAGTTGTCATCACGGACGACTACCCATGCTTTTTTCTGCCGCAGATGATTCGAGCTGTCGCGGGGAAGATTGGCGTCCGACTGGAAACGGTCGACTCCAACGGACTCCTGCCGATGCGCGCTGCCGAGCAGGTTTTCCCGACTGCCTACGCATTCCGTCGTTACCTGCAGAAATCTCTCACACCCCACCTGCAGCAATTTCCCGCCGAAAATCCACTCGCTGACCGTTCGATCCCCAGACTCGCCGCCACTCCCTCGCTGTTCTCCGGGCGGTGGTCCCCCACGCCCGCTGCACTCCTCGCCGGCCAGCCCGCTCTCCTCGATCGACTCCCGGTCGACCAGTCCGTACGCGAAGGAATTGCCAGAGGTGGCGTCGCTGCAGGAACAGCCAGCGTTCAGGAATTTCTGCGACGAAAGCTCGCACGCTACGGCGAGGACCGCAATCATCCCGACGCGGATGGCGGGAGCGGTCTGTCGCCATGGCTGCATTTCGGGCACGTCTCCGTTCACCAGCTGTTCACTGCCCTCAAAGCACATGAAGGCTGGACGGCAGCGAACCTGGGTGACCCGAAGGAGACGCGGGGGGGCCGCAGTGGCTGGTGGGGAATGTCAGATGCCGCCGAATCCTTCCTTGATGAGCTCGTCACCTGGCGGGAACTGGGGTTCAACATGTGCTCCAAAGTCCGTCATTTCGATCGCTGGGATTCACTCCCCGACTGGGCACAGCAAACGCTCGACGAACACCTTCACGATCCGCGCCCTTACACCTATTCCCTGGAACAGCTGCAGCAGGCAGCCACCCACGATCCGGTCTGGAACGCCGCCCAGCGACAACTGCTGGAAGAAGGTCGCATGCACAATTATCTCAGAATGCTCTGGGGCAAAAAAGTACTCGAATGGTCGCCCACTCCCCAGCACGCCCTGCAGGTCCTCATCGAACTCAATAACCGCTTTGCAGTCGACGGTCGTGACCCGAATTCCTACTCGGGTATCTTCTGGGTGTTTGGCCGCTATGATCGGGCCTGGGGGCCCGAACGGAAGATCTACGGCAAAATCCGCTACATGACCTCAGATAACACCGTAAAGAAACTGGACATGCAGAATTACCTGCGGAAATGGGGAGCGAAACCGGGACAACGCAGGTAGCCAAAGTGCGATGCACCTGTTTCATGGCCTTCAATCCTTGAAGAAATTTTCGGATTTCCGGCAATTCGCTGCAGATCAGCAGCGGTTTTGTCCGATAACTCTGACAGGGGGTTTTGTGACCGGAGCTTTCCGGTGCTGACCAGCAGCGGTTTTGATTGTGAGCAGACCGTTGAAAGATCTCACTGCCATTCTTCCTCAGGACACCGTCGCCTGTCTGCAGCTCGCAGACAACGGTCGCCGGATCCCTTTCAGAGCCCTCACCCCGGGACTCTTTCTGATTGGCAGCGGTCCGTCCTGCGACCTGCGACTTGGCGACTCCGGAGTGCCCTCGCTGCATTCGATGATTCGCGTAGACGAGACCGGCGCCCAGATTGCCCTCCTCAGTGGTGGCCCGCCGCTTGTTGTCAGGGGGATCCACGTGCACTGCGCAGATCTGACAGACGGCGATACGCTGGAAATTGGCGCGTTTCGGGCTGTCTACCGAAGTGTGCAGGCCACCACAGCATCGCTCGACTCAGACGCCTCAGCGGAATTCCACGAGCACATGCTGCGACTTCCGGAGTCAGCCACAGCCACGCAGGCGGCAGTTGACGCGCCAGCTGAAACCCTTGATCTGCTGTCTTCTCAACTTGCCGATCAGTTCCGCATGCTGAACGAGCTTCAGGAACACCAGCGAGTTCTCGCCGAAAAGCTGCAGAAACTGGCAGACCAACTGCAGCAGCTCCAGCTGCACAGCGAAGTCCGGCCACCGAGAAGAGCCAGCGCCTGATCGGGGCGAAAACTCGCAGGATGCCGCCCCACGTGACAGGGCGTGCGAGTGAGAGAGTAGAAAGTGGAGAGGAGACCGCAGGAGCATGGAGAAAGTCGAGAGTCTCTTTTCGCCTTTCGCCTTTCTCCTGCTCTATTTTTTGACGGCAGGTGCCGTCAAAAAATGGGCGTGCAGTGGATGTCCATCCCCCGGTAACGGGCAGCTGAGCCGTCGGACGGCAGTCCGCGGGCAACAGCACTGCCACGGCCTCCGTGGGAAACTCAGCGGACTGGGGACGCTTCGACAAGGACCGAGGAACTCACCCCTGTTGTGTCACACGGTCCCTCCGTCTCTGGAGTCCCCTGCGTCCCATGTGCCCATCCCACAACCCGCGCAAAACACAACCCCCGAGCCGCGCCCGTGAGGAAGCGGGCGACCCCGGCACAGGCTGCGTCTCGAAGTGGGAAGTGAGAAGTGAGAATTGCTGCTGAGCCGCCGGACGGCAGTCCGCGGGCGAAGAGCACTGCGAGGCGCCGGCGTGGTGTGCAGCGAAGTGAAAAGTTGGAAGTGAGAAGTTGCGATGGCGTGCGAGTGAGAGAGTAGAAAGTGGAGAGGAGACCGCAGGAGCATGAAGAAAGTCGAGAGTCTGCTCTCTCCTTTCTCCATGCTCCTGCACTATTTTTTGACGGCAGGTGCCGTCAAAAAATGGGCGTGCGGGGGATGTCAATCCCCCGGTCAAGAAAAACTGAGCCGTCGGACGGCAGTCCGCGGGCA
>JBJTOM010000249.1:0-14333 GCA_046074585.1 Planctomycetota bacterium | reverse complement strand
GCCGCGATCCGCTGCCCGACTCGCCGCACAATCTCGTTGTACTTTTCATTCATCGACGGCTTCTCAGACTTCATTACGTCCTGCCAGGCGGCCAGTCCCATCTCGTTTTCCCGCTCCTCCGACATCACCAGCAGCTGCTTTCGCTCAGTGACCGGCACCGTCTGACAACCGATCATCGCCAGCAACGCGGCACAGCTGCCTGCCAGACTCATACTGGCACAACACAGCAGCAGAAATTTTTTCGAACCAGACACTGGCAGCATGAATATGGCTCCCGGCAGCACAAAAATCCCGTCAGATTGTGTGGATGCTAGCACGCGTGTTCGCTGCTTCTCAAGATCTGCGCAGCCGATCCGCCTGACGGCGGCCTGCCGCTCGTCCCCAATTTCAGCTGGCCCGGCGCCTGCTCACGCAGTCATTCGCACTGCTCTCCCTGCTTCTGCAGCATTTGCCGATGGGCACTTCGTGCCCGGCTTTGTTTTTCAGTGCCCACGCTGTATGCTCAACGGATGACTTCCCTGCCGCTCATTCAGGAATCGCCCGCCGGGCTTTACTGCGCTGCCGGTGATTTTCATGTGGATCCATGGAAACGCACCAGCCGCGCTGTGATCACACATGCGCACGCGGATCATGCCCGATTGGGTTCCGATCGTTATCTCTGCAGCCGGGAGGGACTCCGCGTGCTGCGCAGCCGGCTGGGCCCCTCGGCCGTCATTGATACCCTCAACTGGGGTGAAACACTGCGAATCAACGCTGTCACACTCTCACTCCATCCCGCCGGCCACGTACTGGGTTCTGCTCAGGTCCGCATCGAGCACCAGGGACGAGTCTGCGTGATCAGCGGTGACTATAAGACCGAAAGCGATCCGACCTGCAGCCCGTTTGAGCCGGTGCAGTGCCACACCTTTGTCACGGAATCCACCTTTGGACTGCCCGTCTATCGCTGGCCCCCGCAACAGGAAGTTTTTTCCGGCATCAACGATTGGTGGATTCGCTGCCGGGATGAAGACCGAGCGGCAGTGATTTTCGCGTATTCGCTGGGTAAGTCCCAAAGAATTCTTGCCGGCGTCAATCCGGATATCGGGCCCATCTACTGCCACTCCGCCGTCGAGGAACTAAACCGCGAATACCGCGCGTCCGGCATCCAGCTTCCAGCAACGCTGCTGGTCAGCCAGTCCCCCGCCCGAAAGTCGTGGGCTGGTGTGCTTGTTGTGGCGCCCCCGGGTGCGGCGGACTCTTCGTGGATGGCCCGTTTCGTCGGATGCTCAAGAGCCACCGCATCCGGCTGGATGCTCACGCGCGCCACCCGTCGGTGGCAGTCCGTGGACCGTGGCTTTCCACTCTCTGATCACGCCGACTGGCCGGGACTGCTCTGGGCCATCGGGAACACGTCTGCCGAAGAAATCCTTGTCACACACGGTCACACAGAACCTCTTGTCCGATACCTCAGAGAGCAAGGCCTGTCCGCCCGATCGCTCTCCACACATTTCGCTGCCGACCAGTCCGAAAACACAACAGACGACCTGCTTGCTTCCCTTCCAGGGGAGAAGAACGGTGCGTGAATGGATTGCGATTTCATCACTGCAGTGCTTGCTGTGATTGCAGCAGCGACAGATCGCAATCGGCGTCTGCAATCGCGGCAGTTGAAGTTTCAGGGGCGGGGAGTTGCGTTTCAGACGGAGATGGGGGTTGCATCAGAGGACAGACCGCTGAGGAGCAGGCTGGTGAGCCATTCGGGCTGGTCATCGGCGCAGTGTTCCCAGCCGGCGTGGAGTTCGGTTGGGGAGAGGGTACCGCGGAGAGTGTTGCGGAGTTCTGTGGCGGTGGCAGTGAGCGTGGGGATGGGGTCGGCTGGCAGACCGCGAGAGACGGCGACGAGTTCTGAGGCGGAGAAATGGAGTGTGAGCTGGGCGCCGCCGTGGCCGAGGACATTCAGGCCGACGCGGGTTGACGGGGTGTGTGCCGGGTTGACTGACTGGTGGCAGAGATCTTCGAACCAGACAGGGACCGGACTGAAGTCAGGACGTCTTTTGCCCCATTTATCGGAGTTGCCGAATTCGATGAAGCGGTGAATGATTGTGCGATCGATGAGTGGGCAGGGGAGATCCGGGGCGAAGGTTTTGGTGTTGGTGGCGTCGAAGGAGTTGTCGGTCGTTTCGTAGTTGGCGTAGGTTTCGGCATTCTCGCGGAAGAGTGATTCGAACATGCGCTGATCTTCGGTGAGCGGCATGTCGTCGGAGTTGACCGGATCGGGGTCACCTTTGTAGAGCACGCCGGTTGACTGGAAGAAGTCGGCGCAGCAGTCGATGAGGTGTCGAGCGGTTGTGGGGACATCGGGCACGAGGTGATAGGTGCGTCCGCGGGCTGCGGGGTTCTGGAAGAGTCGGCACATGACGGCGGACACCCAGTCGACGGGGATGAGGTTGCGTTTTTCATCGCCGGTGAAGCTGAGGCGAATTGGTGTGTGGCGGAGTCCATCGGGTCCGGGAGGGATGCAGGGGACGAGCATCGCCATGAGTCGCAGGTAGACGAACAGTCCGTGATAGGTATTGGTGTAGCCGGTTTGTGAATCGCCGCAGATCACAGCGGGGCGATAGACGGTAACGTGTTCGGGGAATGTGGCGTTCCGGACGAGCGATTCTGCTTCGAATTTGCTGGCTTCGTAGTCATTGCGGAATCTTTGCCCGGCAGCGAGGCTGGATTCACGGACGAGTCCGTCCTGCAGTCCGGCGACATAGGCGGTGGAGACGTAATGGATGTCGCGGATCCCGACGGATTCGCAGAGTTCGAGCATATGGCGGGTGCCATCAAGATTGGTTCGCCAGGGTTCGCCGCTGCGGTCGGCTCCGAAGAATTCGAGGATGGCGGCACTGTGGATGATGCTGTTGCAGTTCTGGCTGATCCATTCGCGATCGGCCGCAGACAGCCCGAAGAATGGCTGGCTGATATCGCCATCGAGCACCACGGGGCGGGGGAACGGGCGCTGGTGCTGTTGTTCCCAATACTGCATGATCTGTTCGATGCGTTCGCGGGCAGAGGACCGTCGGGAGCCGCGAACGACAAGTGCGACTTGATGTCCATTGAGCAGGAGATCGCGAATCAGGTATCGCCCGACAAGTCCGGTAGCACCGGTGATCAATGTGTACATTATCAAATCCGCCTGAAGCTGTTCGGACGCACCGGGGGGATGTGGGAGCCACCGAATGCGCTGGTGTGTTCTGAAGGAGTGTGTCGGCCATCGCCGGCAGGCTGTCACTATTCAGATTTCTGGTTCGACTGCAATCACAAGGCTGCGGGGAGACTGAAAACGGGCTGCTGAAGACGACTTGTGCCCCAAAAGATTTCCCTGCCGCAGCAGCCCCCGCATGCAGCACAGATTTCCGGGTTTTGCAGGCTTCCTGATCAGAACGGGTAAGTCCCGGGAGGATTCCTTCTGGTGATCGCGGAACTCCGGATTTTGTCAGATTCCGCAGAGTGCGAAAAGCAACTTGAGGGGGCCAGCGGGCGAAATCCGGGAAAGCTCGCTTTTCCGGGAAATTCGGCACACCTGGTCCAGGGCAGATCCACCCGGCGGGAATGGTGAGGAAATTTTTGCCAGCCGGTGCGATCCCGCACCGAAAAAACTGGATTCCCGCCCCTGATGGTGCATAGTCTGCCAGCTTCCCTCCACAGCCGCTCCGATCTTCCTTCCCCGGATCCTGTTCAATGCCGCATCTGACGGGCGTGATTCCTCCAATTGTAACGCCACTCACCGCCGACGGTCAGTTTGATGACCACGCAATGCTGAGCGTTGTGGAGCATCTTCTTGCCGGAGGTGTTTCGGGAATTTTCGCGCTGGGGACGACCGGTGAAGGGCCCTCGCTCACCGCCCGTCACCGGTATGCTGTGATCGATCGTGTCTGTGAACTGGTCATGGGGCGTGTCCCTGTACTGTGCTGCATCACCGACACCAGCTACTCAGAATCGCTGCAGCTGGCCACTCACGCACACAGTTCCGGGGCCGACGCCGTCGTAGCTGCCGCCCCCTTTTACTTTGATGTTTCACAGGCCGCGCTGACTGACTGGTTCCGTCGTCTCGCCGACGAGTCACCGCTCCCGTTGCTGCTCTACAACATGCCATCCTGCGTCGGCACAGTGCTCAGCCTGGACCTCGTGGCGGAACTGCATGAGCATCCGAACGTGGCCGGCATCAAGGACAGCGGGGGTGATTTGCGGTATTTCCAGCAGCTCTGTGTGCAGTTCCGTCAGCCGGGGCGGTTTTCCGTCTTTATGGGACCGGAAGAGCTGCTGGCCGACGCCGTGACTTTGGGGGGTGATGGGGGCGTCTGTGGCGGAGCAAATCTGCTGCCGTCGGTCTACACTCGCCTGTATTCGGCTGCGAGAAAGGCGGATTCCGCTGAGATCGCCCGGCTGCATGCGATCATCCACGATCTGTTCGCCGCTGTGTACCGGGATGAACATGGCCGCATGAAGCTGATCCCGGGACTGAAGCTGGCGATGGAGCTGGCGGGGCTCTGCCTGCGATTCACGGCACCGCCACTCCAGGCGGTCGGCCCCGAACATGCCGAACGCATCGAGGGCGCTGTCCGCCGACTGGGCTCGTTTGCCCCCGTGAGCCGTGTCTGAGTTCCCTCCGGGTTTCGCTCGCCTTTGCACTCCGCAATGATAGAATTCTCCCGCCCGGCCCATTTCCGCCTGTGCTGTGGGGAGTGCTCAGATGTCACCGATTGCTGCACATCGCTGGTTCCTCCGATTCCTGTCTGCGGTCGGTTGTCTGATCCTGACGCTGTTTTCAGGTGCGACGGCTGTCATGGCTCAGCGGGCCGAGCCACCGCGACTGGCCCTGGATTTCAGGGGCCCTGTCGGCCGAACGCGAGCGCTGGCCTTCGCCGGCAGCGGGCCTCGTTTTCACGCGGCTGGTGAGAACAAGTGTGTGCAGTTCTATGACGTGGTCGAATCACGCCTCGTTCCAGGCGCTGCCGTCCGCTGGGAATTCGCTCGCGGGGCACTGGGCGAGATCAACGCCACGGCCATCAGTGCGGATGGTCGCAAACTGCTCATCGCTGGCAGCTCCGCGCGGGGGCCCGGCGGGGATATGGTACTCGCAGATCCCGGCAACCAGCAGGTGCTCGAAGTCTTCTCCGCGGGCGCCGAAGTTGTGGCGCTCGCCATGAATGCCGATGCCTCGCTCATCGCCGCCTCAAATCGGCTCGGAGGAATTGTCGTCTGGACGACGGCCGACGGACAGCGTGTGCGTCGCGAACTTCAGCCGACGGCGGCCGATCTGTCCGGCGGAGACAACTCGGCTGCGGTGCTGCGAACGTTCCACCCGCTGGCCCTCGTCGCCGAACGCTGGCTGCTTGCTTTTCTGCCAGTTGAGTCCGACGCCGGCCCGCAGGACCAGCTGACTGCGTTTGACCTGACAGGGGACAGCCCTCCACGACCGCTGGAACTCTTCCCGCAAACCGGCACGGGGCTCACCACGGCGGCTGGCGGTCAGGTCATCATCGCTGGTGACGCAGATGGAGTGCTGTCCATTCGTCGAGGCGGCGTGGATGCTCCAGCCCAGACCGCATCGCTCAGCCAGCTTTTCAGCGTGCCTGCGGAGACCCTGCTGACCCTGAGAAACCTGGTGCTTTCGCCGGACGGTCGCCAGCTGGCAGTGCTTGGGGATCTGGAAACCGTCGACAGTGTGCGTTCCTTCGTGGCGCTGCTGGATACCGATTCGCTTGCAGTGCGTGACCGAATCGAATTTCGTGGCCGGGAAGCCTGTCGAGCGGCTGCCTTTTCGGCCGATTCATCCCGGCTGCTGACTCACAATGACGATCGCGAACAACTGCTGATCTGGGCCCTGCGGGATGCGGCCGGGGGATTGCTGGCTCAGCCACTGCAGGCGGAGTCGATTTCGGCGACGGGCCGCGGGAGAATTTTTCGTCAGGCGCGTTTTGTGGCGGCGGCATCTTCCCGAGAAACAGGCTACCAACTGCTGCTGCAGGATTCCGCCGGCGTTTCCGCCGTGATTACTCTCGGCGATTCCGATCTCGAAGAATCCGCTGTGGATCCTGCGAACGCTCCTGCCCCCGCCACCAATACGCCTGACACCTTTGCCCCCGGCTGGACGGTGACCGCCGGTGAGCCCTCCGCTGATTCGCTCACACAACCGCTTACCATCACCCCGCCGGCCGGCAGTCCGCTCCCCCCCGGCACCATCTCTCTCAGTATTCCTGATCAGGGACTCTACAGTGGTGCGTATGCATTTTTGCGAGGTACCGACGGTGTTCCTGCAGCGGTGGCCATTGGAACGCGCACCATCGACGGAATCTTCGTGTATCGCCTCCCCACAGCCCCCGACAACGCTCCACAGCTGGTGCGTTACTTCCGCGATCACAGCAGTGCAGTTGCGGATCTGTCCGTGTCCACCGATCAGCGGTATCTGGTTTCGTGTGCAGCCGACAAGACCGTCCGCATCTGGAGCCTTGAGGGTTTAAGTCTGCCCAGGCAGCAGGCTGTGTTCGGGGCGCGGTTTGAGCGATCTTCGGACGGCGCGCTGGTGGTCCGCGATCTTTTGAAAGCCGGGATTCTTTTTGCCCGCGGTCTGCGTGATGGCGATGCGGTGACGCATCTGGCCGGCTTTGCCACGGGTGACGAGGTGATTACTGATGCGGCGCGGATTGAAAGTCTTCTGCAGCAGCACCCGGCGTGGGAGGTTGTGGATCTGTGGAGCAGCCGTGGAGGCTTCAATGCTGACAATCCGGGGGCCTCAGTGCTGCGTATCAACCCCGGCTGGGAACCTCTGCTGACGCTCGTTTCTGACAAAGCCGGTGAATGGGTGCTGTTCACTCCGGAGGGCTACTTTGACGCGTCGATTGCCGAGGGAGATCGGCTGTTCGGCTGGCAGATCAATCGGGGAGTGGATCAACCGCCGCGATTCGAGCCGGCTGAGCATCTGCAGAAGGAGTATGAAAAGCCGGAGGTGATTCGGCAGGTGCTGCAGCTGGGCAACGTTCCGGATGCACTGGCAGCGCTCAACCGCCCCGTGGCTGCTGATCTGCGTCAGGAACTGCAGCGGCGAGTGGTTGCGTTGCCGCACGTTGAAATCCTTGCTCCTGCAGACGGAGCGGAGCTTCCGGCGGGGCAGCCGATCACCATTCAGGCGCGGGTGACGTTCACCAATCCTGCAGATGCGGCTGTCTTTGAGATTCAGGCGTCGCACAACGGACGTCTGCTGGCGGACCCGATCATCGCCGGCGCTCCGGCCGCCCGGGTATACACGTGGCAGTCGCAGTCGCCGGAAGTGTCCAACGCCGTCACCGTGAGTGCCCGCCAGTCCGGTGAAGAGCTGGCCAACAGCGATCAGGGGCGCGATTCGGCAACCTTTTTCACGACCGGTCGGCCGCGGGATCCGCAGGCGCGAGTTTATCTGCTGGCATTTGCGGTGGACCAGTACCTGAAGTCAGCGCCGCTGCAGTATTCGGTGGGCAGTGTGCAGGGGCTCCAGCAGGACCTCAGGACCGCACGAGGCCTGGCACGGCCGTATGGGCCGCTCAGTCAGGTGGTTGCCGATGCCCGCGTGAGCTGGACATCGGTCACGGGAACACTGGCCGACTTCATCAAGGCCCGGGAGGCTCAGGCGTCACCCGATGATCTGGTGATCGTGGTTGTCTGCGGCCGCGGCATCTCACGCGCCGTTGCGGTGGGTGGCAGCGTCCGCACCGGGGTGGGTGAAGAGTTCTTTTTCCTGCCGCCTCAGGTGGATCCGCGAGATCTGAAGCAGCTTGACAGGGAGGGTGTTCGCTGGAAGGACCTCTGTCGCCCGATCAACCGTCTCGACTGCGATGTGCTCTGGATCATCGATGCCGCCCATTCCGCACGTGCACGAAATGAAGCCCGCAGTGCCTTTGCCGAATGCCGCAGCCCGCATGGTCGCCATGTGCTGTTTGCCGACCGTTCCGATGCCGTCGAAGCCCCCACCCTGCAGGTGCATCGCTCCGATCCCGGCAACACGGCGCTCATGCTGGCCGTGCGGGAAGCCCTTGTCGGGAGCGACGTGAGCGGGGACGTGCAGTCTGCCGTGGCTGCCCTCTGGAACGACCGCTCACTGACCTTTGAGGACCTGTCCGAATACACGGCCACTCGAGCCACTCAGGCAGCCAAAAGCCTTGGCAAAACCCAGAAAGTCATTGCCAGTCCCACCGCCCCCACCAGCCACCTCCGGCCTCTCATCCTGGGGAGCGGCAATTTCGGGGTGCGACGGGATCAGTAAGCGGTCCTCAGATTGATGCCTGATCGTCGCATGCCGTTCAAAAAAACGGCCGATGGCGTGCGGCCGATGGCAATTGCCAGGAGCGACCCTGGTTCGCTCCCGCCACAACGCTGACCGTGCGGACACGGACCGTCACCGGGGGGGCTTGTGTGCCTGAAAATCCTTGTTGTGACTTGTATTTTCTGACCTCGACAGGCGAAGATGCGCAATTATCCTCCTTTACAGGAAAGTCTTCGTCATGGCAAAGTTTCGAGTGGCAGTGATTGGCAGTACGGGGCGGGGCGATTACGGGCATGGGTTGGATGCCGTCTGGAAAACGTTCGATGACTGCGAGGTGGTTGGGGTTGCGGACCCGGTGGAGGCGGGCCGCAGCAAAGCGCAGGACCGCACGGGTGCGGCCACAGCGTGGGCCGACTACCGGGAAATGCTCGACAAGCTGCGTCCCCAGGTGGTGGCGGTCTGCCCGCGCTGGGTGGACCAGCATCGCGACATGGTGCTGGCCTGTGCCGAACACGGCTGCCACATGTATCTCGAAAAACCACTCTGTCGCACGCTCGCCGAAGCCGATGAGATGCTGCGGGCCTGTGAAATGCGGCACGTGAAGACCGCAGTGGCTCACATCAGCCGCTGGTCTCCGCAATTGGATGTCATCCGGCGTCTGATTCAGGACGGGCGCATCGGCGAGCTTCTGGAACTCCGCGCCCGCGGAAAGGAAGACGGCCGCGGCGGCAGTGAAGACCTCTGGGTTCTGGGCACGCACGTGCTGGATCTGATGCGGGCCATCGCGGGAGACCCGGAAAGCTGCTTTGCTTCCCTGACGCAGGCGGGGCGTGCCGTCGTGCGGAGTGACGTTCGCGAAGGGAATGAAGGTCTGGGTCCGCTGGCCGGCGACCGTGTCGAAGCCGTCTATCGTTTTCAAGGCGGCGTGACCGGCCATTTCTCATCGAAGAAAAGTGCTGGTGGAAACCCCAGTCGCTTTGGACTCCGCATTCATGGAACGAAGGGTGTGATCGAACTCACATCGGGTTTTGGAAATCCAGCTTTCCTGCTGGAGGATGCTCACTGGAGCGGTCGCTCATCCGCCGGCTGGAAGACCATTACGTCCGCCGGCGTCGACAAGCCCGAAACGATCACGGCCACAGGTTATGAAGGCGGCAACCCCGCAGCTGCCCGTGATCTGCTCAGCTGCATCGACACCGATCGCCAGCCGAAGTGCTCATTCCGGGAAGCCCGCGGAGCCATCGAAATGGTGCTGGCAGCCTTCGATTCGCACGTCCGTGGTGGCCCTGTCACACTCCCGCTGGAAGCCCGCGACAATCCCCTTTCAAGGCTTTAAGCAGACCTGGTGTCCCAGTCCGGCACGCAGCGCAGCGTAGCCCGGCGGCTGAATTCACGAAATCAGTTCCTGCAGTGCATCCATGACCTGTTTCACCTGCAGCGTTTTCCGGAACGCGATGACCTGTCTGCCCCGGGTGGCCGTGGCGATACGGTCCGCAGTCGTTTCGGGAACCGCCAGCAGAATCGGTACTTCGCGGAACACTTCCAGGGTCCTTGAACGCTGTTCCAGATATTCGGGGGTCCAGAAGCCGACAATCTCCAGCAGCACTCTGCGGCCCGAATCATGCTCCAGCACAAAGTCCGGAATGAACGTCTTCTGACCGGCGTGCAGAATTTCCGCTTCCCGCTTCAGCCTCCAGCCATCCCGAGTCTCCTCACCCCACTTTGCTGCAAACTCCGCCTCGACAGCCGAATCGAATTCGTCGTCCGGAGGCAAATGACTCCGCAGTCCCTCCTCGGAACTCAACTGCAGTCGCAGATTTCGCAGCCCCCGCGTTTCCATCAACGCCTCCATCGTCCAGTCCGTACAGCAGATCAGGGCGGGCAGGAATCTCGAAAAATTCACCCCGTATCGCCGGGTTTCCCGGAGCACAGACGCCGGACCGGTCAATTCGATCTGCCAGACTCCGGCTTCCGGTACGGTGATTGTATGCATCAGTTGCGCCAGTCTGGCCGCCCGCAGTATCCGCTTGAAATCCGCCCCCGCCCGAATGGTGATGGAAATCGCCGAAAACAGTGTCGCCTGAATCTGCGCCACGTTGTAGCGGGACAGGAGTTCTCCTGGACCTGGATAACCCGGAAATGACTCCAGCCGATGAAACTCAATGACATCGGCGTACAGGCTGTCGCTGATGTCCTGCCACTCTCGCTGAAGTCGCTGAGAAATCTGTTGCCGCACGTCTTCGGCTGAATTTTCAAAAAGCCAATCCATGCGTTCGACCAGTGGATGAAAGCGGGCCGCCTCACTGAAGACTTCGCGTCGCAGTGCGGCCGCACTCCGCCGTTCCGCGGACGCATACACCGCCTGATCATCCAGCAGTTTGCAGAACGCTTCCATCCGCCGCAGAGGACAGGCCGGATCCTCTTCGAGCACCGCTCGCACGTCCCCGTGCAGTTCCCGTCGACGCCGGCCCGTACCCTGCTGATACACCTGCAGCATTCGCTCTGCGAGCGACTCGTAAATCGCATGCGTACGGCGACTCAGACGGTCCGGAAGCACCAGGCCCCGCTTGTAATCGGCCGTGGCCAGCGATTGCTGCTTCGTCAGCATGCGGATCGTCCCCGCTTTCTGCGAACTCCCTGAAAACTTTCGTGACGACGTCGCTGCCGCGAGCGTTCCTCGTCCTTCGTTCCGGCACAGACCACTTCATACAGAATGGCGCGTTCGTTGCCGCTCCGTCGCAGAATTCGTCCCAGTCTTTGCCGGGCCTGCCGCGAAGAGCTCAGTCCGCCAATCACGATCGCCACCTTCGCGGCCGGGACGTCAATCCCTTCATCCAGCACCTGATTGGCCACAATTGCCGGATACTTTCCGGACGCAAATCCTTCCAGAATCTCCAGACGTTCCCGCTTGCCGCAGTGGCTGAGCAGGCAGGGGATGAGAAATCGCAGCGAAACGTCTCTCGCCATCGCGTTGGAACCGGCAAACACCAGGCAGCGTTCACCGGCATGCAGTCGGAAGAGATCTTCAAGCGTCCGCAGCTTTTCAGCCGCCCGGTCTTCGATCGATCGTTTCCCATGGTAAGCCCGCAGCGCCCGCCTTGCGTCACCCGACACGGCGCTGGACATGCACAGCTGTTCCCATGTGAAACCTGGATTGTCCTGCCGTGCCCGATACACATAGGACTGCACCTCCTCGGCCAGCAGGTCATATCGTCGCTGTTCCGCTGCACTCAAATGCACCGGGATCCGCACCACATCATAGTCCGCCAGCGTTTTTCCACGAACGGCCTCCATTGACAGTTCATAAACCGTTGGCCCGATCAGCTCCCGCAAATCCTCGTGACGCCCGTCAGATCGCTCCGGTGTGGCCGTCAACCCCAGCCGCGCCCGCGCGGTGCTCATGCGCGCCGCGTCCCGACGCATCGGGCCCGGCAAATGATGACATTCGTCAAAAATAATCAGCCCGAACTGATCCCCCAGCTTCGGCATGTGGATGCAGGCACTGTCGTAGGTGGTCACCGAAACCGGCTGCACCCGAAAGACATTGTCACCGATAATCCCGGCGTCGTAATTCAGGCTCCGCAGAATTCGCTGATGCCACTGATACATCAAATCCCGAACCGGCGCAACCACCAGCGTCGAGACCTGCGTGAGCTGCATGATTCGCAGCGCGACCTCTGTCTTGCCGGTTCCCGTCGGCATCACAATGCAGCCCCGCCGATCCGCCTGCAGCCAGGAATCCACAGCCGCTGTCTGCTCCGCCCGCAGTTCACACACCACCTCTGACTTCCAGAAAACGTCCCGCGGAACCACCAGCCGATTCTCGAACCGTATCCGCCGGCGTTCCAGTTCTGCCGTGATCCGGCTGACGTGCAGCGCATCGCAGCGACACGCGCCCGCCCGTGGATCGAAAACCCAGCCCACTGTGGGCATCCAGTGATTCAGACGGTCCGCCGGGATGCCGGACAACAGCAGCGTTCCCGCAGAAAACGACAAACTCGCACCGCCGGTCTGCATCGCTGAACCACCCTGTCAAATCCAACCACCGTGTTGAACGCAATCAGGCCCCAATCCCCCACTCTCCCCGCAAAAACGGTCGAAGTCAACCGTTTTTTCTTCCACAAACTCCCCAGTCCCCCAGGGATCGTCTGCAGACGCCAGTTTCACAGCGCCGTCAGACTGCATGTTCCCGCTTCAACCGGTCGATAACACCGCATGCGGCGGGCCGACAGACCTGATCCCGAACTGCTGTCAGACTGGGACGATGCCGGATCAACACCCCCAACTTCACCCCCCTGAAATCCGGGAGCCGGATTACTGGGCCGACGCGCGCAGTCCTCTTGCAAGCCTCTGCTTTCTCCTTCCCTGGCTGGCCATCTACGAAGCCGGCATCTACCTCGCATCCCGCGAGAGCGTGACTTCGATTCGCAATGGAGCGGACTACTGGATGCGCACACTCCTGGCCCACGCCGGGGCCGGCCATCTGGTGCTGCCCGCCCTTGTCGTCGCCGGACTCCTTGCCTGGCACTGCGCCGGCAGACATCCGTGGCGACTCCGGGCCGAAACACAGCTCGGAATGCTCGCCGAAAGCCTGCTTCTGGCCATCGGACTTGTCGCACTCGGACGACTGCACCAGATGCTCTTTGACCTGCACCTGACCGGCGCGTCACAGCCTCCGCTTGCGATCATGACGCCCGCGACCGTCCAGGCAGTCACCTATGTTGGAGCTGGTGTTTACGAGGAAGTGCTGTTCCGATTGTGCCTGATTCCTGCCGCGTGCCTGATCTTCCGCCTGTTTGAATTCCCCGGTCGACTCGCTGCCATCATGGCCACTCTGACCACCAGCTTCCTGTTTGCCATCGCTCATCACATCGGCCCGGCTGCCGATGCGTTCAATCTGTTCAGTTTCTCCTTCCGTGCGGCCGCTGGCGTGTTTTTTGCCGCTGTGTTTCTACTGCGAGGCTTTGGCATCACTGTCGGAGCTCACGCAGCCTATGACCTGCTTGTCGGTGTCCTTCTGGCCCCCCCAGGCTCGCTCCCCCACGAAAACTCTTAAGGGCCTCGCCCCATGAGCGTCTCTGAGCCTCCCAGGCGTCCCGGGGGATTTCGTCGCATCGACAGCTTCCGCTTCGCCGGCCGCGGACTGCGCGTGCTCCTGCAGACACAACCCAATGCCCGCATTCACGCGGTCATCACCTGCCTGGTCGTGGCCATTGGCTGCGGGCTGAACATCTCACGCATCGACTGGATCTGCGTCGCGCTGGCCAGCGGAGGCGTCTGGGCCGCAGAAGCCCTCAACACCGCCATCGAATTCCTCACTGACCGCGTGTCGCCGGAGTGGTCTGCTGACGCGGCTCGAATCAAAGACGTCGCCGCCTCCGCTGTGCTGCTGGCCGCAATCGCCGCAGCACTCACCGGCTGCCTCGTATTCCTGCCCCCACTGCTGCAGGTGTTCACCGCGCCCTGAACCAACAAAACGTACAGCGGACTTCCAGTCCTTCGCAGGCGAAAAGGGTCACCGCCCGGGATCACTCAAGTCACCAGCCGTCCTGCCGGCTGACTTCCTCAATTCGTCTCCTGATTGTGGAGGAATAAAGTCATCACCCCAATCTCGCCATTTTCCAGCGAAAGCGGATGACTTCATTCCGTGGTGGTGGTATGATCAGACTTGGAAAACCGAAATATCGGTCAATTTCCGGGTGATTTTGAAGTGACACATCAACGCACCCGTTCGCAGATCGCATGGTGAATTGCCAGACGCAAGTCGACGATCGAAATACCGATCACTCCTGCCACATCCCACATCCAATCTCCCGTGGTGCCCGCCCGGATCCGCGTACCCTGTCGATTTGCAAAGGATGATTTCGGGATGACCGTCAGACTCCGATTCATGACCGTCGTTGCCACTCTGACGCTGTTCACCGTGGCATCGACACAGAATCAGGCAAAACAGCCTCCGGACTTCGATCACACGATCCGCCCTTATCTGCAAAAGTACTGTGTCACCTGCCACAGTGCGGACCGGCAGCAGGGCTCCTTTCGCGTCGATACTCTTTCGCCGGACGTGGCC
>JBJTOM010000248.1:0-2669 GCA_046074585.1 Planctomycetota bacterium | reverse complement strand
GCTCTGCACTCCCTTCTGCAGCAGCTCGCCCGGGCCGAAGCCGGACTGTCCGAAGGCCCCCGCCGCATCGCTCTTGCCGAAAAACAGATCGTTCAGACTGAACAGCAGATCGAACAGCAGAAGCAGGCGATACGGGATGCCCGAAAATCCGCTGACGAGCACAATCTGCGGCTGAAGTCCAAAGAAGCTGAAGTGCTCAAGCTGCAGGGCCAGCTGAACACGGCCTCGTCCAACAAGGAATACGACATCATCAAGGGGCAGATCAGCGCTGCCGTACTCAGCCGCGGAGACATCGAAGAGCAGGGCCTGCTGGCCCTTGAAGCCGTCGATGCCGCCAACGTTACCCTGCGGGGGCTCGAAGCCGACCTGCAGACTCGGCGAAAGTCGCTGCAGACCATGCGAGCAGAGTTTGAGGCCAGCAAGCCGGTGCTGGAAACAGAAATCCAGCAGCTGCAGCAGCAGATCTCCGTGGCCGAAGAGATCATCCCCGCATCGGACCGCGCGAACTGGAAACGCCTCCGCGCCGCTCACGGCGCCGGCTGCATCGCTGCGGTCGAGGACGAGTTCTGCGCGTCCTGCGACTCAAAAGCCATCGCACAGGACCTCGTCCGGATTCGCACGGGGGCCATCGTCTTCTGCCGTGACTGTGGACGTGTGCTGTACATCGACCGGTGAACCTGCTGTCAATTCATTCGGTCCACCCCATGCAGCCCAATGCTCACCTGAAAATTCCCTTGCTGGATTTCGCGGCTGCCAGCTTCGATGCCTTAATCGCTGAATTGGGTGGTGTGGCCGTCGAATATGGCGGCGAATCGCTGATTCTGCTGCCTTCGCGCATGGTCTGGTGGCCCGCCCAGCGAACGCTGTTCATCGCCGATCTTCATTTTGGCAAGGAAGCCACATTTCGTGCCGCGGCGATCCCGGTTCCCGACCAGACCGCTGAACTGCTGCAGCGGCTGACGCGTCTGGTCGCTGCCACCCAGGCAGTGCGAATCATCGTTCTGGGAGACCTCATTCATGCTCGCCAGGGCCGCTGCTCAGCCACCTTCCGGCAGATCGCGGAATGGCGACAGGCCAATGGAAATGAGCTGGACATGCTGCTTGTTCGCGGCAATCACGATCTGGCTGCCGGCGATCCGCCAGCGGACTGGCACATTCACTGTGTGGCCGATCCCGGTCTGCTGGGGCCGTTTGTGCTGAACCACATTCCAGCGGCCTCGGGAAATGCGACGGAACCCCCGACACTGGCCGGTCACCTGCACCCGGTGGTGCGTCTGCATGGTCCTGCACGAGACTCTCTGCGACTTCCCTGTTTTCTGCTCCGTCCCCACGTACTGGTGCTCCCGGCCTTCAGTCACTTTGTGGACGGAAAGGTGCAGCTGATCGAGCGGGGCGATCGCGTGTTTGCGGTTGCCGATGAGCGCGTGGTTGAGGTACCGGTGCGTGTTTCCGGCGGTCGTTCCGTGCGTGTTCGCCGTTAGCGGCTGCCGATCAGCAGTCGCGTAATTCCTGCAGCAGGGGTCCGGTCAGCAGTTGTTCCATGCGTTCCAGCACGGCGGCTGCTCTGGCCCCGTCCATGATGCGGTGATCATACGCCAGAGTGACTCGGCAGCGTCCCTGTTCGTCGAGCGGACCCCAGGTGAAACAGCCTGTGTGCACGGAGGGAGGCAGCTGGATTTCAGCGCCGCGTCCGGCGAGGGTGGAGAGGAAGCAGGTTCCGATGCGGCGGGCCCGTCCGCGGGCACTCACATTGAGGTTCCACCACCAGATGGTGCGGCGAATGAGCAGGGGCAGAGAAGCTAACTGCAGAGCGCGACGAAATTCCCGCCGCGGATCATTCCGCTGGAAGTGATCGATCTGCTGCTGGATGTCAGTGAGGGATCGTCGTTCGGGCTGTGGAATGCGTCCCCAGAACAGCCATGGTTCACCGTCGATTTCCCGCTGCACGGTGAGGACTGCGACGGTCTGCGGGTGCTGGTAGAGATGTGCCCATGGCCAGCGGAACCAGGTTTGCCGAAGTTCGGGGAATTCGGCGGCTGCGAGTCCGGCGGCTTTGAGAAACAGGGCGGGCCAGGAGATGCGGCGTGATGCGGCGAGTCGGCAGGAGGCGGTTTCAGCGAGTGACATGCGGCGGTCATGAGCGCACAGGGGTACGGCTCTGTGGAACCAGAGGAGATCCCAGGTGAGCCGTCTGCTGGGGGGGACATTGAAGCGTCTCCCGTCTCGATTGCTGCTCATTTGCCGAACGCACTCCATGGCTTGCGAAAGGTCTGAACGGGATTGCAGTCGGAATGAAAAAAAAGGTCAATCGCGAACATCAGTGCTCGCGTTTTCAGTCGTTGCCTGCTGGAATGTGCATGGAATCCTGTAGCGGTTTGCTCGGCCAACTTCAGCAGCGGGAGGCTGTGGGCGGCAGAATTCGCCTGTGGCTGCTGCGGATTCCGCCGGGGCTGGCAATTCCTGCAGAATCACCTGAATTCGGCTGCAGAAAGCGGGGAGGTGCGTCTTGTTTCGGCGATTCAGAGATGTTACCCCTGTCGGTTCAGAGACGTTTTCCCGGCTGTCAGAGACAGAGATGTCCCGCGAGGGCCGGGGAGTTGCCTGTCTGGTGCTGCTGATCATCCCCGCGGTCTTTGTGACAGCGATTATGCTGAAACCGGATCCAGCGG
>JBJTOM010000247.1:0-12871 GCA_046074585.1 Planctomycetota bacterium | reverse complement strand
CCCGATCAGTCCCGGAGGCAGCACCTTCAACGCCACCTCGCGGCCCGTCTCTGTGTACGTGGCCCGATACACAACCCCCATTCCTCCGGGACTGATCGGGGACGACAAGATTCGTGCTCGGTTTGAGCGTGAAATCGGCATCCTGAAACGGCTGTCTCATCCGAACATTGTGCGGTACTACGGGGGTGGTCTGCACGAGGGTCAGCGGTGGTATGCGATGGAGCTCATCGATGGTGGCGCCCTCAGCCAGCTGCTCAAACGCCGTGGCCATCTGAATCCGGAACAGACCATCGAAGCTGGCCGCCAGCTGTGTGCAGCGCTTGAACACGCTCATAATGCCGGAATCATTCATCGCGATCTCAAGCCGGGCAATCTGTTCATCACCAGGCGGGGACGGATCAAGCTGGGTGACTTTGGAATTGCGCGGGACACCGAAGCATCGCCGCTCACGGCCGCCGGAAAAACGGTTGGCACCTACGCCTACATGGCGCCGGAACAGATTCGCGGCAGCACCCTGATTTCAAGAAAGACGGACCTGTATGCGGTCGGCTGTGTGCTGTATGAACTGCTCACCGGTCAGACGCCCTTTCTCGCCGACAACCCCGCTGAAATGCTCCTGGCCCACATGGAAAATGAACCGTTTCCGGTTCGCGAAAAGTGCCCGGCATGTCCGCCGGCACTGGATCAGCTGATCCTGCGACTGCTTGAAAAGGAACCCGACGATCGCCCATTTGATGCCCTCGCTGTCCATACGGAACTCACGGAAATCGCGGCCTCCCTGAAGGCGCCGGCGGCAGACGTGGCAGGGGAGTCGGCAGCGAGGGCTGGAACTACGACTGCCGCGGGGGCCACTGGTCCGGGCACTCGCACGACAGGCACGGAGTCTGTCGGCAAAAAAAAGAAGAGGAAACGCGATCGGGGGCCGTTCTATGAACGCCTGTGGTTTCTGGTGACAGCGCTAACGCTGCTGGTGGCGGGGACTGTCTGGTACATGTTTTTCAGCGGCCCCTCCGAAGAAACGCTCTACCAGGGTGGCTACGACCTGGTTCAGGAGGTTCTGCAAAACCCTGAACGCGACGGTGCCCTGACAGCTCTGGAAGAGGCGCAGGATGATTTTCTGAAACCGGCTCTGCAGCGATTTCCGAGCGGCGAATACGCGGAACGCAATGCAGTCCTGCTGGATCAGGCTCGATCACTCACGCTGGAAATTCAGATGGAAAAACGACTCAGTAAGGGAATCAAAAGTCGTGGTGACCTTGAGCAGGCCGCCAGCGACGCCTTTCGTCCTGCGTCGGATGAGACGGCCAATCCGTTGATGTCCATTGACCGGATGCAGGCGTTTATCGAGCGGACGGAAACAGAATTGATGCAGCCGGCAGCCGGTGGTTCCGGAAAGGCAGCTGCGAACGGTGCCACAGAGACAGCTGCTGACAGCAGTTCCCCGGCGGATCACAACAACCCGAGGCTCTGGAATCTGCTGGCTCATCGCCGTCTGTCGGCCGCGCGTGATGAATTTCTGAAGCGTGAGGACCAGGCGGAGCGATGTCGGGAGTACCTGGATCAGGCCGGCGAGGAGTTGAACGGAGACAAGGCTGAACGAGCTCGGGGGAAGCTGAGTCGTTTTGTGCGCGTGTTTGAGAATCAGCCGTCGGCGAAGGCTGTGTGCGAGCGGGCTGCTGAGTTGTTGTCGGGGGTTGGCCGGAGCGAATTGGATCCCGGTTAGCGCCGATCAGCGCGGCAGGGATCAGTCTGTGGTTTCGGACGTCTTGAGTTCTGCGGGGGCATCCTGAAGCAGCCACAGCGGTTCTTCGTGGTCGCTCGAGCGGGTTTGCAGAATTTCGCAGGGTTGAAAGCGATTTTTGTAGTTCATGGACTGACAGTCGCGAATGTAGAAACCCATATGCAGGTATTGTCTGCCGTGCTGGCGGGCGAAGTTGATTTCCTGAAGGACGGACCAGGTACCCAGAGCGAAGCTGCGGTATTCGGGATGATGAAAGAAGTAGACGCTGGAGAGCGTATTGGGGGTGACATCGACGAGTCCGACGGCGATGAGTGAGCCGTTGAGTCGGTACTGAAATTCGCGGGCGAAGCTGAATTCGCCGTCGAGGAACGCTTCGGCATATTCGCAGCGTTCAATCTGTCTGACAGGCCACTGGCGGCGATGGTGCATATCGGCGTGATAGAGGTTATAAAGCTGGAGGTGTTCCTGGGTGACGCCGGGGGTGCGGACGTGCAACTGGATATCGAGCGATCTGGAGACGCGTGCGAGGACGCGGCGCTGGCTGCGTGAGGGCTGGAAGTCGGGGACGCGGACACGCAGGCTTTGGCAGGCTCGGCAGTTCTGGCAGGCGGGGCGAAAGAGTGTACGGCCGAAGCGTCGCCAGCCGCGGTTGAGGAGTGTTTCGTAGCGTGTTTCGGAGAGGCTGGCTGCGAGGCGGTAGACGATATGAGTTGTCTGGCCGGGGAGATAGGAGCAGTCGTCGGGGGCGCCTGGGATTTCCAGTTCCCATGACTCGTCATCCTTTGAGATTGAGAGCAGGGACATGGTAGAATCCTGTTCTGTCGCCGCTTTGGTTGCAGGTAACTTCCGGGGTCATCCGCGTTTGCCCGGAATTGTGTCTGTCGGAAACAGCGGAATCCACCTCAATCGATGAACTCTCCTGGAAATCCGCTGGGATAACAGGGGCAGTCGGGGGCGAAACGTGCAACAGGCGGTTCAGGAGTGTGTGGAGTGTCTGCTGGGAGGTGGCAGTCTGACGGCGGGGCAGGCTGCGCTGGCGGCGGGAGCCATCATGGATGGCGAATGCGAGGCGGTGGACATTGCCGCGTTTCTGACGGCTTTGGCGATGCGGCCGCTGGATTCGGCGGAGCTGTGTGGAGCGGCGGCGGCGATGCGTCAGCGTGCATCGCTCATCCCCACATCGCGTTCCCCGCTGGTGGACACCTGCGGTACGGGCGGAGATCGGCTGCAGACCTTCAACATCAGCACAGCAGCGGCGATTGTGGTGGCGGCCTGCGGGATGCCGGTGGCCAAGCACGGAAATCGGAGCGTGTCCGGTACCAGCGGTTCCGCCGATGTACTCGAATCGCTGGGTGTCTTCATCGGGATGACTCCGGAACAGGCGGGTCGGTGTCTGGACGCGGTGGGGCTGACGTTCTGTTTTGCACCGCTGGTTCACGGCGCGATGCGTCATGCGGCCCCGGTGCGACGGCGACTGGCCTTCCCGACACTCTTTAATCTGCTGGGGCCGCTGACCAACCCTGCAGGTGCGCGGCATCAGCTGATTGGTGCATCCAGTGACTCCCGCGCAGAACTGCTGGCAGCAGCCCTTGCCGGGCTGGGCACAGACCGCAGCTTTGTGGTGTGCGGGGGCGGACGACTGGACGAAGTGGCGCTCTGGGACAGCACGCTGGTGTTTGAAGTCTCCGGACAGAACGTGCGGCGGTTTCACTGGCAGGCGGCGGACTTCGGGCTGGCGGAATGTTCAGTGGACGACTTGCGGGCCATCAGTCCGGCAGACAGTGCGGCGACCATTCGCAGTCTGCTGGCCGGAGCTCCGGGTGCCCCGCTGAATATTGTGCTGGCCAATGCCGCCGCAGCACTCCTGGCAGGTGCCGCTGTCACCACGCCGGCCGCCGGTGCGGCGCGGGCTGCAGACGCTGTGCATTCCGGTGCAGCCCTGAGAAAACTGGACGAGCTGGCGGCATGGACTCAACAGCTGAACCCCGGTCCCTGAAAAACGCGAATCGCTCCACAAAATGACTCCACGAATTCATTCCGCCTTTCACCTTGCAGCATCCCCGGTCCCCGATTCCCTGAAAGACCGCCATGTCCGCTCCTGAACCTACCGAAGACACACTGCGGCAGAAGCTGGGCACACTTTATGCCGACCCGCAGGAACTGGAGCGGGCCGTTGCCGGTCTCAGAAGCCTGGGGCTTGTCACCGGAGTTCCGGCGACTGCTCGCGGGGCGGACATTGATCTTCTGCGACGTGATCGCTGTGGTTTTCCCGAGGTGGTGTTTGGTCCGGGCAAGTCGCCTGAACTGGTGGCCGACATTTTTCGGCAGCAGCGTCAGTCCGGCCAGGATTCTCTGGCGACGCGCGTTTCAGCGGCTCAGGCGGCCACCATTTTGTCTGCGTTTCCCGATGCCATTTACAGTCCGACGGCGGGTACCATTCGCCTGTGCAGCGATCCATCGCCACGTGAAATCTCCGGACCGGTACTGGTGGTGACGGCCGGCAGCAGTGATCGGGCGGTGGCTGAAGAGGCGCTTGAGACGCTGCGGTGGATGCACGTTCGCTGTGATTTGATCGAGGATGCCGGAGTAGCCGGGCCGCACCGATTTCCTCAGCATTTGCCGAGGCTGAGGGAAGCGAGAGTGATTGTCTGTGTGGCGGGGATGGAGGCTGCGTTGCCGGCAGTGCTTGGGGGCTTTGTTTCCTGCCCGGTGATTGGTGTCCCCACATCTGTGGGCTACGGGGCCTCCCTGCAGGGCCTCACAGCACTCCTGTCGATGCTCACCTGCTGTGCCTCCAACGTGGTCTGTGTGAATATTGACGCCGGTTTTCGTGGTGGATACGCGGCAGGTTTGATGGCAGCCGGGATGCAGCGGAAATGACTTCAGTGGAACCAGGATCATGACGGGTGCAACGTCGACGTGGCTGGACCTGCCATTGCTCCGCCGCGAGCTGCTGGAGACATCGCGCGGGCGACGCTTGTGGATCATCCGCGGCGTGCTGGCGGCTCTGCAAATGCTGTTCGTTGTCGTGAACTACGACGACCTGACCGACTCAGCAAATGGCGTAAACGCATTTGGTGGCGGTCAGGAGATCGCTGATGTGCTCAACATCTGCAACCTGATTGCCGTCTATCTGCTGCTCCCGCTCACAGCCTGTGCGGCCATTGCATCCGAGCGCGAACGCCAGACGCTGCCACTGCTGCTGATTTCGCGTATTTCTGCAGGACGACTGATTCTGGAGAAATTCCTTTGCAGTCTGATCCCGGTGCTGACGCTGATGGCGATCAGTCTGCCATCGCTGGCGCTGGCCTATTCGCTGGGAGGCCTGTCGCCGGAACAGCTGGCCGGGAGCGTTGCGGCCATGCTGGTGGCGTCCGTTCAGGTGACTACAGCCGCGATTTTCTGGTCAGCCGTATTTCGCACGTCGCTGCAGGCGTTCTGGGCGACACTGTTCACTCTGCTGGCGTATCTGATCGGGCCAGGGCTGCTGGGAGTGCTGTCGGGGATTGGATTTTCGGGCAGAGTCTTCGGGCTGACGTTCGAGATTTCGTCGCTGTTTATCGGCTTCTGGGAATTGCCATGGCAGGTCCCGTTCGACGAGGCCGTGAAACTTTCCCTGCCTCCGCTGATCGTCGGCAGCGCATTGCTGGCGGGGGCGTGTGGGGTCGTGAAACGATATCGCTGTGAAGCGCCGCTGTCGCGACTCCCGCGGCCCCTGACATTGCTGCGGCGGCTGCTGGGAAGTCTCTGGAAACACCGCGGTTCGGCGGCTTCCGTGAAACAGACCGCCGGGGTTGCTGAGCCGCTGCCGCCGATGCGAGTACCGGCCGAACGGCCCATTGCCTGGCGCGAATGTGTTACATCAGCCGCCTATCGCCCGAGACTTTTCTTCCTGCTGACACTGTTTATTCCGTCCGCCCTGTGGATGATGATGGAGTCCGACCTGAACTTCGAACCCATTTTTGCATTCGTGATGCTCAGCTTTGTCCTGATGATCGCCGGGACACTTGTGGTGCTCAGCGTGGGTGCGCGTTCCTTCGGCCTTGAACGCGACAGCGAAACGCTGGCTGTGCTGCTGACGACCCCACAGTCGACCTCCGGGATCGTGATCCAGAAACTGGCCGCTGCCCGTCGAGTGAGGTGGCTGTTCATGTTTGGGTTTGTCATTGTTGCGGCCATCCGGCTGGTTGACCCGATTCTGCTGTTCCAGACCCACAAGTATCGACTGCCGCGGCTGGTGTTTGAACCTCTCGGGCTGCTGCTGGTCTGGGAACATCTGACACTGGCCCTGTGGGTTTCGATCGCGTGGTCTCTGTTTTCCCGCACGACACTCCGAGCGGCTGTGGGGAGCTTTGTAACGCTCTTCGGGTACTGCCTGCTGCATTTCTTCGCGCTGTTTTTTTTCCTCGAAATTCTGGGCACATCTCTGGACGTTCTGTTGACCGGGCTGCCGCTGATCGCGTGGATTTCCATTATGGTCGACGAGGTGCCTTCCCGAGATTCCTATGAATCTCTTGTGAATGGTCTGCTGTTTTTCTCCGCAGTGTGGCTGGGAACCACCCTGGTCGGTCTGCGAGTATTTGTGTTGCGGATGGCGCCGCGGTGGCTTGAACGGGAATAGCCGCGGAGCTGGGGTGGGTGTTCAGGGAATGAGTTCTGCAAACCGCCAGAGGCATGGGCTTTTGCGGTTCTGTGGGATCCGCTGAACAGACGAGGCATAGCTCGGGACGGCGAGGCTGGGATGACGAAACGTTGTGCGCGGGGTAATCCAGGCTGTTTTCACCGCCCCCCCCCGTGTTTACGCCCCTCAGCCGAGTTGCGCGAGGCCGGCGATCATGCAGCATGCGGCGTGCGGCCGATGTCAATCGGCCGATGCAGCCCTGCAGAGCTTTGTCGGCCACTGCGAGGACTGCTGGTCTCATGCAAAGGCGCCAAGGCGCAAAGGAAGAACAGGGCGTGCGGATTTCCAAAGTTCATCACTCCATCCTGGCGCCTTTGCGTGTTTCCGTGACGTCAAAGCCGGGGCAGAGAAACCGGAGGAGAACGGGCGAATTTGCGGGAACTCTGCTCCGCGCGGCGTGGGTTCGCTCTTGCTGCGACGCTGGCCGCGCGGACAGGCACTGTCACCGGGGGACTGACATCCACTGCACGCCTTGGCGCGTAGCTACGGTCCGGGTGGAGTCTGAAACACGAATGCCATTGCGACTGACACCGTTTCGTCATCCCAGCTTCGCCCTCCCGGCAACGGCCTGCGCTGGAAATGGAACGCGACAGAGGCCGCGGCGTTGGTTCTGCGGGGACTGTCCCCGGTGGCCTCGCGGGCCGGAGTTCGGCCGCCACCCCCGTGGCACTGCAATCGCGGTGAACGCTGCAACAGTCCAAATCACCACAAACCAAATAATCGTCCCAACCATGGCAGTCAAATCTGAGGCTCCACCTTGCTCTCGCTGCAGGGACTGTCCCCGGCAGGCCAGGAACCTGGCAAAGGTGCATGGCACCGAAACGCGGAAGGTGTTTGGTGGATATCCTTTACGACGACGGCTCAGCGGGAGCTTCGCCCTCCCGGCAAGGGGCTTCGTCGGAAATGGAACGCCACAGAGTGTGGCGGGTAGCCCACTTCCTCACGGGCGCGGCTCGGGGATTGCGTTTTGCGTGGTTGTGTGCTGGGACACATGGGACGCGGGGACTCATAAGACGGATGACCCGCGTGACGAAACTGGGGTGAGTTCCTGGGTCCATTTCGTTGTGTCCCCAGTCCGCTGAAGGTCTCAGGAAGTCCGTGGCAGCGCTGTTGCCCGCGGACTGGCGTGCGACGGCTCTGCAGCGCGTTACCGGGGGATTGACATCCACTGCGCGCCCTGTCACGTGGGGCTTCATCCCTGGTTCGCTCTCCCGCTGGCACTCTGTGCCGGAAAGGCAAGGCCGTTGGCCGGGGGCGTTCAGGCGTCTTCGGCCCAGCCGTTCTTTTCGAGAAATTCGGTCTTCCAGTGATAATGATCGAGGAGTCCGGTGGTGTTGCGTCCGAGGATTCTGAGGGCTGTGTAGAGTGCTTCGATGGTTGAGAGTCCTTCGGCGGGATCATCGAAGAGTCTGGAGCGGCGGGGGTAGGCGGTGAGCACGGGCGGAAGTGAGCGGACCGGGAGGTGCTGGCAGTGGCTGACCATGTTTGCAGCCAGTTTCCAGGTGCCATCCAGCAGAAGCAGTCCGCAGCAGCGATCAGCTGAGGAGAGAACGGGGCCGCCGATTCCCAGTCGCACGTATCCATCGAGGCTGATGGGCACAGGATCGGGCCATCGGACAAACAGGTAATCCGGGGAAGATCGGAGGGGTTCCACGGAGCATTTGCTGCGGCGTTCGCGGGGATGTACGAGGATGACGGTCTGTGGGGGTGGAGGTGAAGAGGCGGGCGTCTGCTGGGGAATATGCAGTGTGGGCATGGGAATGGTTCAGCCTTCGCGGCGGATGCGTTCAATGTCTGCGTTCAGTTCGGCGATTTCCTTTTCGAGTTTCGGGATTTCGCGGGGATCATCAGGTTGTTTGCGGGCCGCATTGAGCAGCTGCTGGAGTCGCTGAATTTTGGTTTTTGCGGCATCGATCTGCTTTTGCTGTTTCTTATTCAGTGCCATTTGCCTGGAATTCCCTCTTGATCAGCCGGTGTTGTTGCCATTCCCGACCAGAACCGTGATGATTACACCCTGAAAGGCGGTGGCGTCCGACGCATGGCGACAGACGGTCAGGAATTATACAGTATTCTTGCAGCAGCGGTCAGCAGTGGAATGCTGCAGAAGGCAGTTTTCAGCGGTCCGGCTGAGACTGCCGGTGAAATCGTGCGCATTGACATTCGCGCGGTTGTGCTGCGTGGCCAGCCAGCCCTGCAGATCGCCTCCCGCACGGCCACGCAGGAGTTCCACCGCAACTGTGCTCCAGCCGAAGCGCTGCCACAGATCCGGCAATCCCTTGACGGTCGCTTCCGCAATCTGCTCCTGGAAACTCCCACCGAACATCTCCACGCGGTGCTCAACCCCCGCAGCACCCACTGGAAGCTCCACCGCCGACCGCAGCGGATGCCACGATTGACTTCGACTGACCTGCCAGTCTTGAACCCCCAGATCGGCTCATCAAAGCCCCCCGAGACGATTCCCCCGATTCCGCTCCACGACCGAAAGCCGCAATACATCATTCCTCCGGGAACTCCCTGTGCGTTTCTGCAGGCGACGGGAGTGATGGATTCGTCGGGAAATGTCCGATCCAGCCATGCGCGGAAGTTTCGGCAGATCAATCGCTTCCTTGAATTTGTTGCCGACCTCACAGATTCGCTCCCGACTCACCGTCCCCTGCATGTGGTGGATTTTGGGTGTGGCAAGAGCTATCTGACCTTTGCAGTGCAACATCTGCTGGCGGTGATTCAGGGCCGCAGCTGTCACATCACGGGTCTGGACCGTCGCGAGGACGTGGTGGTCGGCTGTCAGCAGGTGGCTCAGCGTCTGGGTCTGACCAATCTGGAATTCAAAGTCGGGGACATTGCCACGTTTATGCCGGACCAGCCACCGGATCTGGTGATTTCGCTTCACGCCTGTGACACCGCCACCGATGATGCGCTCGCACAGGCTGTCCGCTGGTCGGCTGCAGCAATTCTGGCGGTGCCCTGTTGTCACCAGGAACTCCAGAAACTGCTCCCTGCCAATCCTCTGCCCCCCCTGACCGGCTGGGGCATCGCGCGTGAGCGTTTTTGTGCCCTTGCCACGGATACTCACCGCGCCGCCCTGCTGGATGCTGCCGGCTACCACACTCAGCTGCTTGAATTCATCGACATGGAACACACTCCGAAAAACCTCCTGCTGAGGGCTGTCCGGATCCCTTCTCCGCGTCCGGAGCGAGTCAGGCACCAGCAGCAGGTGCTTGAGCAGGCCGTCGATTTTCGCCGGCTGCTGCGCATCCCGCCGCTCAAACTGGAACGCATCCTCAGCGCCGATCAGCTGTTCCCGACATCTGCTGCGGCGGGCTCCATGATCACCGGCACCGTCTCTGTCGCGGAGGCGTGTCAATGAGCATTCTGATTTCGTTGTGCACCTACAACGAATGCCGCAACATCGCAGAACTCATTCCGCAACTGCTGGAGACCGTACCCACCGCTTCAGTGCTCGTGGTGGACGACAATTCACCGGCCGGCACCGGACGGCTTGCAGACGAGCTTGCCACGGCCGACAGCCGCATTCAGGTGCTCCATCGACCAGCGCGTCTTGGTCTGGGGACGGCGACGACGGCTGCTTTTGAATTTGCGGTTCGCCGGGGCTTCACACAGCTTGTGAATCTGGATGCGGACTTCAGTCACAACCCCCGTTACGTGCCCCAGCTGCTGGACGCGATGCAGCATTGCGACGTCGCAATCGCCTCCCGTTACGCACCTGGCGGAGGAGTGACTGGCTGGACATTCCGGCGACGGCTGATGAGTTTGCTGATCAACTGGTGGGCAAGGCTGCTCCTGGGGTTGAAGACCCGGGACAACAGCGGAAGTTTTCGCTGCTATAATGTCTCTCTGCTGGCTCGAGTGGACTGGTCGAAGGCTCAGGCCACCGGATACGCGATTCAGGAAGAGATCCTGTTTCGTTGTCTGCAGGCTGGCGGGCGTCTGCGTGAGATTCCGTATTTTTTTGAGGATCGACGGCACGGCATCACAAAGATTAATCTGCGCGAGTGTGTGCGGGCAGTATGGGTGATTCTAAGGATGGGTCTGCAGCGTTTCGGAACTTCGAGGCATTCCGGTTGAGACTCTGCATCTGAGCTGCAAATGAGATTGTTTTCATGACAACGGACTACGTGATTGGCATTGATCTGGGGACCACGAACACGGTGGTTGCTTTTGTGCGTCTGCAGGCAGACCAGCCCGCCATTGAACTGCTCCCGATCCCGCAGCTGACGGCAGCGAACACGCTCGAATCGCGGGTTCAGCTGCCATCGTTTCTGTATCTGGCCACGGACGCTGAGCGGCAGTCCGGTGTCTGGCGTCTGCCGTGGGACGATTCCGGTGTCTTCTGTGCCGGCATGGCAGCGCGAAGTCTTTCGGCGCAGGCACCGGAACGCACCATTGCGGCGGCCAAGTCGTGGCTCTGTCACAGCCGTGTGGACCGTCGTCAGCCAATTCTCCCCTGGCAGGCTCCTGCCAATGTCCCGAAGATGTCTCCCGTTGACGCCTCGCGTCGGCTGCTTGAGCATGTGGCAGCGGTCTGGGAGCAGGTTCACCCGCAGCATCCATTTGGTGAGCAGCAGATTGTGCTGACGGTACCTGCATCCTTCGACGCCAGTGCGAGAGAGCTCACACGTGAAGCGGCGCTGGCCGCCGGCTGCCCTGAATCGCTGGTGTTGCTCGAAGAACCGCAGGCTGCGACCTACAACTGGCTGCACACGGTCGGCGATCGCTGGCGAAAGATCCTCAGGGTTGGCGAGCGGCTGCTGGTGTGTGACGTTGGCGGCGGCACGACGGATCTGACACTGGTGGAAGCAGCGGAGGACAAGGGAGGACTGGTGCTTCGGCGGATCGCAGTCGGTCCGCATCTGCTCGTAGGCGGCGACAACATGGATGCGGCGCTGGCACATGCGGCGGCCGGTCTGTTTCAGGAACAGGGGGTGTCGCTGGACCCATGGCAGTCAATTTCGCTGTGGCATGCCTGTCGGCAGGCGAAGGAGAGTCTGTTGTCAGCATCTGGTCGGGAGTCTGAGACGATCTCTGTGCCAGGACGGGGCAGTCGTCTGATCGGCGGGCTGATCTCTGTGTCGCTCCCACGGACCCTGGCTCAGGACCTGCTGATCCACGGATTCTTTCCCCCGACACAGCTCACAGACCGTCCGCAGAAATCCCGCAGCTCAGGTTTTCGCGAAGCGGGTCTGCCCTGGGAAAGCGACGGTGCGATCACGCGTCATCTGGCTGCGTTTCTGCAGCAGGCCTCTGACGGTGCTGCTCCCGCTTCGGTGCTCTTCAACGGCGGTGTTTTTCGCAGTGTCGCGTTGCGCACGCGGCTTCTGGAGCAGCTGCAGGAGTGGTACCCGGACAAGCCGCCACTGCCGGTGGAAGGTGGCGAGGACCTCGACTTCGCCGTCGCTCGCGGCGCCTGTTTTTATGGCTGGTCTCGCCATCATGGAGGGGTACGAATTCGCGGCGGGGCTGCACGATCCTATTATGTGGGGATTGAGACAGCAGGGCTTGCAGTGCCGGGCCTTGGGCGTCCTCTGAAGGCACTCTGCGTTGTCCCGCAGGGGATGGAAGAGGGCACGACGGCTGAGATTCCGGGTGAGGCGGTGGGGCTGTCCGTGGGAGCTCCGGAGCGGTTTCGGTTTTTCAGTTCAGCGGTGCGGCGAGACGACCAGCCGGGTACGGAACTGCGTCGCTGGTCCGCAGAAGAACTCTCTGAAACAGACTCGCTTGAACTGTCCCTGGCGGCTGACGAGGAAACGGACGACGGCTGGGTTCCGGTGCAGTTTCAGTCGCGGATAACCGAGCTGGGGGTGCTGGAATTGTGGTGTGTGCATGAAGCCAGCGGGCGACGATGGAAGCTGGAATTCAGTATTCGTGAGGACGCTGGCTGAGTGGTTTCAGTCGACGCGATAGCGCCGCAGCTGAGCGTCGTCCAGTTCCACGCCCAGCCCCGGGCCATCCGGCACGAGGGCCGCAGGGGGGCCAAGTTGCAGTGGCGAGGTGATCAGATCAGCATCGTGGTAGAAGGGGCCGATGGTATCGGCGGGGAAGGCATCGGTGTCGACTTCGGGGAATGCGGCGGCAACGTGCAGCATGGCAGCGGTGCCGATACCCAGTTCAAGGTTGCTGCCGATGGTGCAGCGGAGTCCGGCGGCGCGGGCGATGGCGACGATATCGGCTGTGGCGGAGATGCCGCCGTGCTTGCCTGGGTAGATGCTGAAGAGATCGGTGGAGCGATGCAGGGACAGTTGCCAGGCATCCTGCAGCGTGAAGACGCTTTCGTCGGCCATGATGGGCACGACGGATTCTTTGCGGAGTTCGGCGAGGGCAGCGAAGTCGTGGGCGGGGATCGGTTGTTCGGCGAGCAGCAGTCGGGAATCGCGGAGTTCGCGGAGGCAGTGCCTGGCCTGCTGGATGGTCCAGCCGCAGTTGGAGTCGAT
>JBJTOM010000246.1:0-1586 GCA_046074585.1 Planctomycetota bacterium | reverse complement strand
TCGAGGAGCGGGGCTGGTTGGTATTGCCTTTTGTTTTTGCTGACCTTGATTAAACTCACAGCGACCTCGGTGTTTGCGTGTGGGTACAATTCCGCGCACATTCTGTGCGAATTCACACCAAACACGAAGGTCATCTTTATTTTACCCAAACACCCGGCTCGCGATGCCGCAAAGCTGGACGATCTCTAAGAAGGGGGGATTTGAGTCGCTGAATCGCAGGGGATTTGCGAACTTCAAGGCCATTGGTCATTTTTATCGCAACGGGACGCGCCGACAGGTGCAGACCCGAGGGCCATTGGCCGCACGCCCACCGGGCCGAATCATTCTGCAGGAATCAGCCTGATGGCGCGCAGATCCAGTAATGCTGTCCGGGGCTGGTCAGGACTGGTCACCGTCAGCTGCACGCGTCCTCGATGCAGATCGATCGTACCGGCTCGGTAGGTTTGATATTCGTCCCACGTTCCCGTGCCTGGAACGCGTGCGGTGAGCAGTCTGGTGCCGGTCGAAAAGCGAATCAGGCCACCTGCGGTGCTGTTGTCGCAGGCAAAGTCCAGTTCGACAATCCAGTCACCGCCACGAGGCACCTCAACTGTCCAGCGAGCATGGTCTGCGGTGCTGGACCAGTATCCCAGATTGCCGTATTTCTGTTCGAACACCAGGGTCGGCCCGTGGATTTCTGCTGCAGAGGCCGGGAGCACCAGAAGACCGTCAGCGCCTGGCTGAATTACGGCAGGCTGATTGCCTGCGAATTGTTTCCAGCTGCTTCCTGTGGATTGCACAAAGGCCACCACGTCGGCGAGGTCCTGCGGTGCGAGGTCTTTCTCCAGGCCTTCCGGCATCAGTGAGCGGCCCGAAGACAGCAGTTCATCGACTGCAGACCGCGCCACTGTCTGCTCCCGGCCATCGCTGCCGGCCAGGGTCAGACTGGCACCGGTTTCCGCCCGGAGCATGCCGGTGTACTGCAGGCCCTCCGTTGTCACCACTGTGTAACTTACAAACTTCGCTTCCACTGCGCGGTTGGGATCGAGGATGGCAGTGAGCAGCGCGCTGCTGGAGCGGTCCCGCAGGGCCGCAAGGTCGGCCCCCAGGTCCCGCCCGATCTCCTGCAGCCGATGACAGCTGCTGCAGCGTTTTTCGAACACCGCACGACCCGTCTGGGCGTTGCCAGTGAGTCCTTCCAGTTTCTCGCGGTATTCCATCACGACCGCCTCACGACTGCTGACCCCCGCCTGCTGCAGTACCTCACGTGCCCGTGCTGCCAGCTGCGGATTGCGATGGTGCATCAGCCGATCGCGGCGAGTGGCATCGAGATCGGTCGCTGCCGCTGCACCCGCTTCCAGCGCTGTCAGCAATTGCGCCGTGCCGTCTTCCCGCTGCAGCAGCCCGTCGAGCAGTTCAGACTGGGCGGCCGGGGCGAGGGACCGCAGGCGTCCCAGCACTTCTGTGATGCCCGCTTCACGGCCGGACTTCAGCAGCAGTCGAATGGCAGCCTGCTGGATCAGCGGGGAGACCGACGGCCGCAGAAAGTCGTGCACCGGTCGCTCCGCCGAAAACCCGCTCCCGGCGGCACCTGCGAATGCCATGGC
>JBJTOM010000245.1:0-2416 GCA_046074585.1 Planctomycetota bacterium | reverse complement strand
GCGCCGTTTTCCTCAGTGTAACGCACTACGAGTGATATGTGTAGTGGTACTTAGGATAAATGTTGACTAAGTCGACAGCCTGGAAGGGGAGAGGGGGGAAAAGGCGATTCAGAGTCGTAGATGGAGTTGGGGCCGCTGCAGCGGGCAGCGACGAGGCAGCAGAGGGCGGTGGGGCCAAGGAAGCTGAATGACAGGAGTTCGGGATGGGCTGAACCAAAGACTTCAAGGGCCATGAGCGAGCAGGCCAGTGGAGTTCGTGCGGCGCCGGCGAACACGGCGACAAATCCCATGGCTGCCAGAAGTCCAGTGGGGATTGCGAGGTGGCCGGAGAGGAAATTACCGAGTGCGGCCCCAACGAAAAAGAGTGGCGTGACTTCGCCCCCTTTGAAGCCGCTGCCAACGGTCACCGCAGTGAACAGCAGTTTCCGGAACCAGGTGAGCCAACCCACGGGATCGGCTTCAAGGCAGCTGCGGATGCAGACATTGTCGGGCCGCTGGGGACTGGCTTCGACTCCAAGTCCCAGGGAGCTGGTGTCGTGCGTCAGCACTGCCAGCAGTACAACGGCGATTCCGCCGATAACGGGTCGCATCCACACGCGGGACACGTGCTTCCGGAAGAGCGCGCGGATGGTGTTTCTGAGGATGATAAACATGCCGGCGGACAGTCCGAAGGCCACACCGGCAACGCCCGCGGCGGCGGCAAACCGGACGAGTTCGCTGGATGAGGCGGGGAGGAATCCGCGACTGCTGTGGCCGTCACCGAAACCGGCGATCCGGTAGTGTGTGTGGCCGACACCGAGCCGTTTTGCTGTTTCGTGAGCGACGACGGCTGCAAGGAGACACAGCAGCAGCGAGGTCAGCAGCCGGACGAACCGCCTGACTCGTGCCCCGGAATGCTCACCGGCCGGTCTGCCGGTCGAGACTTCCAGGGCAAAGACGGCCCCAGCCAGTGGCGTTCCAAACACAGCGGCAAAACCGGCAGCCAGTCCGCAGGTGAGCAGTTTTGGGAGATCTCCGGACGGGACTCGCAGCCACCTTGCGAGCACGGCAGCGAGGCTGGCACCCATCTGCACTGCAGTGCCTTCGCGTCCGGCGGACCCGCCGCAGAGGTGTGTGACGAGTGTTCCGGCGAGCACCAGCGGGGCCATTCTTCCGGGGACGCCGGCGGCAGGTTTCCGAACTTCCCTGAGAATCAGTTCGGTGCCACCTTCCGCGAGGCCTCCGATCCGGGCATAGACCACACCGGACAGCAGTCCGGCAAGTGGCAGCAGGAACAGCAGTTCGGGGTGCTCCCAGTGCAACCGAGTGACGTGTTCCAGTGACCAGAGAAACACCGCCGCAGCTGCTCCTGCAGCAACACCGATGAGACTGGCGGCCACAGCCAGCCGAAAGGGGCGCTGCCGGTCCATCTTAATAGGGGACTCCCAGATCACTTTCCAGCAGCGCGGCAGACATTTCCCCCATAAACACCAGAATCAGCACCGCGAAGAGGACTCCGGTCGCCGACTGCGTATTGCGGTACTGCAGAATCTGTCGAACAAGCAGCGCGGCGGCGGCAGGGGCCAGAATGCCACCAAGAATTCGGAGTGCCAGCCAGAGTGTTCGCACCAGATCTGTCGGCGGCAGTCCGCTGGTGGCAACGGCCAGGCCCGAGGCCGTCAGGCGTGCGGCGGCAGCGATCGCGAGGACGGGGCAGAACCAGAGCAGGGGTTTGAGCGACATGCCGGGGGTGGTGAGATACCAGTGTCCGAGCAGCATGCCGGTGAGCACGGCGCCCAGAACCATGGCGGAGGAGGTATCAGCAAGCAGCTGCAGCGGGAAGAAGGTGCCGCGGGCCAGCCGGGCTGACAGCAGCCCGAGCGATGCGAGGCTGAGGAGAACGATGGCAATGATGCAGACCGTCCCGGCCGGGCGTCGGCCGAGCTTCCAGAAAATGTGACCGGGGTAGGCGAGCACGGCGATGGCAAACGCCATGCCACGCAGCCAGCGGACAGCGGTTGGCAGCCCGGACAATTCGTGGGAACTGGCAGACGTGGGGGCCTGTGGCGAACCGGCCAGCGAAACAGGATCAAGAGCCAGGACGAGCAGGACGGCCAGCCCCAGGACGACAAGCATTTGAATGCGGAAGAAGCCGTCGGCGACTTCACGGCGCGGCATGAGCAGCCAGGTGGCAGCGATTCCGGTCAGCAGTTTGAGCACAAAGGGGGCGATCATGATTGTTTGCCGTTGATCAGGGCCATGGCTTCGGCACGGCTGCCGAGATTATTTCGGAGTTGGCCGCGGACGGCACTGGTGACTGTCAGTGCTCCCGGTTTCTTGACGCCGCGAATGGTCATGCAGGTATGTTCGGCTTCGATCACGACAATCACGCCAAGTGCCGAAAGTTCATGTTCGATCAGATCCGCGATCGTGTGAG
>JBJTOM010000244.1:0-3656 GCA_046074585.1 Planctomycetota bacterium | reverse complement strand
CTCTTTGGCGGCAATTTACGGTTCCGGTCCGAGGGCTTTCAGGATCGCGTGGGCTTCTGTGCGGATGATGTTGCGGAGTTCGGGGGGTTCGAGGACGAGGGCGGTGGAGCCGAAGCCGAGCACCCATTTGGCGACGGCATTGAGTTCATTGAGTTGCAGCTGGAGGTCGACGCCGCCGTCCGGGGTGTCCTCCATCTTCTGACTGACGTGCCACCACGACTCGCGGACGTACTGGGCGGCTGAGGGGCGAAAATGGATCCGGATGGCGTGGAGCGTTTCTCCGGTTCCGCGGTACACGCCGAAAGCGGATGCCTGCCAGGAGTCCAGCGTGAATTCGGGGGGCGGAGTGAACTGATGGGATGGGCCGCCGGCGGCTTCGGCCTGTTCCATGCGGTCCACCTTATAATTGCGAATCTCGCCTCGCTTTTCGCTCCATGCAATCAGATAGAGACTGTTGCTGTGCCAGATGACTCCCAGCGGCCCCAGATTTTGCCAGTCGGCGTTGGTGCTGGTACCAGCGGAGCTGCTGCCACGATAGAGCACGCGCACCCAGCGGCGTTCTTCGAGGCCCAGCAGGAGTGCATCGAGCAGGGCACCGCGTTTGGTGTAGTCACCGGCTCCGAACCCGCTGCAGCGGAGGATCCCACTGAGCTGCTGGCAGTACTGCATCGCACGTTCCCCCAACACTCCGCGGATTTTTCGCAGCAGACGCTGGTGACCGTCCCAGAACGGAGTGCCCGCCATGGGTTCCAGCAGGCGACGACTCATGACCACCGAAATCAGATCGGCATACCCCACCTGCAGCTGTTCCCCGAGCGGCCGCATGCTCCAGCGTTTGATGCCCCGCTCCCCGCGGGTTTCAGAGAGCGGAAAACCGGCCGACTGCAGGATGGATAAGTCCCGACGAATGGTCCGATCCGACGTGGACAATTCGGTGGCCAGCTGCGACAGCAAGACGCCCTCACGAGCTTCAGATAAACGCTGGACCAGTTTCCACTGGCGGAGTAACTGTGTGGATTCCGGCATGGGATGTTGCCGACATGAGTTGGGTGGAGGAGGGAACTTTGGGGAAAGAGAAATTCCCGGTAAGAGAATACAAGGCAGCGGGTTTGTGTGCAAACAAATCACCCCAATCCCCACTCTCCTCCTCCAGGGGAGAGGGGTCGGGGGTGAGGGGTCAAGAAAAGGCTGAAGGCTGAACACCGAAGGCTGAAGGAATTCCCATTTCCCATTCGCCACTTCTCACTTCGCTGCACTCTGAACCGGCGCCCCGCACTGCTCTTGCCCGCGGACTGCCGTCCGGCGGCTCAGCGGGAGCATCGCCCTCCCGCCGGTCTGTCCGGCAGTTCAGGCGTTATCGAGTCGGATCACAGCAAAGTTCAGATGCATTTCAAGTGGGCGAACGCGGGGTGGGGGACTAAGGGAGAAAGACAAATTCGTTGCTGTTGAGGAGTGCGCGGCAGAAGGCTGGCAGGCTGTGGGACTGGATGAGTTCAGTGGAATCGGTGAGTTCGTGGGGACTGGGGTTGCGACCGAAGCAGAGTTGGAAGGCGCCGGTGACCTGATCATTGGGATGTTGACCGAAGTCGCGGTGGAGTCTTTGTGCGAAGAGTTCGGCCTGTTGCAGGATGAAGCTGCTGTTGAAGAGATTGAGTGCCTGGAGGGGAGTGGTGGAGCGACTGCGGCGGGGGACGGAGGTTGCGGCGTCGGGGCAGTCGAAGACGCCGAAGACGGCTTCACGTTCGAGTCGCACGCGTGTCTGGTAGATCATGCGTCGCCATTCAGGGGGTCCCCAGGCGGAGCGGGGGAAGTAGTGACGCACATTTTCCAGCTGGACATCGAAGGCATTGAAGCCTGGTCCGTACATTTGCGGATTGAGTACACCGGTGACGGCGAGGATGCAGTCACGGATGGGTTCTGCTTCGAGGCGTCGGGGCGGGAAGCGCCACCAGAGTTCGGAGGCGGCATCGGTGGTGATGGCATCCGACCGGGGTTGGCCGCTTTGCTGATACGTTGAGGATGTGAGGATGAGTTGCTGGATATGTTTCAGGGACCAGTGACTGCGGATGAGTTCGCTGGCGAGCCAGTCGAGGAGTTCGGGGTGAGTGGGGGGCGTGCCGGCGAGTCCGAAGTCGCTGGGGGTGGTTACCAATCCGCGTCCGAAGTGCCATTGCCAGAGTCGGTTGACAATGACGCGGGCTGTGAGGGGATTGTGTTCGGCGGCGAGCCAGTTGGCGAAGGCGAGTCTGCGCTGCTGTTCGGGTGACTGGTCCGTGAGCGGCAATTCGGTGAGGAAGCGGATGCCATTGGGGGGGACTGGTTCGCGTGGTGCGTTGGGTTCTCCGCGAAAGAGTCGGTGTGTGGGTTCGGGTTGGCGGAAATTTCCGGCATAGATGGTGACGCCGGACGTGAGATGTCTGCGGCGTTGTTCGGCTGTCTGCAGATCGGCGAGCTGTGTTTCGGCGGTGTGACGCTGTTCTGCGGAGGCTGTGGTGAAATCATATTCCGGTTCTGTGGAGGCATCGCCGATGGGGCGTCGATCGGCTGAGCTGGCGATGATTTTCCAGACTCCGTCAGCGCCGGCGGCTTCGATGCGATAGTTGACTGGGATGCGATCATTGAACTGTCCTTCACGATCCCGGGCCCATTCGATGCGTTGAATGGGAACGATCGCGGGGAAGTCGAGCTGGATCCAGCCGGACTCCTGATCTGCGATCCAGCTGTGGTTGTTGCCGTGCAGTCCATCATGGATGTGTTTGAGCTGATGGATGGGGTATCCGGGGAGTGTACCGGAGGCCTGGGCGGTGGTCCCGCTGGATGCGAGTGCGACATTGACGGAGCCGCTGAAGACCTGCAGTTCGTCGATGCAGGGTTGGGCGGAGCTGGTGGCGTCGATGGTGAAGCGAACGCTGCGTGCGAGGAATTCGGGGAAGTGTTCTTCGTTGAAGGTGGCTGTGACGGCGGGGCGCTGCGGTGCGGTGGATTTGAGCCATGGCTGGAGTTGTTTGCGGAGGTTGTCGATGCGGGCAGTGAGAGTGGTGATCTCGGCTTCGGCAGCGGCATCGGGAAGCAGGCTGCGTTCACCATGCCGGACTCCGGCGAAGACAGCCTGGACGGCGTAGTAATCGGTCTGGCGGATGGGATCAAACTTGTGATTGTGGCAGCGGGCGCAGCCGAGTGTCAGTCCGAGGAATGCGGAGGCTGTTGTGCCGATGATGTCATCAAGTTCATTCTGCCGCTGCATCAGGGTGAGATTGATGTCGGGGCTTTTGACGATGTCATAGGGACCGGCGACGAGAAAGGCGGTGGCTTCGGGGGCACCCAGAGCATCGCCGGCGATCTGTTCCCTGAGGAACTGGTTGTAGGGTTTGTCCTCATTAAAGGCGCGAATGACGTAATCGCGATAGGGCCAGGCATTGGGGCGTTCCCGGTTGGTCTCGAAGCCGTTGGTTTCGGCGAAGCGAACGAGGTCGAGCCAGTGTTGTGCCCAGCGTTCACCGTAACGGGGACTGTTGAGTGCGGCGTGGACGGTGTCGTGCCATGCTGCTGTGTGGTCCGGGGCTGCGGTGTGGTCCGGGGCTGCGGTGTGGTCCGGGGCTGCGGTGTCGCAGCGGGCGGTGAAGTCCCTGACAGCGGCGGGTGTTGGTGGCAGTCCG
>JBJTOM010000243.1:0-1347 GCA_046074585.1 Planctomycetota bacterium | reverse complement strand
CTCGTGACAGGGACGTGGCTCAGCAGGAGCTTCGCCATCCCGCATCGTCACGCGTCTTTTCCACGCAGTCCAGCGAACGTCAACGCTAATCTGGCCAGTGCCCACCCACTCGCTGGAATCTGGTTCTTAGGGGAGTAGAATTCTAAGCAAAGACGTTTAGACTCTTCCTTCGTAACTTCAACGCACCATGCACGCCTCGTTGTACGGCGGAATTCCAGTCCGCCGGTCGGAGCGGCGGACTTCCAGTCCGTCGTCCCTTTTGGTTGCGGCCCTGCCGCGCTGAGAACGTCCCCCTGCGACAAGGTCTGACAATGCCCAGCGATGACGATTTGAAAACCGGACGACAGCTGCGGTCCGTCGCACAGGCGGTTTCCGTCGGCACGGTGCTGCAGAAACGTTACCAGCTGCTGGAACGGCTGGGGGCTGGAGGCATGGGTGAAGCGTGGAAGGCCGCTGACCGGGATCGACGGGTCAACGGTCACCCGGCCGAAGTGGTGATCAAGCTGCTGCCGGAATCTCTGCGTCAAAACAAGGACGCCAGCGAAGACATTCGGAAGGAATACAGCCGGGTCTGGCTGTTGTCGCATCCCAGTATCTGCAAGCTGTTCGATATGGGCGAACAGGAGGGCATCGGCTGTTTTCAGGTGATGCAGTATCTGCCTGGGATCACGCTGCGCCGGTGGCTGCAGACGCGTCAGGGAGTGCTGTTGCCGGAACTGGTGCTCGATATTCTGCAGGCGACAGCTGAGGCTCTGGACTGCGCCCACACGGCCGAGACACCTGTTGTGCATCGCGACATCAAACCCGAAAACATCATGTTCAATCCCGAAACGCGGAAGGTGCATGTGATTGACTTCGGCCTTGCCGCTGAAATTCGCACCACCCACGCGCGGTACAGTCGTGGGCATCTTCCGGTGGAAGGCACAGCAGCCTATATGGCTCCTGAACAGTGGCATGGCCGTCCTCTCACCGCGGTCAGCGACCAGTGGGCGCTGGGCATTGTGGCGTGGGAGCTGCTGACAGGATTCTGCCCCTTTCAGGGCAGCGGCATGGCTCTGGGCTTTGCGATCATCAACGGGTCCCTGACGCAACTGCCTCCGGAGCTGCAAAGGCTCCAGCCCGTCTTCGACCGGGTGCTGCAGAAGGAACCCGACCGGCGTTACAGCAGGTGCGTTGACTTTGTGCAAACGCTCCGCACAGCATTCGCAGCAGACACTGCACAACAACCACCGTCGCCGCAGCAGAAATCCCAGGCCCCGGAGCAACCGCAGGTCCCGTCACCGCCTGCCGGCCGGACAGCGTCCCCGGCGACTGTGGTCGCGCCAGCGGAAGAGGACCTTGCCAGCC
>JBJTOM010000242.1:0-1116 GCA_046074585.1 Planctomycetota bacterium | reverse complement strand
ATCGCCGATTGTGACCGGAGCGAGCAGGTGGGAGGGACGCATGATGGACTTTCCGAGAAGGCTTTTGCGGATCACTTGACGCTGAAGGGAAGGGTGGCGAAGGTGGCGGATGAAACGTAACTTCCCCCGATTCCTCACATTGACACCGTTAAGTCTCGCAGTATATTTTGAGCAGGTCGTTTGCCCGGGCTCTGTGTCTCATTTCTTCCAGAAGTCGCTGAAATGGTGATCAACAACGCCGTTGAAACTCGTCGCACGGTTCGTTCAGCGGTCGTGCTGCAAACATTGCTGGCCCTGCCACTCGCCATCGGCAGCCTGTTCTTTGGACTCAGTCTGATCGTTTTGGTCAGTGAAGCCCTCGATGGACGCTGGCGCGCTCTGATCGCAGTCCCCGTCGTCGCTGCCATCGCCACCTCCCTCGGAACCGAATCGCTGTCACTCTTTCGTGGATGCGGCGTGCCCGCGTGGTTCATGAAGGCCTGCCTTGCCGCGGGCGTTTGCGGGGTCATTGGCATGACGGGATACAGCGGCTGGCTCTGCTTCTTTGGGGGGCAACCCGATGTCGGAGCGGCGGCACTGGGCATGATGCTCTTACCGCTGATCTCCTTCCTGCCAAACCGGCAGGCTCCACGCCGGCCTGAATGACCACAATCGTGAAGGCAGTCCACTGCACCCGCAGCCATTTCATCCCTCGCTTCACATCCCGCCGCTCCCGCAGGAAAACGAACGACAGCGTCACCTTCCCGCTATGAGCCGCCGACGGAGCATCTGGCCTGCACCGGTGTAGGGGCGTTGCCCGCGGACTCCCGTCCGGCGGCTCAGCGGTTGGGCGGCAGCCCCCGGCTGTGATTCGCACCGAAGGTGCGCGCGCAGCGGAGTGGTGTTGCACGGGCGTTTGCGAGGGCGTTGCCCGCGGACTCCCGTCCGGCGGCTCAGCGGTTGGGCGGCAACCCCCGGCTGTGATTCGCACCGAAGGTGCGCGCGGCGGAGTGGTGTTGCACGGGCGTTTGCGAGGGCGTTGCCCGCGGACTCCCGTCCCACGGCTCAGCGGTTGGGCGGCAGCCCCCGGCTGTGATTCGCACCGAAGGTGCGCGCGCAGCGGAGTGGTGTTGCACG
>JBJTOM010000241.1:0-4067 GCA_046074585.1 Planctomycetota bacterium | reverse complement strand
GGCGTGACCGTCTCAGCACCCTCCGGCACCGTCACCACGGAAGCAGGCGGATCAGTCACATTCACGGTCCAGCTCAATTCTGAACCCGTGGCAAACGTGACTATCGCCGTCAGCAGCAGCGACACGACCGAAGGCAGCACGTCGACCAGCCTGCTGACATTCACCCCCGCCAACTGGAACGTCCCGCAGACCGTGACGGCCACCGGTGTGGATGATCTGGTCGACGACGGGAACATCAGCTGGACGGTTGTGCTGGCAGCCGCGTCTTCAGCTGATTCGGTCTACAGCGGAATCAACCCTGCAGACGTGAGTCTGTCCAACACGGACAACGACACCGCCGGCGTGACCGTCTCAGCACCCTCCGGCATAGTCACCACGGAAGCAGGCGGATCAGTCACATTCACGGTCCGGCTCAATTCTGAACCTGTGGCAAACGTGACCATTGCCATCAGCAGCAGTGACACAACGGAAGGCAGCGTGTCCCCGGCCTCACTGACATTCACGGCCGCCAACTGGAACTCACCGCAGACCGTAACCGTGACCGGGGTGGATGACACGATTTTCGATGGCACGATTGCCTACACAGCGGTCATCGCGGCTGCTGTTTCAGCCGATACCCTCTACAACGGGATCAACCCCGCCGATCTTTCGCTCACCAACACCGACAACGACTCGCCGCCAGCCACAAAGTTCTACGCGGTAGATGATGCGGCTCCGGACCGCACGTTCGAGTACGCCGCGGACGGCACACTGGTGGAATTCTACAGCATCAGCAGCGGTAACTCCGCTCCGCGAGGCATTGCCACCGTCACGGCCGGTGACCGTCTCTGGGTGGTCGATGCCTCACGCACGGTCTTCGTCTATAACAACAGCGGTGGGCTGCTGGGATCGTGGACGGCCGGTTCACTGGCTACCAATGCCACCGTCGAAGGCATTGCCACCGACGGCACCAATATCTGGCTTGTTGATGCCAGAGCAGATCGAGTGTTCTACTATGCCAACGCGGCCTCTCGCCTGACAGGCACTCAGACAGCCACCGCCAACTTCGCACTCGCCAGTGGCAATGCCAGCCCGACAGACCTGGTGTTCGGAGCACAGAGTGGCATCAGCTATCTGTGGGTGGTGAATGATGCGGCCACGGACCGTGTCTACCGCTACACGCTGAATGCCTCCGGCGTCTCCACCGCCTCCACGTCCTGGCTGATCAATTCAGCCAACGCCCGCCCCACCGGTATCACGCTCGATCCCTCAAATGGTTCCATGGACATCTGGATTTCAGACAACAGCACCGACCGGATTTATCGGTACTCAAACGGCCGCACTGCCACTGCTCCCGCCCTCGCCAGCTCATTCGCACTGGCAGTCGCCAGTGGCAATGGCAACGTGCAGGGGATTGCCGACCCGCCACCAGCCGCCATTGAAAGCACGCTGGCCGGGTATCAGCTGGAAGTCGCCGTTCCAGTCACCGAACTGAATGATGTTCCCGCGATCGGCCGCCAGCGGTCGCTCATCAGCAATCGCTCGGACATCAGCAGCTTCGGCAGCAGTCTGATCGCCGCAAATCCCTCGAAGATCAGTAGTGGACGTCTCAACAGCATCCGTCGCCAGACACCGACGTCAGTACTCAGCACGGCCACTGACAGCCTGCAGACTCTGGAACCAGCCGTCGAAGCCCGGCCGTCGGCCGATGTGATGCCTGAAACCGACAGTCTCGATGCCCTGTTCAGCGACCTTGGCGACGTCAACCGTCACTGGCTGAAATAACCAGCCCCGAATACGGCTCGCAAAGATTCTTCAGGCGGGGGCTGCTGCAGCCCCCGCTTTTTCTGCGCCTGGCAGCCGCCACTGGCGCTGGTGCTGTCGTGCCTGCTCCCCATTTCCGACGCATCATTCCCCTGCCCGCTCCGACAGCTCACCGCCAGCCTTCCAGAAGGTATCGGGCTGTCTGCTGATCTGCTGCATCACCTGCCGCGAATTCACAAACCCCGCCTGCTGGTCTGTGAAGAACTTCGCATTCGGATTGACCCCCCGCGCATCCAGAAATTCAGACCATTGCTGAACCGCCGGCCAGCCGGAGATCCACGGCAGGGCCACCAGCCAGATGGCCAGCAGCAGTGCCAGACAAAGCACCAGCTGTCGATGTCCCTGTTTTGAGTGTTCAGTTTTCAAGGAGCACCTTTGCCGCGTCCGGAAAGACGATCCGAAACATGAACCAGCTCATGGCCAGACTGAGCAGCAGATTGAGTGCCTGGCCGACCACATAGAGTGTCACCGCCTTGCCGCCACGGAAGAAGTGGGCCAGCGAACGAAAATCCGTCTCCAGCCCGATACTGACAAACGCCAGACAGAAGCACCAGTTTCTCAGGGTTTTTGCACTGCCATCAACCACGGCTTTATAGAAGTCATCGCCATGCGGAAGCTGTGTGTGCAGCAGAGAGATCAGCAGTGAAGCTCCGACGAAGCCGAGAATGAACTTTGGGAACCGTCGCCAGATTTCCCCAACGTCCGGCTTCACCGTCGCATCTTCGCTGCGTTCCACTCTGGAAACCCAGTACACCGCAACGCCGAACGCCACCACACCGATCAGCATGTTCTGAATCATCTTCACTGTCACCGCCACCTTTCCGGCGGTTTTTCCAATCATCTCCCCCGCCACTCCCACAGCACCCGTGGAATCAATCGTCCCCCCGATCCACGCACCGGCTATCACCGGGTCCAGATCCAGCTTGCGAATTGCGTACGGCATCACGAACATCATCACAACCGTAAACGCCAGGGAGATGCCCACGGCCGTCGACAGCTCCTCCTTCTTCGCCCGACACGCCGCCGCAGTCGCGATGGCGGCCGACACCCCACACACCGACATGTCGGCGGAAATCACCATGTTGAGCGATGCTGATTCAATCTTCAGCACACGCTGCCCAAACCAGAATGTCGTGATCAGGACGACCGGAGTCACCACCCACGAAATGCAGATACCCGGCAGCCCCAACGCCACAAGCTGACTGATGAGCACTTCACTGCCCAGCACCACCAGCCCCGCCTTGATGTACAGTTCCGTGCGAATGGCCGGTTTCAGCAGCTGCGGAGCACCAGTGGTGTTGCTGATGATCAGTCCCAGCAGCAAAGCCCATAAGGCATATTCAAGGCCCGCGTTGCGGATCGCTGTCTGCTCCGCCATTACATAAGCCACCGTTCCCAGCAGAAACACAACCAGAAAACCTGGTAGAAATCGCCACAAACTTCCTCCGCTGATGCCAATCCCCAGTCCAAACATTGCCAGCGTGATCAGGAATGCGCCGGCAACGGCCCGCGGAGCCTGCAGACTTTCCAGAGGACTTCGCTGCCATTTGCCCGGTACACCAAGCCAGGGTTTGAGCGGACTTGACCAGGCGGTGGGCTTGCTGTCAGTTTTCGGTTTCGTGCCAGAGTTCGCATCCCCGTCCGCTTTGGCAGCCACCGTTTCGGGAGCGGGAAGCGGCTGCTGACCGTTCCAGAGCACCGCAGTGACAGATCCCAGCACCAGGAGGCTTCCAATGAAAATAGCAAGCCAGTCTTCAGAAATGCGGGGGCGAACGTCAGCAGTCATTGCAGATCCTGAGGAAACAGGTGGGGCACGCGGGGAGGCGAGGCAGGGCGGGTGAGAAACGTCACACGATGCAGCCAATGGAGAGTTTTGTCAAGCCGTCTGAGCAGGAACTCGAGGCCCCATGGCCCTGAAGTTCTCTGGCATCCTGTGAACAGACGGGTGAAGATGGGAGGGCGAAGATGGGATGGTGAAACGGTGCTGAAACAGACAAACTGGGATGTTTCAGTCCCCCCGCTATCATCAGGCCTCATTGCCCGAACGAACCACAAAAAACCTCCTGTGGCGTGCGGTCGATGTCAATCGGCCGGTCAGGCTTTGGTGCGTTCCTGATGCAGTTCTGATGCAGTTCTGGCCGCGCGGGCACGCACCGTTACCAGGGGATTGACATCCCCTGCACGCCTTGTCACGGGGGAGCGGATCCAAAGTACGAAATCAAGTTTCCTTAACACCGTTTCACCATCCTCACCCCTGACTCCTC
>JBJTOM010000240.1:0-2747 GCA_046074585.1 Planctomycetota bacterium | reverse complement strand
GTTGAGCAGGAAGCCGAAAAACTGACCCGCAAGGCGCGCAGGCTTGATACCATATTGCGGGCCCGGTTCCCCGAACTGCCTCCCGTTGAAGCCGCGATCCTGCTGACGCGTACACCCTCAAAAGTCCGAAAACTGGTTGATCGCGGACCCGTGCGAGGCGTACCGCTGTGTTTGCTGAGCCAGTGCGACGCAATCCTTGGGCTGGATCAGCCCGCCCTGCTGACGGAACACCACATCGATGCTGTGACACAGATTCTGGCGCCAGCCGAACCGATTCGCCCCAAAGGCAACTTCCGACGACTGGCGGGGTATGTCAACCTGCGGCAGATTCACACCTCACAGTCTGGCTTTCAGCGTGTCTATCGTGGCAATCACCCGACTCGCCGAGACGATGTGATCCTGCATTTGTATGACCTGACAGCGGAAGATGACGGACGGGCACTCGACCGAGCTCGCCGAGAAGCCGATGCACTGCAGACACTGCAATTATTTCCCTGGGCTCCAAGGGTACTCGATTCCTTTCAGGACGTCCCCGGGTATGCCGGAGAAATGTACTTCTTCACGGTTGTGGATCCGGCTGCGCCCACCATCGCGGAGCGGGCGGAAGACACTGGCTGGTCCGCCAAAGCGCGGCTGACATACGCCCGCCACGCCCTGCTCGCACTGCAGCAACTGCATCAGAATGCCTCCGAAGCTGAACCGTTTGTCCACCGCAATCTGTCTCCGCAGACACTGCTCGTCAAGTTCGACAACACACCGCTCATCACCGGTTTTGACCGGGCAAGAATTGCTGGCGACCTCAGCATTTCTTCGTCGCTGCCAGTCGCGAATTCGGATGACGACATTCTGGCCCCGGAAGTGCGAGCAAACGGGTTGGCTGCTGCCGATTCTCGTTCCGACATCTTTGCGCTCTGCAGCTCGCTGCGGCAGATTCTCACCAATCCTCAGGATTCCGCTGTGTGTGAGGCACACCGGGTATTGACTCTGGGCATGGCTGAGTCGACGGCCGATCGCCCCTCCATCCCTGAACTGCTGAAGTTACTGGAAAAAATCCCGGCCGGACGGCGAGAACGCGCGGAAATACTCCCGGCCAGGTTCTGGACGGAAGATCAGCAGATCGTGTTTCGCGAAAAGTCCTATCGCATCGTCAGTCGGCTCGGAAGCGGAGCGATTGGGCTGACATTCAAGGTCGTGGAACTGGATGGAGTGACTCAGGAGGAGCTGGGGACCTACGTAGCCAAAGTGGCTCATTCAAGGGAAAGCGGTGAGGCCATTCTGCGGTCCTACGGTCTGGTGCGGTCTCATCTCGGCAGGAATGAGGGACTCTCGCCGTTATACGAAAACGCGGCCGATTGGATTGAAAACAGCATTGTGGCTCTCCTCGGCTGGATCGACGGCACTCCACTCAGTGAATTTACCGGCGTTGTTCCGCTGCTGGCAGAAGACTTCGGAGACGCCTCGACTGAACAACTGCTGATTCGCTGGCTTCAGCAGCTGGCCGGTGCACTGGATGTCCTGCACCGAAATGGGGTGATTCACGGCGATGTCAGCCCGAAAAACATGATTCTGTCCGGTTCGTCGCTGGTGCTCACTGATTACGATTTTGTGACGCGGATCGGTGACGTGGCCCTGTCGCCGGGGACCATGCTCTACTGCTCCCCATCGCGTGAGTCGAGACAGCCGGTTTCGCCGGCCGACGACCTGTTCGCACTGGCAGCCAGTCTCTTCCACGTGTGCTTTGATCGTGAGCCATTCCGGAACGGGGCTCAGGTGAGCCGCGAGACAGGCCTGAATTGGCAGGGACTCCCAAAGAGCGACCTGCCTGTCGTGTCGGCGGTGCTGGATCAGGCGACCCATCCGGATGTCAGTCAGCGATTTCAGTCCGCCTGGGAAATGCTGGAGATGCTTCGTTCGGGCAGGGGCGAAGTGCAGTGGGACGCGTCGGACGCGCCATCACAGCGGCCAGTCACTCCTACTGAAGCACTCGCACAGCCACGTCGCGAAGGTTCCCCAATTGGTCGTGTTGACGCCCTCGAGGAGCCAGCAAACCTTAGCGAACAGCATGTGAAATGGCTGGATTCAGTTCTTCAGGCGTACCCTGGCTCACGATCCGGCAACGCCGAGACGCGCGGACTGGACAGCCGGTTTGCGATCGACACGTATGTCCCGACCGAGCTGGAGGCGACGCTCCTCGCAGATATACGCTCAGAGCAGATCAGTCTCGTCGTTCTGTGTGGCAATGCCGGAGATGGAAAAACGGCATTGCTGCAGCATCTGGCGGGTAAGCTGGGACTCGGAAATCCGCAGTCGTCCAAAAGGATTGTGGAGGGAAAAGTGCGTGGCGATCTGCAGCTGAAGATGAATCTTGACGGATCTGCAGCCTGGCAAAACAAGTCCGCGAATGAGATCCTCGATGACTTCTTTGCCCCGTTTATGGCGGGCACTTCACCTGCAGGCATTGTGCACCTGCTGGCCGTGAACGATGGTCGCCTGCTGGAATGGATTAACGATGCTGAGTCTCAGCATGGCCAACGTCCATTGACAACACAGTTATACCGGCTGCTGCAGCAGGATCAGGGTGCATCGGATGTTGACCATATTCGTTTTATCAATCTGAACCATCGGTCTCTTGTGGGCGGTGTCAATTCTTCAGGGGATGCGATCGAACATCGCTTTCTGGAATCCCTGATCGATCAGTTGTATGGAGGCTCACAGGCAGCCGAGCACTGGGCAGAACACTGCAGGCA
>JBJTOM010000239.1:0-4869 GCA_046074585.1 Planctomycetota bacterium | reverse complement strand
CAATCGGGAAGATATTTGATGCCATCGCCAGCAGTCCATTCAGCAGTCCGGCCTGCACCACGGTCATCACCACCGTGATCACCAGCAGCGCGGACATCAGACTGTTGAACAGGTCCGTCAGCAGCCGTCCCTGAATCTGATGCACGAGCGGCATGATGCCGGAAACCCTTAAATGCACCTTCCCCCGTACGTCCTTGTGCAGCTCAGCCAGCAGCGGGTCGGCTGCGTCGGTCGTCTGTTTCAGTACGTCCCCATAGTCCAGCGGCTCAAGGGCACTCACCCACGCCGTCAGTCGCCAGACATCTCCCTCGTCACGCACCCGGAGCACTCCGGACTCTGCAAACGCAGGCCGGGCTTCAGAAATGGCTTTGTTCAGCAGCCGCAGTCGCATCGAAGACGACAGCCCCGGCATTTTGGGGAAGTCGGGGAACAGTGTGAGTGCCGAGAAGGTGGATTTCACCTGTGGAAGCTGTCGCAGTCGCCGGTCCAGTTTCCAGAGCAGATCAAGGGCTCCGCGGCTGGTGAGCGGTGCGTCGGCATCCACCGTCAGCAACACCTCAATCGGCACCAGTGGCCCGATGCGGTCCTCAAGCCATGCATAGTCCTGCATGATCCTGCTGTCCGGTTCATACAGCGTTTCAATCCGCACCGACGTCTGCAGCCACTGCAGTCCCCAGGCCGACAGCCCCATCGCTCCAAACAACAGCACCAGACTGGCCGCGTTGAAGGTCTGCAGGAGCCATGTGAGCAGGTGCCAGACCGTCCGCCGTTCGCTTCCGTGCAGCACCGATTCCGCCTGAAGAACGATCGTCGCCGCCGTTTCGGACGCCACCCTCACTCGCGACACCGTGCCTGCATTCTCCATCACCCTCGACCGCCGCGACCTGGGACCAAACACGTACATGGAACAGGGGATGGCCGTGAGCACCGAGGCGAGCGTCAGCAGCACTCCGACAGTGCCGTAAATTCCAAACAGCCGAATCGGCTCCAGACCACTCACCATGAGCGATGCCGTGCCGATCGCCGTCGTTCCCAGCGAGAGTGCCGTGGGCAGCCAGCCCTGACGGAAACATTCAATTGCCGCCAGCTGCGGTGACATCTGGCTGACGGAATTCAGATAGTAATTCATCAGGTGAATGCCGCCCGAAACGGTGAGCACCTGGACGAGCGGCGGAAGAATAATCAGCAGCGCACTCAATCGCTCCCCACTGTAATAAATCATGGAGAGCACCAGTGCCTGGCAGAGTGATGCGGTGAGAAACACCACGATTGCCGCTCGAAAGGATCGGAGCGACAGCAGGCAGATGGCAAAGATCACCAGCGAAGATGGCAGGGCGAACTGCGTCAGCGAACGGTGACTGGCTTCGTCCACCGTCAGCCCGTCAATCACCGGCCCCGCCAGATGCAGCTCCGACTCCGGGATCTCAAACAAGTCCTGGATCCGCCGCTTCAGCTCGGGCACAATCACGGCCCGCCGTTCCAGTGCCGCTTTGTTGAGCACACAGATCACACTCGTCAGCTGACCGTCGCGGCCCAGCAGCGTTCCCCGCAACCGCTCCATTGCAGCCGCTTCCGACAGGACCAGCCGCGGCCTGCGGGAATCGGCGTCCCCGTCGCTGTTCCCGCCGGCGTCCCCGTCGCTGCCAGCGTCTGAGGAACCACCGTTGTCGTCACCGGAACTGTCTGACGATGTGCCGGTGGCGGTCCCGGTCAGCTGCTGCAGAACTTCCCTGCCACAGGTCACGGAATAGAAGTACGACACGCCTTCGGCATCGAGGAATTCCGGGTCCTCCCGCAGCATGGACAGCAGCTCATCCAGCCGCGGGTCTGTTCGCAGACAGCCCGGCCAGCTCACCACCACGGCATCACCCGGACCAAACAGCTCGACAAATTCGTCGTAACTTTGCCGCGCAGAAAACGTGCTGTCCACCCAGTCGATCGGGGAGTTATTGCTGGCCTGTAACGCCTGCACAGCCCCCCAGACCACGAGCGGCAGCAGACACAGCAGATAGACCAGCAGCAGCCGGATGCGGACCAGGACCTGATTCATGCCGCGGCTCGCCGCTGGAAAGGACCACAAAAAAAATCAGGCCGCGCGCGATGCCCCGGAAGAAACATGATTCTGACCATCGACCGCCGCTGACGGTCGCGGAGGGCCCCGTCGGCCCAGCGGACCGAACACCATCCCGGGATAGCCAGCCACCTGCGACATGTAGTTCGCGTACGAATCGCCCAGATAATACCGCAAACGATCGTCTTTCAGAATACTCCCGATGAAAATGTAGATCGTCCAGATCCCGGTGAGCAGAGCGTGGTCGAAGGTCATCACCGGCGTGAACCAGATCAGCCCGAGAAAGCTGAGGTACACCGGGTGCCGCAGAACACGATACAGACTCACCGCACGAAACTCACGACGACCCACCGACGTGCCCCGATACCAGTGGGTCCATTGAGTCAGCCCGGTCTGATAACCCAGACCCGTCAGACTGATGCTGTAAAGCAAGGCTGCCCATGACAGATGAAAACAACTCACAACCGCCGTCGCCGCCACACCCTCCAGCTCCCACACAACTCCCTCAGATGACCGCCAGCCAGCAAACAGCAGCAGCAGACTCAGACAGGTGCACAAACAGAAGAACACCCCGTGCAACTCCGCAGGACACCAGCGTTTGAACAGCGAACGAAACCGCGGATGCAGCAGCACACTGTGCGGCACTGCGAACTGCAAAGCCAGCAGCAGGTCCGTACGCAGCCAGTCGGCATCCGGCACCGCCACTCCCCACCGCAGAAAGGCATACAGATCCACCACCGTCACCACAAACAAAGCCTGCACGCCCAGCCCAAACGCAAAGCCACTCAGCCGACGCCACCTGCGGCCACTGTCAGTCTCCACGCCTCCCACAGACGTCGCCGCTGACAACGGCAGCACTGCCGATACTTTCATCACCGCTTCTCCGCGATCAGACAGCCATACTTCATCGCGCCCGTAGTGTAGGCATCCAGCAGCATCTGAAAGCGGTCCAGAAAGATGATCTGCCCCGGGTCAATCCAGTGGGCCACACGGTGGATGCCCCAGCGTTTCACCCGGTCCCGACAAATCTCCCAGGTTCGCGCGACCCGCGATGTCCAGTCATGAGACGCCGTCACCGTCAAACCCGCAGACGTCATCCATTCCCGGTACTCCGCCTCGCTCCCAAACGACGGACAAAAGAAACCTTCACACACGCCATATGCCAGCTGCTCCTGCGCTGGCGTCAGCTGTCCGTCACCGGCGAACCACACACAGATCGCCATGCGGCCACCCGGCTTCAGCCACTCAGCGGCACGCCTGAAAAAGGCCGGCTTGTCAAACAAATGCTCCGTACACTCCACACTCCACACCACATCCGCAGCGCCCAACGGAAACTCCACCCGCTCCGCGTCCGCACAAAGAAAATCAGCTCGGCCACCAGTGCCACCGAAGCGAGCCGCCAAAGACGCCCAGCGACGCTGAAACGGACTCAAAGTCACTCCCGTCACCCGACACGCCAGCTCACTCGCCAGATAGATCGACGATCCTCCCATTCCGCAGCCAATGTCCAGCACTCGGCTCCCCGGGACAATCCCGGCCTCGTGAACCAAACGCTCCGTCAACTGCTGCGCAGCCTGCTGAGGACTCTCGTCGCCATCCCATAACCCGTGATGGATGTGCCGGCCCCAGAGCAGCCGGTAAAAGAATGTCGACACGTCATAGTGCCGCCGAATCACGTCCTTCTCAATGCTGCTGCAGGAAATCATGCTGATTCATCTCCTCGCTCAACGCGTCACAGTTGCTGACGGCTCGGCTGGAGCCTCGCCCTCCCGACCGGCATTCTCCAGCTGAATATCGCCGTAAATCGTCAGCTGGTCTGCCACACCGACCGCTCCGAACGCCTTACTGTAGGGACGAATGCCGTACTGAGTCTGCAGAATGCGGAAGTTGCCCCGCAGCCGCAGACCCTCCGCTCGCTCCTCCACTCCCGCCTCCAGCTTCAATGGACGCGTCTGCCCGTGCAGCGTAAACTTCCCACCCAGCTCGTACACCGGATGACCTTCCCGACTCTTCTTCTCTGTCCGCTTGACGCTGTCCACCACGAATTTCGCCGTCGGATAACGCTGCACATCCAAAACCGCAGCGCCCTTCATGTTGGCATTCACCTGCTGCTTCGTCGAAGCATCCGTTGAACCTGCCAAACCCACATAACGCCTGGCCGCGTCGGTGTCCGCATCAAAGCTGGTCATGTCAAACACCAGTTCCCCGCCCGCGTCTGCACCCTCCAGCTGCAGCGAACCACTCTTCAAACGACCCTCCACCCCGTGATTATGCCCCAGACCCGTCTTGCCTACGTAGATGTAGACGCGACTCGCTGTCAGATTCACGGGCCTTGCCGAATCCGCGCCCGCAACCGGTCCCGCCAAAACCGCCAGCACCACTGCCAGCAACCCTCTTCGTAATCCCGTCAGTCGCTCCATCCCTGCTCTCCCCGCAAACCACGGCACCAGCTCCGCCAGCGCCTGAAACCCACTGAAATCAACGGAAATTGATATCGATAATTTCTAACAATTCGATAGATTTTGCCTATGACAATTTCTTCTGCCGCAGTTTCGCTCGATTTTGGTTTTCAATCAAGACCAGCCGGGCGGTGGAGTGAAAAGAAGTTTCCGTTTGAGACGATACGGGTTGTGGTGTTGGGCGGTGGAGAGCGGTGAATGAGGATCAAAGTAACGTGAATCACAGACAAACCGGGCCACCGGCACGAAGATACCGGCGAAATCTGCAAATCCGGCAGCGGCAGCCGGAGTGGATGGATGATCCGCAGCTGGATGCGGGTTTGCATGCAGCGGCGTTGG
>JBJTOM010000238.1:0-5451 GCA_046074585.1 Planctomycetota bacterium | reverse complement strand
GCCGCGCCCGTGAGGAAGCGGAGTACCAAGCCAATCCCTACGACGCTGCGACGTGAGAAGTGAGAAGTGAGACGCGCTGCTGAGCCGTCGGACGGCAGTCCGCGGGCAACAGCACTGCCACGGCCTTCGTGGGAAGTGCGGAAGGGGCTGGGGCGTGCGAGTAAGAGAGTAGAAAGTGGAGAGGAGACCGCAGGAGCATGGAGAAAGTCGAGAGTCTACTCTCTCCTTTCTCCATTCTCCTGCTCTATTTTTTGACAGCAGGTGCCGTCAAAAAATGCGTGTCAATTCCCCGGTTACGGTGCGTGCCCGCGCGGCCAGAACGGCATCAGAACCGCACCAAAGCCTGACCGGCCGATTGACATCGACCGCACGCCATACGGTGCTTTTTCGTTTTGGTGCCATGCACCTTCGTCGAGCGTTCCGTCATGCGTGTCAGAATTGCGAGAAGCAGCCTGCAACCGCCAACGATCTCATCACAGGAACTTCCGGCCCGCGGACTGCCGTCCGGCGGCACAATGGCGGGCGGATGCCGAGCATTCAGGGACGAGAGTCTGATTGATGTCCCGTTCATGCAATCAGGGACAGTTGCGTCAGATTCCGCGGTCCCTGAACTGCCGCTGGAGGTCTTCTTCCAACTGCTTCAACTGATCAGCCGAGAGGCATGCAAGCGAGTCCGGAGTGGAAACTGGCTGTCCGAGAATCTCCTGCAACAGCACAATTCGTCCCTCATGACGTCCTTCCTGAAGCCCCTCGTGACGTCCCTGCTGCCGCCCGTCCCTGAGTCCTTCCTGCCGTCCCTGCTGATACCCTCGTTGAAGCCCCTCCTCGAGCCCCAGCCGGTGCCCCTCGATCAACGCACCCTGTCTGCGGGCTCGCTGGTCCCGCTGGAACTTCAGTCGCGCTTCGTATTCCATCTTCTGCTGAGGGGTCTTCGAGATCATTTCCAGCACTCCGGCAGCCTCGGCGAATTCTTCGCCGGGAAACAGACGCATGATTTCTGTCGTGGTCAGCTTGTGAGCTTCCCGGACAAAGAACAACCAGCGTTCCTTCTCTGACGCATCATACAGCGTTTCGGTCGTCACTTGAAGATGGGACAGTTGCAAAAAGTGGATTTGCAGATCGTCCGTCAACGTGACAGAAGAGGATTGGTCTCGCAGACGAAAGTCCGGATGCAGCACTGGATGTTCGGAAAAGAGCGGCTCGGCAAGGATACAGATGCAGACGGACGGGCGAAGTTTGCTGTAGTCATGGCCTTTCTTCAGCTGATCCACTTAGGACCTGGATGTGTAGAAGGTAAGCCGTTGGGCCATCCCGAGCGGGAGCCACGTCTGCACTTCGATATTCAGGATCCTCACACGCACAATCCGTGGCTTTCCCCCCAGCAACGCATTCAGAAGGCAAATTGTGAGCCGCGGATGCAGCTCGTTCCCGAAGAGCATCCTGAAGGCAAAATCCACAAGCAGGTTGATTCCAGGAACCATGGGTGACATTCTTTGTTTTGGTTGACTTGCATGTTACTGGATTACGGTTGTTACGGTGTTTGTACACACCTTACGGGGTTATTGAAAACAATACCACCCTTTATTCACAGAAACGCTGCTCAACCTGCTTTTCGCCTGAGCGACTGCCGTCCGCCGCAGAATCAAGAAAGTCCAGCATCTCCTTTCTCATGCTTTATTTTTTACGGCAGGTATCGTCAACAAATGGGCCGCACGCCGGATGCTCGTCTGTCTGCCTGAACGGAGGGAACGGGCGTAAACACCGGTCGTGCCATGAGAACAGCCCGGACTGCCTGGCTTACAACATTTCGTTATCCATTGGCACGGCTCCGGCCGATCCGTTGCAGGCTGGTGGTGCTTGCGGAGGACGTGCGGTTCTGGCCGCGCGGGCACGCACTGTGACCGGGGGATTGACCTCCACTGCACGCCTTGTCCTTGTGGGGCTGATCAAAAATACGAAATCAGTCGTCCTTAACGCCGTTTCACCATCCCAGCTTCGCCCTCCCGGACAGCTCTCTTTGCCGGAATGTGAGGGCCATTGGGATCCGGCACCACGGGCGCGTCCGACCCAGGAATTCAAGTTCCCTTCACACCGCGTCTTCATCCCCGTGCGAACGCTCCGAGCTGTCTCCAGTCACTCGTGTCAAGCAAAAATCGGTTATCGTTCACGCAATTCCGGAATTCCAAAAGCCGGAGTTCCCGAGGCATCAAAACACATAGCCAGAAAACGCCCTCCACGTTACACTCCCGCAAGTCCCGTTCATCAGCTCACTCCGCGAACACAGGTGACCACCATGTTCTGCAAGATCTCTTCCCCCATAGCCAGCGCCTGCCTGTTCCTGCTCATTGGCTTCCTGCCCGCTTTGTCAGCTCAGGACTTCAAACCAGGTGACCTTGCCCTTCCATTCGGAATTGAAGAGTCCCCGGAAGAAGCCACGGCCCCCGTCATCACCGGTGTCCTCACAGCCGTCAACGAATCCAGCTGCCGTCTGGAAGTAACCATAGTGCTCCCGCCAGGCGCCTACATCTACTCCATGAATCCCTCCTTCACCTCCGCCACAGCCATCAAGCTTGCGGCGGACAGTGTGCTCAAGCCGACCGGCGAATGGACAGCCGACCGCGAACCCAAAACCGGCTTCGATGAAACACTGAAGCAGCAGCTGGAAAAGTTTCACGACAAAGTCACGTGGAGCTGCCTCCTTCAGGGTCCGGTCACTCCGGGCCTGACCGTCAGTGGCACTCTCAGCGGACTCTACTGTACCGAACGCGAGTGTCGTCCGATTATGAAGGCGAAGTTCACTGCCGCCTTCCGCGATCAGCCTGCCGCTGCGGCCCCTAACCTGCAGACCGTGCGGCCCTTAATCGGCTTTGGCAAGTCAGCCACCACCGACATGGTCACGATCGACGTCAGCCTCACACCCGCACCGGCAAAGCCGGGCGACGAAGTCCTGCTGCAGCTGAAAACCACCGTCGAAGAGGGCTGGCACATCTTCGCCCTCGACCAGGACCCGGACATGGCCGGTCTGCCCACTGAAATTCAGGTGGACGCCGCTGGACTTGAACCTGTGGATCCCGCCTTCGCACCGTCCGGTGATCCGGACATTGAAAACCCTCTGCCTGATATCACCCAGCGCGTGCACTATGGCCAGATTACCTGGAGTCGTCGCTACAAGGTCATCGATGCTGCCGCTTCCGTCTCCGGCTCCATGCGGTTCCAGATCTGCGAGAAAACCTGTAAGCCACCGGCAACCGCCAGATTCACCGTCGCACTGACACGTGCTGTGCCGGCCGATCCAGCGGACACCAGTCCAGATGTTGCTGCAAGCCCCATCCCGACTGACGGTCTGCCAGCACCAGGCCCAGGTGCAGATCTGCCAGCGACGGATGCCGCCACTCCATCGCGGCCCGCTGCCACCACGACGGGCGCTCCAGCCGGCCAGAATTTCTTTGCCTTCATGGTGGCAGCCATCACCGCAGGCTTTGTGGCCCTTGCCACTCCCTGCGTATTCCCGATGATCCCAATCACCGTCGCCTTTTTTCTCAAACAGGAAGAAAAGCAGGCGGGCAGCTCACTGCGTCTGGCGATCGTCTACTGTCTCAGCATTATCTTTGCCTTCACCATTCTCGGCCTCGCCATGGCGCGCATTTTTGGCGGGACCAGCCTCACCAGCCTCGCCAACAACCCATGGCTGAATGTGTTCTTCAGCGTGCTGTTCCTCGTTTTCGCTCTGATGCTGCTGGGACTGTTTGAATTTCGCGTCCCCAGCTGGCTGCTCAACTGGACTGCCCGGCGTGAATCCACAGGGGGGACCGTGGGTGTGGTCTTTATGGCACTCACGTTCACCCTTGTCTCATTCACCTGCACGTTTGCCTTTGTCGGCTCGCTGCTGGTGATTGCTGCTCAGGGCGATTATCTCTGGCCGATCCTCGGCATGCTCGGCTTCTCCACAGCCTTCGCTTCTCCCTTTTTCTTTCTGGCTCTGTTCCCGGGACTGCTGAAAAAGATGCCTCGCAGCGGTGGCTGGATGAACGATGTCAAATTCGTCATCGGGCTGGTGGAAATCGCTGCTGTGGCCAAATTCCTGAGCGTCGCTGATATTGGTTTCTCCATCAGCGGTATTCCGGTTTTTCTGACCTATGAAGTCTTTCTCTGGAGCTGGATTGGTCTGGCCGCATTTGCTGCTGTTTACATCATGCGACGCCAGCAGGGTCGATGGCCGAAATTCTCTGTCGTTCGCAGCGGCTTCTTCCTCGCGTTTCTGCTGTTTGCCGGTCGCATCACGGCCGGACTCCTTCAGCTTCCGCTCCCTCCCGATCCCGTCTGGAATCTTGTGGCTGCGTTTGCTCCGCCACAGATCCGCAGTGGTGACGTGCGGCAGCTGGAAGGCCTGGGCTACGCCATCATTCATCATGATCAGCCGTGGTCCCTTGAGTTTCGGAAGGCCGTGACATCCGCAGAAAAGTCCGCCAGACCGCTGCTTGTGGAAGTTACCGGCGTCAACTGTGTGAACTGTCGGGAAATGGAACGCACCGTCCTGGCAGACAAGGACGTTCTCAAAAATCTCAGTGGCCTTGTGCGCACGCAGCTTTACATCGATAAGGTCCCCGGTATCACTGACCCCGCTCTTCAGGAGTCCATCCGCGACGCCAATATCCTTGTCGCCTCCGAACTCCTCGGAGATGTCACCATGCCCAGCTACGCCATCGTTTCCCCGGATGGCAAACAGGTGTACAGGACCTTCACGGGGCTTGATACCAGCGGCGGCGCAAAGTTCCTCGAATTCCTCCGAGAGGGCGTTGGTCGCTGGCAACAGTCTCAGCGCGTCGCCGTCGCCCGCTGATCGTCCATTCCCCTGCCCAGGTCCGCTCCATCATGAAAATTGAACATCTGGCACTCAACGTCCCCGACCCGCTCAATCTGGCCCGCTGGTACGTCGAACATCTCGGGTTCACAGTCAAACGTCGCGGCATCGAGCCTCCGTATGTGCATTTCATCGCAGATGACAGCGGGACAGTCATGCTGGAAATCTACGGAAACCCCGACGCGGCTGCACTCGACTTCCACACCGTCCAGCCCCCGGCACTCCACCTGGCCTTCACTTCCCACGATCTGGAAGCCGATGTCAAACGACTCACTGCCGCCGGTGCCACGATCGTCGCTGATGTCCACTCCATGCCCAGTGGCGACGTCTTTGCCATGCTCCGGGATCCCTGGGGAATCCCGCTGCAGCTCGTGCGACGCAAACAACCCATGATCGATTAGAACTCGCCACTCACAGCAGCACTGTCTGTTTCTGCTGTGCAGATTCTTCGGCGGCCAGGCAAAGTTCAACTGCCCGCATGCCATCGTGACCATCTGCATGCAATGGCTGTGTGCCCCGCACCGCCTCGCACATCCGCGCAATCTGCTGCTGCAGCTCGAAAACTTCACTCACTGGCCCCCCGCAGTCCA
>JBJTOM010000237.1:0-11914 GCA_046074585.1 Planctomycetota bacterium | reverse complement strand
GCTTTTTGCCATGCGGCGGAGACAACTTCCGACTCGACCTGCCGCGGCACAACCACGATGCCATCTTCATCGGCGGCTACGAGGTCACCAGGGCAGAATCGGACGCCGCCGATTTCCACCGGAACGTCGAGATCAATCACGCGTTGACGATCACGGCTGTCGTACGGGCAGAGTCCGCGGGCGAAAACGGGGAACTGCAGAGCTCTCATTTTTGCAAGGTCGCGTACAGCGCCGTCAACAATCACGCCGATGCAGCCAGCGTTGCGGGAGGCGGTGGTGAGCAGTTCGCCCCAGATGCCGGAACGCATGGATCCACCGGCGGCACAGATGAGCACATCGTCGGGGCTGCAGCCATCGACGGCATGGAGTTCGAGTTCGTAGGGGCGAGTGTCGCGGTGGGCCATGTCGGCCCACAGTGAGGTGCGGCAGCGTCCGATGAGCGTTGTGCCGGGCATGGTGAGCGGCGGGATGGGGAGACGCGGTGACTGGTTGGGGAACCCGGCAGCATCGAGAGCGTCGCAGAGGAGCGGTACGGAGAGCACTTCGCGCATCATGGGGAGTGTGATGAGCGGCGGCAGGGGAGTCGACATGGGAGCGTGCTTCCGGAGGGACAGTTGCAGAAACGGAAAATCCCGGCTGCCGCAACCGGGCCGGGATTGTGCATGCCGGGGACCGGGGAGCTTAGATGTAGCGATTGATGAGGTTTTCGAGCATTTCCTGGCGACCGCTGGAGTTGGGAGCGGCATCGCCTTTTTCGAGCATATAGGTTTCGAGTTCAGCGAAGGAGGCAGCGCCGGATTCGATGCGTTTGCCGATTCCGCTTTCGTAACTGCTGTAGCGGTTGCGGACAAACTCGTCGAGCACACCGTCAGCCCGAATGGCAGCGGCGATCCGGAGTCCGCGGGCGAACGCGTCCATACCACCGATGTGGGCATAGAACAGGTCGATGGGGTCGATGCTTTCGCGACGGACTTTGGCATCGAAGTTGGTGCCACCGGGCTGCAGACCGCCCTGTTTCATGATCACCAGCATGATCTGCGTTGTGAGGTAGATATCGGTCGGGAATTGATCGGTGTCCCATCCGAGCAGCAGGTTGCCGGTGTTGGCATCGATGCTGCCGAGCACACCCTGGATGGAGGCGTATTCGAGTTCGTGCATCATGGTGTGCCCGGCGAGCGTGGCGTGGTTGGTTTCGATGTTGAGTTTCACCACATCCATCAGGCCGTACTGGCGAATGAAATTCAGACAGGCGGCGGCGTCAAAGTCGTATTGGTGCGTGGTCGGTTCCTTGGGCTTTGGCTCGAAGAGAAACTGGCCTTTGAAGCCGATGGAGCCGGCGTGTTCGTGAGCCAGGTGCATGAAGCGTGCGAGGTGATCGAGTTCGCGTTTCATGTTGGTGTTCCAGGGGCACATGTAGCCTTCGCGGCCTCCCCAGAAGACGTAGTTTTCGCCACCCAGTTCGTGTGTGACTTCGATGGCTTTCTTCACCTGAGCGGCCGCGAAGGCGAAGACGTCAGCGTTGGGGCTGGTGGCAGCCCCGTGCATAAAACGCGGATTGGAGAACAGGTTGGCGGTGCCCCAGAGCAGGCGGATGCCGGTGGCCTGCTGCGCTTCCTTCAGACGCCGCACGATGACATCCAGGTTCGCATTGCTTTCCCGGAGCGAACTGCCTTCAGGAGCCACGTCGCGGTCATGAAAACAGTAGTAAGGTACTCCCAGTTTGGTCATGAACTCGAACGCCACGTCCACACGGCGAAGCGCGTTGTCAAGCGAACCGGTGCCGTCGTCCCATGGGCGTTTCAGCGTGGGCGCGCCGAAGGGGTCTGTGCCGTCGCCACGGAATGTGTGCCAGTAACAGACGGCGAATCGCAGCCAGTCCCGCATGCTGCGGCCTTCCACCATCGCCGTAGGATCATAGTGGCGGAACGCCAGCGGATTACGCGATTGAGGACCTTCGTAGCGAATCTGATCGACTTCCGGGAAAAAAGCAGCCATGGCAGGTGGGACTTTCTGGACAAACGGGCGGTCACCATTCGGGACGCCGCGTGGAATGGACGTGTCAGGTTGGCGTTATGATAGCAGTCCCGCAGCGGTTGAAAAGCCAGCGCTGTCCCCCGAAATTCATGCCCCTCCACCGCAGATTTCTTTGCTTTCTCCCCCTCTTTGCGATACAACCATCCGCAGTCGCCGTTGCTCCTGCCCTCCTCCCACAGGCCCTCCCGGAATCCCCTCCATGTCCCCGCGACTTCCTTCGCTGGCTCTCTGCCTCGCTCTGTTCTGCTCCTGCCCGGCCGGCATCTACGGCCAGGAAACGACGCCCCCGGCGGAAAAACCGGTCAGCTACTATCGCTCTGTCCGCCCCATCCTGCAGCGATACTGCTCCGGCTGCCATTTTGCAGGCAAACGCGAAGGGGAACTCTCCGTGACCTCCGTCGCTGAACTGGCCAAAGGTGGCGCGGCCGGCACCGCGTTCACTGCCGGTCAGCCGGACCAAAGCGTGATCATCCGTTATATCTCCGGCGAAGACCCCGAAATGCCACTCAACGGTGATCCGCTCAAACCCGAACAGGTCGAAACCCTTCGCCGCTGGATTGCTCAGGGAGCAACCGACGACACTCCCGCTTCTCTCGAAAAACCCGTTTCTCCCCAGAACCCGCCGGTCTATTCCACGCCACCGGTTGTCACCGCGATCGACTATTCCCCGGACGGTCGCCGTCTGGCTGTTTCCGGTTACCACGAAGTGCAGATTCACACGCTCGACGGCAGTGCTCCTGTGCAGCGTCTGATTGGCCGCTCCCAGCGGATTGAATCGCTTGCGTTTTCCCCCGACGGACATCTGCTCGCCGTCGCCGGCGGAACCCCGGCGCTCTTCGGCGAACTGCAGCTCTGGAACATCGCCGAAAGTCGTCTTCTGCACGCTGTTACTCTCGGCACCGATTCCCTCTTCGGTGTCAGCTTCAACACCGACGGCAGTCTCGTCGCCTTCGGGGGTGCAGACAACCGCTTGCGCGTCGTTAATGTCGCCAGCGGTGAAGTGAAAATGCGCATGGATGCTCACGCCGACTGGGTTCTCGGCACCACGTTCTCGCTCAAGAACGACCACGTAATCTCCGTCAGCCGCGATCGTTCCATGAAACTGACCATCGTCGAGAACGGGCAGTTTGTCGACAACATCACCAGCATCACCCCGGGAGCGCTCAAAGGCGGTCTGGCGGACGTGCAGCGAATGCCCACCACCGAAGAAGTGCTCGCCGGAGGCGCTGACGGCGAACCCCGGCTGTACCGCATTTTCCGGGAACGCGCCCGGCAGATCGGAGATGACTTCAACCTGATTCGCAGCTACCCCCGGCTGGAAGGCCGTGTGACCGATATCGACGTGTCACCGTCCGGTGCACGGTTTATTGCCGGTGCCAGCACCGCAGTCTCCGGTTCTGCCAGACTCTACACAACCGCCGACCCCGCAAAAACCATTGACCTGCAGGGCCTCACATCTCCGGTCTTCGCCGTCAGCATTCGCGGCGACGAAAAGCAGGCGGCCGTGGCCGGCTTCGATGGCACCGTGCGTCTCTACAACGCCGACACCGGGGCACTCGAAACGTCCTTCCCGGCTGCCGCCATCTCTGCACCACCAGCTGCCACCGCCGCTGTCACCCGCTGATGCGCGTGCATTCCGTCCCGCAGTTGAATCCGCAGGAGCGATTCTGATGGCCCCGGCAGCTTCCCGCCCTCCGCGTCGAACAGTGCTCACCAGCTCCGCCATGGGCTTCTCCAGCCTGGCCATCGGGGCCATGCTGGCTCGTGACGGTGTCCTCGCCCAAAACGCCTCAGCCGCCCCACCGGACGCCACACACTGGCAGCCTCCCGATGGACGCCCCCACTTCGCCCCCCGCGCCCGCAGTGTGATCTGGCTGTTCATGAACGGCGGCGTCTCACATATGGAGTCCTTCGACCCCAAACCCATGCTCAACCGCTACGCCGGGCTGACCATCGCCGAAACGCCCTTCGCCGATTCCCAAAGCCCCGAAAAACTCAAACTCGCGCGCGTCACCGTCGTCAACGACGCCAACGGACAACAGCGAAATCGCCTGTATCCACTCCAGGTCGGCTTTCGACGCTATGGCCAGTGCGGGATGCAGCTGAGCAACTGGGTTCCCGAAGTCGGTCGCTGTGCCGATGACATCGCCGTCGTCCGATCCATGTACACCACTGACGACAATCACGGCGCCCAGACTCAGTTCCACTCCGGTCGCCATATGCTCGATGGCGAATTTCCCACTCTCGGTGCCTGGGTCCACTATGGCCTCGGATCACTCAACGATAACCTGCCGCAGTTCATCTCCATCGGCAACCGCGAGTACTGGAACGCCAAAGACGGACACTACCTCGGACCCGAACACGATGCCGTGCCCATTCGCATCGATCCAAATAATCCGCTGGACTACGGACGGGCCCCCTCCGGCGTCACTCCCGATCAGCAACGCATCGGGTTTCAACTGGCCGGACAGCTGAATCGAATCAGAGGCCGCCACTATCCCGGCGACTCCGCACTCGAAGCACGCATCAAGTCCTATGAACTGGCCTATCGGATGCAGATGTCCGTCCCCGAGACGCTCAGTTTCAACACCGAAACTCCTGCCACCCAGCACCTGTACGGGCTCGACCAGCCGGGCACGCGTGACTTCGGCATGCAAATGCTGGCCGCTCGCAGGCTCGTGGAACGTGGCGTGCGGTTCATTCAGATTCAGCATGGGGCCGGCGGCGCGGGGGTCTGGGATGCTCACGGCGGACTCAAAGCCAACCACGAACGCAACTTTGCCGCCGTGGACAAACCCATCGGCGGACTGCTCCAGGATCTCAAACAACGCGGACTCCTCCAGGACACCCTCGTCGTCTTCGCCAGCGAATTCGGTCGCACGCCCGGCACCCAGGGCTCCGATGGCCGCGATCACCACATCTATGGATTCTCAGTATGGATGGCAGGTGGCGGGATCCGCGGCGGAATCGTGCATGGTGCCACCGACGAGATCGGCTTTCATGCCATCGAAGATCGCCACTATGTCACCGATATCCATGCCACCATCCTGCAGCAGCTCGGACTCGACTCCCGCAAACTGGAAATCCCGGATCGCAAACGCCTTGACATCGACCACGGCGCACCGATCAGCGCGATCATCAGCTGACCCTGAAGCCTCACTCGTGCAGCGAATTCCACAACAAATCGAATTGCTCCTGATACCGGGCAATCAGCAAAGGCTGGCTCAGCACAAGAAAGTTCTCTTCGTTCTGCTCGGCCGCCCCTCGCGTCCAGTTGTAGCTCCCGTTCAGCAGCACACGCCCGTCAAAAACTGCGAACTTGTGATGCATGTGGTATTGGGTGCGATCAATTCGCAGCTGCACTCCGCATTCACGCAGGCGATCCGCGTCTGACCCCAGATCCGCCGCCTTGTCGTTGTCCGTGATGATCCTCACACGTACGCCCCGGCGATGAGCCTGCATAACGGCCTCAGTGAGTCGATCATCGGTGATCGTGAACACGCAGATGTCCAGGGTTTTTCGAACGCCCGCGATGAGTTCCCGAATTTTTCCCGGACAGTTCTGCTGGGGGCTGAACCACGCTTCTGCAACCACTGCCGTCTCAGCCGACTCCGGGCTGCTGCCCGAAAGCACTCGAATCACGTCCTCCAGCCACCCCAGCTGGCCGCGGAGGCCATCGTCCGTGATGTGAGCTCTGAGCAGTTCGAAGGCGGCGTTTCGCAGGCGACCCACGTCCTCGGGACGGAACGCCGCCACCACGTCCTTCAGCCGCTGACGCTCCTCCCGTGACAGCCGCTGATCAGCCGCTGAATTTCGCAGTAACTGCAGGGTACTTTCCATGGTCATGTCAGGGTGCCTCACGCATTCAGAGACGCTGCCAGAACGTCGATGGCAGCAGGACTGGTGTGATCGAGTCGGAGTGGGTTGTCGCAGCGAAGCAGATGATTGTATTTCACGGCTGCTCCGGTGTTGAACATCACGATGGTTTCGTCCGGCCGGAGCCAGCCGGTTTCACGCAGCTTCAGAGCAGCCTTCCAGATCGCTCCCCCTTCCGGGGCACAGTGCAGACCCTGCAGCTGTGCCAGCTCGTCAACGCCGTGCATGAGCTCTGCATCGGTGACGGTGAGCGCCGTACCACCGCTCTTTCGCAGAATCTCCAGCATGATGAAATCACCGATCGCCGCAGGCACTCGCAATCCCGACGCAACCGTATGCGCATTGGGAAACAAAGGAGCCGATGTGGCCTGCTGCTCAAACGCACGAACGATCGGTGCACAGCCTTCCGCCTGGACCACCACCATGCGGGGACGTGCAGAACCGATCCACCCCAGCCGCTCCATTTCATCGAACGCTTTCCACATGCCGATCAGTCCCGTGCCCCCGCCCGTGGGGTAGAGAATCACATCGGGAAGCTGGAGTGTCGAAGTGCCGCGAGCATCGGCAAGGTCAAATGCCAGTTCATAGCCCATCGTCTTCTTGCCCTCGATCCGGAAGGGTTCGCGGAGCGTGGACAGATCAAACCAGCCGAAACGCTGGCAGGCTTCGCGGCAGAGTCGTCCGCAGTCGCTGATCAGACCGTTGACGAGCACCACGCGGGCACCACCGCAGGCCGATTCCAGCAGATTGGCGGGCGGTGTGTCTTCCGGAACAAAAATCACACACTGCATGCCGGCCCGAGCTGCGTACGCCGTCGCCGCTCCCGCAGCATTGCCCGCCGAAGGCAGTGCCACTGCACGCACGCCCAGCGCGGCCGCGCGAGTGATCGCGGCTGACATGCCCCGCGCCTTGAAGCTTTGGGTGGGGTTGAAGGATTCATCCTTCACCCAAAGATCACCGAACCCCTGAAAAGGCCCGCGTTCGAGGCATTTGAGAAACGGCGTTACGCCCTCACCCAGACTCACGGCGTCCGCAGGCGAATCCACCGGCAGCACAGGGTGAAATTTCCACATGGAACGCACTCGACTTTGCCGCACGTGCTCCGGTCGCCAGTGCTGCAGGGAGTCGAGGTCGTAGCGGGCGAGCAGAGGTTTGCCGGCTCGGCTGAGCCCCTGCAGGACCGAAGCGTTGTGGGACTCACCTGTCAGTGAACATTCGAGGATGCGGTGCATGCCAGTCTTCGGTCTTGAGGCTGAATGGGGATTTGCTGTAGAATTCCCGGCGGAAATTGCGGGAGCGACCGGCAGGATCCTGCCAAAGCGGCAGCCACTTGTCCAGGCTGCCGGAAAAATCCGCAAAAAAGCTGAGTTCCCCCGATCAACGGCTCGCTGGAGCCCTGGCAAGGATGCCGGTCCGTGTCGATTTTCTCTGGTCTGTCCCTGCTTCGCCAGGCGTCGTGTGTGCTGTTGGCCGCTGCTGCCGTGTTTCAGGCCGCAGGCCTCTGGACGGCTCTGTGCGGTCTGTCAACCGCCTCCACCGCAGTGCTCGCAGGTGCACTGGCTGTTGCATGGGGGCTTGCCGCCCGGCTGCAACGCGAACTCCCCGTGCCGTACGGCAACACCGCTGGCCACCTCGTTCCCGTGCTCACCGCCACCGGGCTGGGACTCACTGCCGCTGCCGCGCTCCCCTGGATCCTCACACAGCTGCTCGCACTCGCCGTTGGTCTGTTTTCAATCCGCAGCAGCGTTGCTGAGACAATTATCTATGGTCTTGTCTCTCTCCTCCCCTGCGGCGTACTGACCATTCTGTTTGCTGTCTGTCGCGTGCTGCACGATGGCCAGCGCCCACTTCCATCGCACAGTCTGCTCCTGATTCCCGTGGCATTGCCGGTTGTCTGTCTGCTGAATCTGGCCGGCATTTCTCCGGTCATGCTGATCGCAGCCTTTGCTGGTCTCGCCGTGGTGTGTGTGTCACTGGGAGCGTTTCCGGCGGAATCAGCAGCGGTGCAGGCATTGGTTTCGACTGCGGGTGCGATTGAGAACGAAGGACCGCCGTGGCCTCGCCGAAGTCTGTTTCTGGGCAGCGGTCTGTCTGCCGGACTGCTGACTGTGATCCTGTTCGCCTTTTGGGGACAACTGTTGCCATTCACGGCACTGCAACTGGTCCTGCTGGCCGCGGTGACAGCGGCCGCAATGCTGGGTCTGCGAACGCTGGCTGCGGGACATGTTGCGGGCAAATGGCTTTCAGCCGCGGGATTCCTGTCACTGCTGCTGTTTGCCTGGCTGCAGCCACTGCTTCCGGAATTCTTTCTGGCGATCTCGGAAACGACCGAGCGGGGGCTGCTGCAACTGGTCCTGCGTGCGGCTGTCGCAGGTGTGATCTCAGCACTCCTGGCCTGTGCCTGGCTGTTACCACGAAACAGCAACACGACGGCAGAGGATGATTTCTGGTTTTCAGCGGCTCTTGCCTTTGGATTGCCGCTGGGCGCAGTGCTCACAGCCTTCAGCACTGTTGCAAGCCTGCTTCCGATCGTGTCTGGCCTGAGCGTCGCGGCGGGATTCGGGCTGCGGCTTGCTGCCGGTGAATCTGCTCGTTTCGGGAAAGCGGGTCTGCGGGCTTCCGTGCCACTGGCGCTTGCGCTGCTGGCCATTCCGCTGGCCGCGCCGCGGTTTGATCTCACCAGTGCTTCGCGACTGCTCTTTGCCGGACGAACACTGCAAGCCCGCGGTCGTGGTCTGAGCATGGAGCTGATCCGGCACACGGAACCTGCAAGGCTGGCGTGGCTGTCCGCGGGAGCATCCGGGGAGCTGTCTGTCTGGCGACAGTCTGCTGTGACCTTTGAACTGCTTCGAGGTGGCGTGGTGACCGCGAAAGGCAGCAGCGATACGCGAATCCAGCCACAGGCTCCGGAGGAGGTGCTGCCGGCCATCGTGGGCCTTTGCAATCATCCGCGTCCCGGGCGAGTGCTCCTGCTGGGAGATGATTCCGGCGCGATGCTGAGAACTGCGACGCACTTCCCGGTGCAGCAGATTCTGGCCGTGCGGGCCGATGCCGCCACAACCGCTGCGGCATCCGAATTCCTCTGGCGACATTCTGCCGATCGCCCGGATCAGGACAGTCGAGTGCAGCTGCTGCATGCAGATCTGCCGCTGGCGGTGCGAGACGAGCAGCTGGGACAGTTTGATGTGGTGGTTGCTGCCGGTGGTCCCGCGACTTCGCTGCGTCACATGTCACTGCTCACTCGTGAATTCTGCGCGGCAGTGCACTCAAGGCTGAATCCGGGTGGAGTGTTCTGCCAGCGACTGACGTGCGAACAGGCGGACCCTGAGCTGCTGACGAGGGTGCTTGCAACACTGTCAGCTGAGTTTCGGCATGCTGGCGTGATTCAGATGCAGCCCGGAGATTTTCTGCTCACCGCGTCCGATTCCCCGGATGGCCTGATTCATCCGCAACTGCTCGATCGACTGCAGCGGGAGCATGTGCAGCGTGAAGCCGCAGCCTGTGGCTGGGACTGGGCTCAGATCGCCGTTCTGCCACTCGCTGAATCTGGCGGGGAAGCAGGCGTCCTTGCAGGGCCGCGAGTCTCTCAGCCGTTATCCGTCGCAGAAGGCGGAGCCCTGCTTCCCCTGTCGGTCCAGTGGACGCCAGCGGCTGAACATTCGGAACAGCTGCGGGTCGCGTTCGCCCCCTTTCAGAGGCAGGTGGCTGCGGCTGTGCCTCCGGGAGAAGCTCATGAGGAAGCCAAACGGAGACTCGCATCCCTGCAGCAGCAGGTGGAAATTCTCGCAGGCATGCCGGATCAGCCCTGGACCTATCGTCGGTCCCTGCGGATGGAGATGCAGCGAAGTCCCCGGCCTCCAGTGGAAAAGGTCGAAGGCGGAAAAATCGTCCGCTCCACCCACCCGCTCGATGCTCTGCGTCAGGACTACTTTGTGACACTCGGGCAGGCACTGCAATCTGTCCGCAATGCCCCGGAGCGTTCGCTGGAGGCTGTGCACAGACTGACCCGTCTGGCGGAAGGTGGTGAACCGCTGCTGGGCTGGTTCTCACATTATGAGATCGTGCGGCTCTATGAACTGCTGCAGCGACCGGACCCGGCTGACGAACTGCGGCATCGGCTGCATCTGGTGTTTTACGCGGCGCCGAGCGATGCGTCGGTGCGACCGGCCATCGCCGCCCTGCAGATGCTTGTGGAAGAGCCGCAGCTCATCGCGGATCCGGCCGACCGCTATGACGCACTCAACGCCGTTCTGCAAAAACTGATCGAACGCTGGGAAGCCAGAACCGCATGGGAACCACGATCGGCCGCGCGCGTGCAGCAGGACGTGGATCTGTCGGTCATGGCCGGCCGACAGGCCATGGAACAGATGCAGAAACTGGCGACTGCCGCCCGCATCCCGCACTCGGATTTTCTCAAGCGACGCCAGTTCGTGCATGCAGCACTGATCTCACCGCTGCGAGTCTACTGTGAACAGGTGCTCGCTCATCGCATGAAAACAGAAACCCCCGCCGTCGCTGGCTCTGAAGATCCCGACGACCTGCCCCTGCTGGCACCAGCGACCGGAATCTCCACAAACTGAAACGCTTCCTTCACTCACCTGTCCGCCGGCCGCAGATAATAGCCGACATACTCCACAACTGCGTCCGCCAACTCGGTGGCGCGGCGCTCACGCACATCCTCCCGCCGGTAGTCCGCTCCCAGCTCCAGCTGGATCGCATCGATGCCGTCCGGCTGATGACTGCCATAGGTCCTCACGATGTATCCTCCCGTGTATCCGGACTGCTCCTTCCCCGTGAATGGATCCGGATGCACCATCCAGCCTCGTTTCTGCAGTAAGCCTGTGAGACTCTGAGGACCAGTATGGGCCGTGTCCTGGAAACGTTCACGCAGCGCCTTGACTGTCAGGCCGTTGCTGGTCCCGCGAAAGGCCGTTATGGCGGATGAGCCCTGCCCGTGGATGTCAATCAGCAGTCCGCGACCGTGCCGCCTGCGAACGCGACGGACTGCACTGCGGAGCGATTCGTGATACGAATCGTGGACGACTCGGGCTGCCTGGTGTTCAACGCCGATTTCCAGAGGACGATTGAAGTCCACATAACGCCGATGGACCCGTGAAATCACACACGAAACCCGGCCCGCAAGCTTTTCGTCCAGCAGTTCCACAACACGCAACGCAAGTTCTTCTGTGCCGGTATCACGTCCTGTGAAGAACCCCGACGGCCCCTTCTTAAGCCCCTCACCCGTCCGCACAGTCGCCCCCGGCACCTCCAGCCGCCCCCCATGCGGCGCTGAAATCACCACCGGCAACTCGCCGTCCCGGAGAATCAACAGCTGAGCATCCGCCACTGCCGACGAAAATACCAGCACAATGAGCAGCAAACGCCGTGTCAACACCGCCACCAGCCACCTTCGAGTAACACAGCCAGACATAACACATCCTCCACCCCCAGCCTCCCCTCTCCCCTTCCAGGGGAGAGGGGCCGGGGGTGAGGGGCCACCCCCGCAAAACAGATCATAAAGAGAAAACCACACACTTTCCTCTCTCTCCGCCCCCCCCCATCCTCCACCTCGGATGCTCAAACGGCGCGAACACGAGCACACCGGAGATTCCAGTTCCGCCTGCCAGCTGACATCCCACGGTCGGATCGAGCCACAAAACGCTGTGCGGCCCGCGGCCGATGTCAATCGGCCGGTACGGCCCACGTGCCTCCCGATGCCGTATCGGCCGCGCCGGCACGCACCGTTACCGACGGATTGACATCAATTTCTGACGGCAACTGCCGACAAAGAATAGAGCAGGAAAATGGAAAAAGACGAGATGAGACCCTCGACTTTCTCCAGGCTCCTGCGGTCTCCTCTCCACTTCTTCTCTCGCCACCTCCCACCTCCCACCTCCGCACTCCGCACTCCGCACTCCGCACGTCCCACTCCGCACTTCCCACTCCGCACTCCGCACTCCGCACCCCGCACTCCGCACTCCGCACCCCGCACCCCGCACTCCGC
>JBJTOM010000236.1:0-8790 GCA_046074585.1 Planctomycetota bacterium | reverse complement strand
GCCAGTCTGCCTGTGCGAGTGCTGCCGCTGCGCGATGCCGTTCCCGCCGTCGCCCGCTTTGAAATGCTCACCACCGAACCGCCCAGGCGCGAAGATCCCAATAAACCCGATTCACCACTCAAACCCGCCGTGGCACTCGCTGACTTTCAGTTCGCCCCGGTTTCGCAGGCGGTCGTTCCCCTCGCCATCCGCGTACCAGCCGATGTCCAGATCTCCGCAATCGATGCCATCATCGGAGCCGACCTCGTGCCACAGCCACTGGCATCCGCCTCCGGGACTCGCACCTGGACAGCCCCCCTGCGGTTCACCGTGGCCTCCGCGGTCACGCTCGCGCCGCCAGGCGAACCCACCAAAGTCGCTCGCAAAGCCTCTGCAATGCTCAGTGTCACAGTGCAGCGGCATCCCCTGTTCACGGGGCCCGTCAGCCTGCGACTGGATGGTCTGCCACAGGGATTTGCAGCCGCCCCCGTGGTCGTTCCAGCCGATCAGACGGTGGCCGTCATCTCAGTCGCTGTCCCGGAAAATGCCGCCGTCGGTGATGTTCCCAGCGTCACCGCTGCTGCCACCCTTGAAAACGGCTCAGTGCTCGCGGCCGGAACCCCCGTGCGACTCACCATCGAATAACTCAGCCCCCCCATTCAGGTCCCTCAGGCAGTCAACAGCTCGCTCCAGCTGCAGCCGCCGTGATCCCTTGATCAGCACCACATCGCCCGGCCTGAGCAGTTCCGGGAGGGCAGAAAGCAGCGTCGGGACGTCTGCACACGCACGGACAAGGCTGGCAGAAAACCCGGCAGCCAGGGCCGCTGCACGGCACACGTTCGCGTGCTCACCCACGAAGATCGCCAGGTCCACCGCTGATCCCGCCAGCAGCGCAGCCACTTCACTGTGCAACGCTGTGGCGGCAGCCCCCAGCTCCAGCATCTCACCAGCCACCAGCACTCGACGGGAACCCTGCCAGTCACGAAGTCCGGTGACACTGGCAGCCAGACTCGCCGGACTGCAGTTATAGGTTTCGTCAATCAGTGTCCACTGCGTTCCCCGAAACACCCGTCCTCGCCCGGCGTCCGGCTGAAACGTCTGCAGACCCCGCCGGATGTCGTCCACAGACAGGCCCCATTCCCGGGCGACAGCAATCGCTGCGGCGGCACAGGACACCAGCTGCCGGCCACCGGTCAGCGTGAAGGCATCGCCACCACAGAAAAAACGACAGCACCCGTCAGCGGCCGTCACACCACTCACCCGCCCACTGCCCTCAGCCTGCTCTCCATAAAACACCACACGCACTGATATCGTCGCTGCCATGCCCCGAACCCACGGATCATCCGCATTCAGAAACGCCACTCCATCACCTGACAGGCTCGCCGGGAGTTCCGCTTTGGTTGCCGCGATCGCGTCCAGCGACCCGAAGGATTCGAGGTGACAGGGGGCCACGCGAGTGACCACGGCGGCTGATGGCCGGGCCAGTTCGCAGAGCACACGAATTTCGCCCCGTCGCCCCGCACCCATTTCCACAGCCGCGAACTCATCACCCGCTGACAACCGGGTGAGTGTCAGCGGGACGCCCAGTTCGTTGTTGTAATTTGCCGGGCTCTGACACCCCCGCAGGCGGCTCTGCAGAATGGCCGCAATCAGCTGACGCGTGGACGTCTTGCCGACGCTTCCCGTAATCCCGATCACCGCCGCGGACGACTGCACGCGATTCCATCGGGCCAGCTGCTGCAGGGCGCTGGCGGTGTCGGCGACAAGGAGCGTTCGCTGGAGCAGTTCCGGGGTGGGGGTGGGAACCGCAGAGGTGCCCGATGCGGCGGGCCAGCAGTCGGTCACCACACCAACAGCCCCGGCCGCTGCAGCTGCCTCGGCATAAACCACGCCATGCGCCCGCTGTCCGCGAAAGGCGAGGAACAGATCGCCCGGCTGGATCCGTCGTGAATCCAGGCAGCAGCCCGTGATCACTGCCGCTGACAGCGTCTCTGCGAGTGGCGTGGCAGGCAGCAGTTCGGGAAGTTGGTGTGTTGTCAGGGGGAACATGGGCGGGCTTGAGTGATGAAATCAGATGCACGGGTCAGCATGGGGCATCAGGGTGCATGGCACCGGACGAGGGAATGACACCGGACGAGCGAAGCTGTTGGCGGAGCGGGACCTGGGGCGATAGTGAGGGTCCGCTTCCCGACGAGGCTGTCGCTTTGGTCTCTAAAATCAAGTGAAACGCCGTACACCCCGTGCCCTGCGCGCACGTTTTTGATTCCGCGGGTTCGGAACTGACGCACTTCGAAGCCATGCTTGATCACCGCAATAACTCGCTCCACCGATTCGCGGCGTTTTTTGTACTGCGCCTGTGACTGGGGTGTCGCCATTTTTTTTGCGTGCTCCCGTCGCCGCTTGTCCTCATCCTCGCGGTGGTGACAGAAAATTGATGCCACGCTGTTCGCACTGCTGCATCATTTCCGTGGTCGCCATGGCACCATCCGCGAGCAGTGTGGATGGGTATTCGGTGAGTCCGAGTGACTCTTTGACACGGTCAATGGAAGCCATCGCATGCCGGGCCTCGTCATAGTGGTTGATGACATCAGCATCGAGGATCAATCCTGTATCGGCATCAACCATCGCCAGTGGCGTCCAATTCTGGGCTGAAGCTCCCTTCTTTGTCTTTCATGATGCGGCACTGAGGATCAGTCGTTGGCAACTTTGCAGGCATCGTTTCGCCAGTGGCTGTGATGCGACACAGTTCTTCCAGACACACGATGGTCCGCCGCAGTTGGTTTTCGTCGATGTTTGGCTCGGGAGCGGGCTGACTGTCGGCGCCAGTACTGACGCCTGACCTTGAGGCTGAGGTTTCCGATGCGACATCACTGGGCAGTTCGGCTGCCGTGGTCTGCGGTGCATCAGGCTGTGCCGCATCCTGTTGCACTGCACCTGACGGCACAGCATCCGACTGTGTTGAATCTGACTGTACTGAATCTGACTGCGTTGTTGTGGGCTGCGCTGCCACTGCCGGCTCGGCAGATTGCTGTGCGTCCTCTTTTTTCTTTCGGCCACCAGCTTTCTTCGCCGCTGCCATTGCCTTTTGGATCTGCTCCAGCTTTTCACGCTCTGCCTGGATTTGTTTGGCCAGCTCACTGAGTTTTGCTGCAGTCGGCGCCTTCTGTGGAGTGGCGAGATCGGCTTGGATTTGGGAATTTCGAGGGCATTGGGCTGCTGCCTGCCAATTTCAGACCGTTTTCCGATCCCTGCTTTTCATTCGGAAATCCCGTTCGGCTCCCTGACGGTCGCCGGTCGATTTTCGTCGGTTCAACCGCATGCCGGACCAGGTCGAAAGCCGTGCTGTTTTAGCAGGCTGGGAAGATCGGCGGCGGATTCGAGGACGAAATCGGCACCGGCGAGGAAGAAATCGGTGGTGGCGGCCTGGAGGCGTTGCTGGAGTTCGGCGACAGGCAGCGTTGCGGCTTCCTCCAGTGAGAGGCCGAGGGAATTTCCAGTGCGAGTGACTGCGACGGTGAGCATTCCGGCACTTTTTCCGGCCTGAATGCCAACGGGAGTGTCATCCACGACAAGCACGCGTTCGGCAGGCCAGACATTCAGGAGTTCGGCGGCGCGGAGATTGAGCCAGGGGGCGGGGCGTCCGGCGGTCACATCGTCGGAGCACAGGGTGACGTCGGGCTGATAGCCCTGAGCGGCTGCGATGGGGCGGACGATTTCCATGAGTTCGCGTGTGTAGCCGGTGGAGGACCCGATCTTCAGCCCGGCCTGCCGAAGCGTCTGAACGGCGTCAACAATGCCTGGAATCACGTCAGAACCGTGCGTCAGAATTTCCTTCTGCAGCGGGAGAAAGTCGTGGTACATTGCCAGCACATCCGCGGCGGACACGGACTGTCCATGAACACGCTGCCATGCGGCGGCGACGCGGGGCAGGGCGGCCACGAGTGCAATGTGTTCGTGCTTTGCGCGGCCCATGGGGCCGCGGGCTTCAGCCACCGTAATGTCCACTCCTCGACGGCGAAAGATTTCCTGAAACACCTGTGCTGGCGCGCGGCTGCCGTGGTCAACCGTCGTGCCGGCCCAGTCAAAGACAACGGCCTGAATGCGGGCGAGCGGATGCATGAGATGGTCCTGCTTTCTGATGGGCGTGTGACTCAGGTGTGGAGTCGATTCCAGAACTGTTCGGCGAGGCCGAACGACATGGTCATCCCGGCACCGCCGGTCCCTGTGAAAATCTGCAGGCCCGGAAGAGGACTGCATTGAAACACCGGCAGACGAGGATGTTTGGCATAGATGCCGTGCCAGCGTTCCGCGATGGTCCACGATGGCAGGTGAAACACTTTGTGGAGCTCCCGCAGGATCAATTCGTCAATCTCCGCCTTGTCAAAGGGTTCGATTTCATCGCCGTATTCATGCGAATCGCCCAGAATCAGTTCACCATGATTATTCTGTGACACCATCACATGGATCCCGAAGCGGTCCAGTTCCGGAGTTTCGGTGGCGACTCGGGCGCGGACCGTGGCGAGCGACGGGCAGACTTCGAAGAGTCGGTAATGTCGCAGCGTGAGTCCGCTGGCCAGATGCGGGCCAAGCTGCCATGCGGGATCGGAGGAACGCACACTGAGCATCTGCAGTTTGCAGGGGCTGAGCCCTGATCTGGCCAGTACCGCGGGAAACAGGCTGTGGAATTCGGCACCGCAGCAGAGGATCACGCGATTGAAGCTGCGGCGACTGCCATCGGAGGTCATCAGCAGCAGGCTGTCGGAAGTGCCGGCTGCAGAACCGGGAATCGCTTCCACCGCAGTGACCGGAGTCTGAAAGTAGAATTGCACGCCGAAGCGTTCGCTGAGCCATGCAGGGAGGCTGCGCGTGGCTTCGCGGGGGTTGACGCACAGTTCGCTGGGGCTGTGAAGGCCCCCCAGCAGACCTGAGGGGTTGGCACCGGGAGTGTGCTGGTGGATGGTGCTGGGAGTGACGAGTTCACAGGGGACTTCGAGGTCCTTTGCGAGAGCGGTAAATTCCTGGAGCAGTTCCCATTCGTCGCGGTGATGGGCGAGATGAATGGAGCCGGATTCGCGAACGCTGATACCCGCCTGGGCACCGGCCTGCAGCCACCGCTGACGACTGAGCAGTGCGGTCTGAAAGAGCTCACCGTGCGGCTGACCGATAGGCCAGACCATTCCGAAGTTGCGAATGGAAGCGCCGGAAGCGCGGGGTGAGCGTTCGAAGACGGTTACGGAATGGCCTCGTTCGGCGGCTGACCAGGCGTGAGCCAGCCCGACGATACCAGCGCCGATGACTGCAACGTGTTCCTGAATCACGCAGGTTGTTCCCGGGGAGTTGACGAATGGAAAAGCAAAAGCAAGCGGAATTGCTGCGGAATGGCCAATGGCCGCATGAAAATTTCGGCCGACTTTCAACGGTGCTGACGGATTCTTAATATCCGCACCGCAGTGTGCCGGACGGGCCGCAAGTGTAGCGAGCGACGCTGCGGGAGTCTGACGGCCGGCATGAAGATTCCGTGAGTTTCCACGGGTATGGAAGAGAGTTTTGCACGTGAGCAACCAGCAGTCTGCCGCCGACCACAGCACTCGGGACGGCTCCGCATGGTCCCTCCAGGCTCTGTGGGCCGTGCTCGCAGCCTTCACCACCTATTTCTGCATGTATGGCTTCCGCAAGCCCTACGCGGCCGCGGAATATGCAGGTGCCGAATACTTTGATCTCACCCTGAAATCACTCCTGGTCACCGGTCAGACGGTGGGCTATGCGATGAGCAAGTTCATTGGCATTCGCGTGATCTCGGAAATGCCGCCCGCCAAACGCGGCGGTGCGCTGCTGGCACTGATCGGCGCAGCCGAAATCGCACTCGTGCTCTTCGGTCTGCTCCCGCGCCCCTGGAATATCCTCGGCCTGTTTCTCAACGGCCTGCCACTCGGCATGGTGTTTGGTCTGGTGATGAGTTTTCTGGAGGGGCGACGGATTTCTGAAGCGCTCCTCGCCGGCCTGTGTGCCAGCTTCATCGTGGCCGACGGGGCCGCCAAAGGTGTCGGTTCGCAGCTGCTTCAACTGGGAGTCTCTGAAGACTGGATGCCGGCGGCCGCCGGTCTGGTGTTCGCCGTCCCGCTGATCCTCGCCGTCACAGTACTGGCTCGCACCCCCGCACCCACTCGCAGCGACACAGAAGCGCGCTCCGAACGCCTCCCCATGACGCGCACGGACCGGCTGGCAATGATCCGCAGCGGCGGTGCCGGACTGGCCGCAATCGTCTGCATGTATCTGCTGACATCCATTCTTCGCAGCGTTCGCGGTGATTTCGCCGCAGAAATCTGGCGTGGTCTGGGGGTGGCCGCCGCCCCCGAAACCTTTGTCACCTCCGAAATGCTCATCGGCGCTGGCGTCATGCTCTTCAACGGCTGCCTCGTATTCGTCCCCGGAAACCTCACTGCCTTTCGACTGTCCCTGGGCACCTGCCTCGCCGGCTTCACCCTGATCCTCACTGCCGTCGCCCTTCGCACTTCCGGACTCAGCCCCTTCCTGTTCATGACACTGACCGGACTCGGACTGTACCTGCCCTACGTCGCCGTGCATGCATCCATCTTCGAACGACTGCTCGCCATCACACGCGGCCGTGGCAATGCCGCCTTTCTCATGTATCTCGCTGATTCCACCGGCTATCTGGGCTATGTCGGCATCCTCTTCTACAAGAACTGGGCTGACCATCGCGGTGAATTCCTGCCGTTCTTTCTCAGGATCTGCGAACTCACCAGCCTGCTGTCACTTGCCTGTGTCATCACCAGTCTGCTGTACTTCTCCGGAAGTCGCCTGCAGATGCAGCCCACCGACAGCCAGTCAGCCGGGACTTCATCCTCCAGCTGATTTCTTTTTCCCAAAGGTCCCTGCCGACGCATGTCTTCCGTCTCACTTGCCGCCGTCTACCACGGAACCCCCGGCGCCATTTCTCTGCAGACAATCGCCACTCCACAACCAGCCAACTCTGAAATCCTCGTCACCGTGGAAGCCTGTACCCTGTGTGGCAGCGATCTGCACAGCTTTGAAGGCCGTCGGGCGGTGCCGGTTCCAACCGTCCTGGGTCATGAAATCGTCGGCCGCATCGTGGAATTCGGCCCCCAGGCGCCGCGAGCTGATCTGAGCGGACAGCCGCTGGCCGAGGGCGACCGGGTCGTCTGGGCCGTCGTCGCCTCCTGCGGACGCTGCAGCAACTGCCGCCGGGATCTGCCGCAGAAATGCGAGCACGCTGTGAAGTACGGCCATGAAGCGTTCCGGCCCGGTTATGAACTCCTTGGAGGACTCGCCGATCACTGCCTGCTCACACCCGGCACCGCCATCGTAAAGGCTCCCGAAACCGTGTCCCTGAACACCATCAGCCCGGCCAGCTGTGCCACCTCCACCATCGCTGCCGCCATGGAATCGGCCGGTCCCGTGAAAGATCGTGTGGTCTGCATCACAGGAGCCGGACTGCTCGGACTGACCGCCGCGGCCATGTGCCGCGTGCAGCAACCCGCCGCTGTGGTGCTCTGCGATGTCAACGCGGAACGCCGCAGTCGCGCAGCGGCCTTCGGCGCCACGCACGCCACCACACCGGAACAACTCCCGGAACTGCTCAAACAACTCAGTGACGGCCGCGGAGCGGACGTGGCAATCGAAGTTTCCGGAGCGCCTGCCGCCTTTCAGACGCTCTGGCCACTGCTGCGCATCGGCGCACGACTCGTGCTGGTGGGAGCCGTCTTCCCCGCCCCGCCAGTCTCGTTCCCCATGGATACTCTCGTCCGCCGAAACCTCACTGTCAGCGGCATTCACAATTACGGACCCAGGCATCTGCTGCAGGCCGTCCGGTTTCTGGAAGTTGCAGACAGCCAGTTTCCTTTCGCATCACTCGTGTCAGACTGGTTCCCCCTCAGCGAAACCGCAGCAGCTCTCAACGCCGCCATGAACCCCGCCTGCATCCGCATCGGCATCCAAAACTCAAATCCCCCCTCTCCCCTCCCAGGGGAGAGGGGCCGGGGGTGAGGGGTCAGGGAAGAGAAAACAGAGCACAGAACGGAGACCGTCGACTCTCCGCTCGCGTCCACCTCCTGCGTCTCGCTTCTCACTTCCCGCCTCCCCCACACGTCTCACGCGCTCGTTTGCAACGCCCTTCGCCCGCGGACTGCCGTCCTGCGGCTCATGAGCTCTTCACCGGGAGATTGATATCCTCCGCACGCCTATCGCGGTTGACTGCTCGCTCGAAAAACGTTCCCCAGCGCGTCACGGGTTGCACAGGCCGCAGTGTCCATGCATACTGGACACTCAGATCCTGACCGTCCCCACCTTCTTCACCCCGTGGAAGCTCGCCATGCGCCATCTCACCTGCCTGTCTGCTCTTCTGTTGTGCGTTCTTGTTCCCCTTGCTGCCCCGGCTCAGGAATGGCGGACGATTACTCCGGATGTGATCTACGGTCACAAGGCCGGAATGGCACTCACCTACGATGTCGTCCGGCCCACCGAAAAAACCAACGGGGCTGTGGTGCTCTTTATGGTCAGCGGTGGCTGGGTATCGATCTGGGCGCCCCCGGAAACTGTGGTGCGGCCCGAGAAAAAAGGTTTGAATCTGTTCGAGAAGATTGTGGACCGCGGCTACACCCTGGTCCTTGTTCGGCACGGCAGCAGTCCGTACTTCAAAGTTCCGGACGCCGTGGCGGATGTGAAGCTCGCAGTGCGTCATGTGCGGAAACAGGCGGCCACGTACGGAGTCGATCCGCAGCGTATCGGCGTCTGTGGCGGGAGTGCCGGCGGACATCTGTCGCTGGTGCTGGG
>JBJTOM010000235.1:0-3828 GCA_046074585.1 Planctomycetota bacterium | reverse complement strand
TCAGGTCCATTGGGCTTCCGCCCGACCGCTGGGCCTCGCAGAACTCCAGTTTATTTCTCAAGGAAAATCGGGCTGCTGACCACGCAGTGCACCAGTTCGCGACTGCCGGCCTGTGTGGCTTTGAGCCGTGCAGCTTCAGTCCGCAGCCATTCCAGTTCACTGAATGCCAGTGTGCGGCCGGCTGCGTAGGTGGCCAGGTGCTTCAGCATGCTGAAGATCAGCTGCTCCTCACGGTCCTCTGCAAGGTAGCTGCGAAGTCCGGCGGACCCGAGGACGTTGTGGCCGTCCGGGAGTGTTGAGCTGGCATCGACGGCTTCATCAGCGCGAAATCGTCCTCCGGCATCGAACTGTTCCAGCGGCAGCCCCCACGGATCGATGCCCGAATGACACCCGGCACATCCTGGTTGATTGCGGTGGCGTTCGAGCTTTTCGCGAAGAGTCAGTCCGGCGTCGTCTTCTTTGAGCTGCGGCACATTCGGCGGCGGATCTTCCGGAGGCTCCGCGATGATTCGCCGCGCCAGCCATGCACCGCGACGAATCGGATTGGATTCGCGGCCGTTGGAGAGTCCGGCAAGAATGGCAGCCTGCGTCAGCACTCCGCCTGCATCCGTACCTGCGACCGGGACTCGGCGGAATTCAAAGCCGGTTTCCAGCTGCTGAGCCATTCCGTAGTAGGCGGCAGTGGTATCGTTGAGCATCCGGAAGTCGGAATTGACGAGAGCGGTGGGGGGAAGGTCGTGGCGAATGAGTTCGAGGAGGTAGTGCACGGGCTCTTCGCGCAGCTGTCGCCGTGTGTCGCGAGTGAGTCGGGGAAAGCGGCGAGCGTCGACAGTGAGCACGTCAAAGCGGTCAAGGCTGAACCATTCTGCGGCGAGTGTGGAGACGGTGCGAGTGAACCTGTGGTCGGCAATGAGCCGCTCCGTCTGTTCCCGCAGCTGGTTCCGCAGTTGTCCGGTTGCCGCAAGATCCAGCAACGGCTGATCGGGGGGCGAATTCCAGAGGAAGTAGGCCAGTTTGGAGGCCAGTTCCCAGTCATTCACGGGTTCCGGCAGGGGTCCGGTGCTGTCTTCGATGAGAAACAGGAATTGGGGGGAGGCGAGAATGACGGCCAGCGATTCGCGGAGGGCTTCGAGGGCTGACAGGCCGCTGCTGCGGGATGCGCGCCAGACAGCGAGGGCCTGTTCGACTTCGGGATCGAGTGCCGGTCGGCGGAAGGCGCGGGAGGCGAAGTCGTGGAGCACTTCCCGGGCGTACCGGGTGGAGGCGCTTTCCGGGTGCAGTGCGACTTCGGCAGATTCGCTGAAGGCGTCGGCGCGCAGCGGTGAATCGGGGAGCAGGCGTCGATGGGTTTCCGGTGGCCACACAGAGTAGATGGGGCCCTCGAAGGTAATGGACTGAATCAGCAGTCGCGGGAGGTCGCGACCATCGGTGTATTCGCTGCGAACGCCGATTTCGCGAACTCCGGCAAGATAGTTGACGTTATCCTTTTCGACCTCCGGGGCCGGATAGTCGTTGATGGCGCCGTGAAACACGAAATCGGTGAACTCTGCGGAGGTCACCTGCTGCGGCTGTTCGACGGGAGCAAGAGTGCTGCCACAATCTCTGCGGAGTCCCAGATGGACTCCCAGCCACGCACTGCGGCGTTCGAATGCGGCATAGTCGCGGGCTTCCGGGCCGTCTTCGGGCAATGGCGTCAGGATCAGACGGCGGACGGCTGTGGCGGGGAGCCCGGAGAGCTGGGGTATCCATGTTCCGCCGGGCAGTCGCGTTCTGAGCAGGGCAAAGATCTGTTCGTCGGCGGCGAGAGCAGAACCGGGCTGGTCGGCTGCGGTCCAGCCTTTTTCGAGACGTCCTTCACAGTAGCGGTTGCCTGGCAGCAGCAGTTGCAGGGGGTCCTTGCCGTCAAGCGGACCGCGCACCACATCCAGTTGACAGACAGTGGTCGGCAGATTGATTGCTGGCCAGAGCCCATCGGGGCCGCGTTCAATCACGGTGGCTGCAAGGTCGGGCTGGGGGTTCGGGACCGGTGTAGCGGGGGCGGTGCCTGGTTCGAGCAGCAGGCAGTCTACATACCGAGCGGCGCGGACGGTGATACGGAATTCGCCGCGATCCGGGAGTTCGCGGAGGGAAATCTTGAAATTGGCCCGCGGCCCGTAGGTGCTGGATTCACCGAAAATTTCTGAGCCGGGAATCGCTGGTCTGAGCAGGAGTCCTGAGGGAATAGACTGCCAGGCACTGCCTTTGGGATAGCCCGGATTACCGCGGACGCAGGCAAAGACCGCGTGGTACAGGCTGTTGAAGTCACGCCACTCGCGAATGGTGTCGTTGCCGACATAGCCCTCGATAAAGCGAAACTGCCGCTGCATCTGGTAAGGCGTGAATGGAAATGGCTTATGCGGGGCCAGTTCTGTGACCTGAAAATCGGCGTTCGGGAGCAATTCACTGTTGGCTCCCAGAATGAGCGAATCCGGACAGGGCTGCTGGTTGATGCCGCGACCGAAATCCATGCGAAAGCTCTGGATCACGGGCGGTGTGGATTCATCGACCAGACAGGCATCCAGTGCCTGCCGGGCAATGTCAAAACAGGCTTCGATCTGCAGTGGGGCGAGCGACAGCACCTGTTCATTGTTGGTGAAGCCATCCCGGGACGGGGCGTCCGGCGGGAGCACTTCTGTGAAGTCTTCGCGCAGTCCCAGCAGATCCTGGAGGGTGTTGCGGTACTGAGCGACCGTCAGCCTGCGGATGGCTCCGTTCTTCTCCGGAGGCCGTCGGGCGGCTTCGAGCAGCACGCTGTCAATCCAGGTTTGCAGCTGTGTGCGGGCCGTATCGGAGAGGGGCGGTTCGTCGTCCGGTGGCATGGCTTTGGAGCTGATCTGGTGACGGACACTTTTCAGCAGCCGCAGGTCACGTTCGGCCGGCTGCCCTGTCAGCTGGTCGAGCCGCACACCGGATTCTGTCTTTTCAGCGTTGTGGCAGCGCAGGCAATGCGATTGCAGCAGTGGTTGAATCTGTGCGGCAAAGTCATCGGAGGCCGTGAGTTGTTGCGGGCAGGCGAGTGCGGTGAGCAGTGCGCTGGCTGACAACAGCAGAGGCTGCAGGCGTTTGCAGGCGGCCGCAGGGAGCTGAGTTGGCCGCGGGGGGGCTGTGGCAGTCATTGTGCGAGGGATCCGGGGAGGGCAGAAAGGCTGCGGGTGAAGGGCGTGGGAAGAAGACACTAGCCGGAATGGTGAAAAATGGCAACCTGAGAGTTGGGAGGAAACGGCGGGCGAAGCTGGGATGACGAAACGCTGTCAGCGGGGTAATCCGGGCTGTTGTTATGGCATCACCGGTGTTTACGCCCGTCAGCCCGGTTGCGCAAGGCAGGCGAGCCTCCGGCGTGCGGCCGATGTCAATCGGCCGGTGCGGCCCGGGTGCGTTCCTGATGCGGAATTGGCCGCGGGGGCACGCCCATTTTTTGACGGCACCTGCCGTCAAAAAATAGAGCAGGAGAATGGAGAAAGGAGAGAGGAGACTCTCGACTTTCTCCATTCTCCTGCGGTCTCCTCTCCACTTTCTACTCTCTCACACGCACGCCCTGGCCCCCCCACTTCTCACTTCCCACTTCTCACTTCCCACTTCTCACGTCGAACTTCAAACGTCGCACGTCGCTGCACGCCGTACCGGCGCCTCACGGTGCTGTTGCCCGCGGACTGCCGTCCGACGGCTCAGCAGAGCGTCACCGGGGGATTGACATCCATTTTTTGACGGCACCTGCCGTCAAAAAATAGAGCAGGAGAATGGAGAAAGGAGAGAGGAAACTCTCGACTTTCTCCATTCTCCTGCGGTCTC
>JBJTOM010000234.1:0-5609 GCA_046074585.1 Planctomycetota bacterium | reverse complement strand
GAAAAGATCGCTTCGAATACTCCATCCAACGTGATGGTGAAGGAACTGATTTCATCCCGTGGAGGTTCGTTCGCCAGCCCGGCGACGAACTATTACCAGACAGAGACTGAGACACTGAAGATTGCAGAAAACGCAGCTCAGGTCTTCATGGGTATGAGAATTCAGTGTGCTCAGTGCCACAATCATCCGTTCGACCGATGGACGATGGATGACTACTACGGCTTTGCAGCATTCTTCTCACAGATTGGCCGCAAGCAGGGTGAAGATCCTCGTGAAACGATCATCTTCAATTCCGGTGGTGGCGAAGTCACACACCTCGTCGGTGGCCGTGTCATGAAACCCAAATTCCTCGGCGGCATCGAACCAGACCTCACCGGCAAAGACCGTCGCCAGGTCATGGCCCAGTGGCTTGCGTCACCGGAAAACCCCTATTTTGCAAAGAACCTCGCCAACATCGTCTGGGCCCACTTCTTCGGTCGTGGCATCATCCAGGAAGTGGACGACGTCCGCGTCAGCAATCCCCCGGTCAATGCTGAACTGCTCGATGAACTGGGCCGTAAGTTCACTGAGTACAACTATGACTTCCGTAAACTGGTTCGCGATATCTGCACCTCCCGAACCTATCAGTTGTCCACCACCACCAATGAAAGCAACGCGTCTGATCACAAGAACTTCGCGCATGCCGAACTTCGCCGCATCCGCGCCGAAGTGCTGCTCGACTGTATCAGCTCCGTGACATCCACCCAGGACAAGTTCCCCGGACTCCCCGTCGGTGCCCGCGCTGTGCAGATTGCAGACGGAAATACCGCAACCTACTTCCTCACAACATTCGGTCGCGCCAAACGCGAATCCGTCTGTTCCTGTGAAGTCAAAATGGAGCCCAACCTCTCCCAGGCACTGCATCTGATCAATGGCGATACATCCAATACCAAAATCGCCCAGGGTCAACTCGTTCCCACACGCCTGAAGGAAGGTAAAACTCCTGCGGACATCATCACAGAAATGTTCATGCGCTGCTTCACCCGTCGGCCGTCCGAGAAGGAACTGGCCTCACTCACCGCGATCGTCGCTGAACAGCAAAACCCCCAGGAAGCACTCGAAGACATCTTCTGGTCCCTCCTCAACTCCCGCGAATTCCTCTTCAACCACTAAGCCACACGTCGCTTTACAACAGTGGTTCCAATTTTGCCGGCAAAGCTCCGCAGACTCGCCAGGATTTTCACTGTGCACCACCTGTGCGGCCTGCGGAACTCCGGCAATTCCTGCCGAATAACATGCCCACCGTGAGTCCAATTACAGAATCTCGTTGTTGCCGGAGAACCGCATGACATCCTGGTTTCGTTACCCGGTCGCCCTCGCCGTCGCTTCCATCGCCACTGCCGTATTGTTGGCCCCCGCCGCGTCAGCTCAGGACAAGATCACCTTCGAAGACCATGTGAAACCCATTCTTCGGGATCGCTGTCTCACCTGCCACAACACCAACAAAAAGTCTTCAGACCTCGACCTGTCAACCTACACCACGCTCATGCAGGGCGGTGCTTCGGGCGCAGCCATCGAACCCGGCGATTCCAACGCCAGCTACCTCTTCGGTCTGGTGGCCCACACCAGCGAACCTTACATGCCGCCGAACGCGGATAAGATCCCCGACGCCGAAGTCGAAGTGCTCCGCAAATGGATCGACGCCGGTGCTCCGGAAACTTCATCCAGTAAGGTCGTGATCAAGAAGAAAAACAACGCTGCCATGAACGTCAGTGTCTCAGCCGGTGCCCGCCCCGAAGGCCCAGCGCCACTCCCTGATGTGCTGAATCTTGCTCCCGTTGTCAAAACCACCGCCACGACAGCCGTCTCCGCCATCGCCACCAACCCCTGGTCGAAACTGGTGGCCGTCGGTGGTCAGAAACAGGTCGTGCTCTACCACACCGGTACCCTCGAAGCACTCGGCGTGCTGCCCTTCCCCGAAGGTCGCCCGCGCGTACTGAAGTTCAGCCGCAACGGCAGCCTGCTCCTCGCAGGGGGCGGACGCGGCGCCTCCAAAGGCCTCTGCGTGGTCTGGGATGTCCGCACCGGCGAACGACTCATGACTATCGGAGACGAACTCGACGAAGTGCTCGCCGCTGACATCAGCGCCGACCAGTCCATGGTGGCTCTCGCTGGCCCCCAGAAGATCGTTCGCGTCTACAGCACCTCCACAGGGGAACTCGCTTACGAATGCCGCAAACACACCGACTGGGTCTACTCGCTCGAATTCAGCCCCGATGGTGTGCTGCTCGCGTCCGCTGACCGCAGCGGAGGTGTGCTCGTCTGGGAAGCCCAGACCGGACGTGAATACCTGACTCTCACCGGCCATACCGGTCCTGTGTACTCACTCTCCTGGCGGATCGATGGCAACGTCCTCGCATCCGGCAGCGAAGATACCACGATTCGGCTCTGGGAAATGGAAAACGGTGGCCAGATTAAGTCATGGGGTGCCCATGGCGGTGGGGTGTTCTCAATTGAATTCTGCCGCGACGGTCGCCTGGTTTCCTCCGGCCGCGATAAACTTGCAAAACTCTGGGATGCCAACGGCGGAGCCATCCGGAACCTCGAAGCCTTCAACGACCTTGCCCTGCAGGTCACCCACTGCGACGAAACCGATCGCGTGATCGCTGGCGACTGGACCGGCGAAGTCCGTGTCTGGAACGCCGCCGACGGTGCTCGCCTGGGCAACCTCAGCACCAACCCCCCGACACTCGATGAACGCCTCGCAGAAGCCAAAGGGCTCGTGCCACCCGCTGCCGAAAAGGTGAAAGTTGCGACCGCTGAACGCGACGTCGCCAACACTGCCAAAACCGCACAGCAGCAAAAAATCGATGCGGCTGCCGCTGCCTATGCCGCCGCTGAAAAGAAACGCACCGCTCAGCAGGCCGTCGTCGCCACTGAAGAACAAAAACTGGTCGCCGAGCAGGGCAAAGAAAAACCGGCCGCCGATAAGCTCGAATCACTCAAAAAGGCCGTTCCCGAACTCACTGCCGCCGCTGCAAAAGCCGCCGAAGCCTACGAACTGATGAAGACCGACGAAGAGCTCAAAAAAGTCGTCGAACAACTCAACGCTCAGGTGAAGGAACGTGAGACGGAAGTGACCACCAAAACCACTGAACTCGATAACCTCAAAAAGGCCATCGCTGCACTCGTGGCCGCCGTCGACGCCCAGAAAAAGCAGTTGGCCGCGGATGAACAGGCCCTCACAGCCTCCAAAGGGGTCCTCGACACGGAAAACGCAGCCCTGCCCCCCTACCAAAAAACCCTTGACGAAAAGGAACAGGCTCTCGCAGCCGTTCAACAGGAACTGAACAAGGCGAACTCCCAGGTCGATCGCTGGCAGAACTACATCGCCCTCCGCGATGAACTCGCCACACTCGAAGCAGCCCGAAAGAAACGTGAGGACGCACAACTGGCCTCCCTCACCGCTCAGGCTGAACTCGAACAAAAGCAACAGGAAATGGCTGCCGCTCAAAAGATGATGACCGATGCAACAACGCTCGCTGCCGCCTCCGATCAGAAGATGAAGGACGTCACCGCGTCCATGGTCGCTGTCGACAAACAAATGGTCGCTCAACAGGATCTGAAAACCCGCACCGAGAAAGCTGTTCCGTCCCTGAAGGCCGCAATCGATCAGGCCAAAGCCGCTCTCGCGCTCCTGCCGGATAATGCTGAGATCAAAGCCTCCACCGAAAACCTGACAGCGATCGCGGACCGACAGGAAAAATCCCTGCCAGCAATGACCGAGCAGATCGCGGCAATGGGTAAGCAGATCGAAGGCATGAAAGCAGAAGTCGCCACTGCAGAGAAAACAGGCACCGACGCCAAAACCGTCATGGCCACAGCCGATCAGAAGATGAAGGCTCTTGCCACTGAGATTGCACCAATCGAAGGGCGCGTGAAAGCCATGCAGACAGAACTCACTGCTGCTGAAGAAGCAGTCACAGCGGCCTCCGGTGTGGTCGAAGCCCGACGACAACTGCTTCGCCCACTCCTTCAGCTGACCTCACTCCCGTAGCCACAATCTCAAATTCGTCGTTCTCCGGAATCGACACACTCCAAAGCCGTTCCGGATGACATCGTCGTCCGGGCGGCTTTTTTGGTTCAAACCCATCGCAGTTCCCGCAAAGTCGGTTCCTCGCCCTGCCACATCCGCACCGCAGTTGCCCTCGGCCCCCGCTCACCAAAGTGGGCACAAATGCCGAACTGATCGACCGCGTCCCACGAACCGAGTGGCTCCTCTTCATCAACCGTCCTGCGAAAATCTGCACACGTCAACGACACGGTCTGCAGTCCCGCCGAACCTCGAATCTCGCGGTCGTGCACAAAGGTCTTTCGTGGCCCTCGATAGCTCCTCCATTCGTTTTCCTGAATCACAAACGTCAGCGTATTGGTTTCAGGCATGTGAAGGTCCAGTTCCAGATGCTGGCCGGCTGCACCTCGCCAAAGGGGATCTGTCAGTTTTCGCGTCCAGATCTGCTGGTGCGACCGATTGCCGCGATTCAGCACATACCAGTCATCGAAGGCTCGCGAAAAATCGTCGATCAGTGATGCTGGTCGCAGCGTTGCTGCGACGCTGGCGTCCTGCAGCGCCTGCGAGGTAACTGAGAGCAGCAGACCGGAAATCGTCACCGTCTCCGCCGGCTCCCCGCGCCCCGGCAGCGGTTGCAGCGAGACCGGGGCAGGAAGTCGATAGTCGATGCCTGAAAAGACGAACAGCGGCAGGTCCGCAGAATGCAGCGGCAGTTCGGCTGAGAAACTGGAGCCTGCGGGCTGCACGACCGCACTCCGCCAGAACCTCGCTCGTGGATCCGGATCGACACTGTAGAACACGCGACAGTGACGAACTTCCCAGCTTCTGTCGGGGTGCACTTTCAGCAGGGGAACACGGTTGTGCGTTGTGAGGATCAATTCACTTCGCGGTGTTTCCGGCAATGGGCGTCCACCCGCCAGGTGCTGGTCAAACCACAGGGGCATAGCAACTTCAACCTCGGTCGTCAGCCGGTGATTGAAGTGTGGTGCCCAGCTGAATCGCAGGGGCTGTTGCGGAATGAGTGCGCACGTGCGGTAGACATCGTCCATCCATCCATGAAAGTCGTTGGTGGCGCTGCGATGCAGGACAGGACAGCGAATCAACGGCGCGTAGCTCTCAAAGCTCAGCGTCCGGCGAAAGAGATCCGTATCGCCGCGCACATGATCCAGACGCTCCTGGCCCCCATTGAATTCATGCCACTCCCAACGCCAGCCCGCTCCGCCAACCGCTGGCACGGCCGCCTTGACGCGAACATCCGTACCGGCCACGTACATTGTGAGATTTCCTCCCATGGAATAGCCGTGGACTCCAAGCCGTTCCGGGTCGACTTCGGGCTGTTGTTCCAGAAATGTCAGCCCACGTCGACAGGCAAGCGCCAGCAGGTACCAGTTGCAGTTCATTGGATGTTCGCGTTCCGGCACCAGTTGTCCGGGGCCGGGCAGCATGGAAGCATAGCCCCCGGGGTTCAGCTGGGACGGGTCCACGAGGCCCCAGTCGGTGTTGGGGTCGCCAGGTTCCGCGCCTTCAACGGAATTAAACGGCGGTGCTCCATCTCCGT
>JBJTOM010000233.1:0-9043 GCA_046074585.1 Planctomycetota bacterium | reverse complement strand
CCCACAAGAGCCGCGCCCGTGAGGAAGCGGGATACCCCACCACGGGCTGCGTTTCGAAGTGAGAAGTGAGAAGTGGAGAGGGGACCGCAGGAGGGTTTCAGGGCGGCACCGGCCGATTGACAACGGCCGGAGGCTTGCCTGCCTTGCGCAACCGGGCTGACGGGCGTAGACACCGGTGATGCTGTGAAAGCAGCCCGCATTGCCCGGGTGTCGACTTTTCGTCATCGCTGCAGCAACCTGACGAGTCATCACCCGTCGGTGGCGTCTCAGGCGACCATGGTTTCCGGCGTGGCGATTTCCTGCATGTCGCGAACATCATCAGCCGTGCGTCCCAGAGGCAATTTGTCGCGAACGTCCCAGGCGAGTCCGACAGTTTTGAGCAGGCGAATGGACCACCATGTCAAATCGACTTCCCACCATTTGTGGCCGGCGGGTGCGATTGCGGGATGGGCATGGTGATTATTGTGCCAGCCTTCGCCGTAGGCGAGGATGGCGACCCACCAGAGGTTGCGGGAGGCATCGCGGGTGTCGTAGTTGCGGTAGCCCCAGAGATGGGTGGCAGAGTTGACGAACCACGTGCTGTGGTAAGCGGCGACCATGCGAACACACATGCCCCAGACCAGCCAGGACAGTCCCAGTTGCCAGCCGTTGACGAGCCAGCCTGCGGCGAGCAGTGCCAGGCCGCTGCCCCAGAGCCACAGCGGGAAGGTTCGCTCGAAGAAATTGACCAGAGGGCGGTTGATGAGTTCCGGGCAATAGCGTCGCATGAGCAGTCGGCTGGCTTCGGTGCTGCGCTTGGGAAACAGCCAGAGCATATGGGAAAACCAGGCAGGGTCTTTCACGGGCGAGTGCGGGTCGCCTTCCTGGTCAGACTTCTGGTGGTGCAGGCGATGTGTGGCGGCCCAGGTGAGCGGGGAACCTTCGCCGGAGAGGCAGCCACAGGCGAGCACGAAAAATTCGGCCGGGGAACGCAGCTTCAGTGATTTATGAGACAGATAGCGATGGTAGCCAAGGCAGATGCCGATGCTGCAGGTGAGCCAGTGCAGGGCGAGACAGATGGCCAGACCTGACCAGCTGAAGAGCGAAGGGACGAAGGCCGCCAAAGCGCCCGCATGAACACCGATCAGAAACAGTGTCACCACCCAGTCGATGTTGGAAACTTTGAGCTGATCGCGGTGGAAGGCAGCCACCAGCAGATCCGTGTCGGCCTGGTATTTGAGTTTTCGAACGTCAGCCGCTGAGAGTCCGTCGGCGGGTGAAGTGCTGACTGGTGTGGCGGGGCCGGTTGCCGCGACCTTCAGTGCCGCGATCCCTGTACTCATGGTGGTGGAAGCCTGTGTGAGTGTGGATGTTGCCTGGACGTTGCGGCGACGGTTTTTGCCGCGTTGGGCCCGAGAAGGCTAAGGGGGATATCGACGGGATGCAATGGCGGCACGTTGTGCCCCAGTCACAAGTATGTCAAACTTGTGTCACAGGCATAAGCGCTTTCTGCGATGGAACTTACGGCGTCGCCCTGAGCATTGGTGCGGGCGGTGTCAGCCCGGTGGCCCTGAAGTTTTCTGGAATTGGTTGAAAAGACGGGCGAGGGCCTGGGCGGGATTTCGGAGGAATGTGGGGCAATTATTCCCGCGTGAGCGATTCATCGAGATTGAGGATTGCGAGGCAGATGGCGGTCCATGCAGCGTGTTCTTCGGGGGGAATGGCAGGACTGCGGGGTGCACTGCCGATTTCCAGCAGCAGTGGGGCGGCGGCGGGATTGGCGGCGAAGAGTTCGCGCTGTTTTTGCAGTCCGGCCAGCAGTCGGCCGGTTTCAGCACCGCTCAGGGGACGGGAATTCACTCTTTGGAAGGCGTTTTCGAGTCGTTGGGGGTCGGAGTCGGCGGCGAGCCAGGCGTGTTCGGCCAGCATTCGTGCGGATTCCACCCAAGTGGGGTCATTGAGTGTTGTGAGGGCATGGAGTGGAGTGCTGGTGGGCTGACTCCGGACTCGGCAGGCCTGGCGATTTGAGGCATCGAAGAGATTCGCGGGCGCGACGGTGCGTCGCCAGAAGGTATAGAGGCTGCGGCGGTAGAGATCGGGGCCGGTGGAGGCTGGGTAGGTGAAGTCGCGTTCTTTGGTGATGGCAAGGGATTCCCAGATGCCATCGGGCTGATAGGGGTAGACGGGTGGGCCACCGATGGTGGGTTGCAGGAGTTGAGCGGAGGCGAGTGCCCAGTCGCGGAGGATCAGGGAGGGCATGCGGAAGCGGGAGGCGCGTGCATACAGGCGGTTTTCCGGGTCGAGGGCGGTGAGTGTGGGGGTGCTGCGGGAAGACTGGCGATAGGTGCTGCTGGTGACGATCAGTCGATGCATTGCTTTGCTGCTCCAGCCGAGGGACGGGAATTCGACGGCGAGCCAGTTAAGCAGGTCGAGGTGGGTGGGGAATTCGCTTTGGACGCCGAGATCTTCGGAGGTCCGCACAAGTCCTGCACCGAAGAAATGCTGCCACATCCGATTGACCTGCACACGGGCAGTCAGCGGGTGGGTGCCGGAGACGAGCCAGTGGGCGAAGCCAAGTCGATTTCGGGGGGCATCATCGGGCAGAGGGGGCAGGAAGGCGGGGGTATTGAAGGTCACGGGGTCGGCCGGTGTGAGGTAATCACCGCGGCTGAGAATATGGGTTTGGCGGGGCTGTGCATCACTCATGATCATCACGCGGGGAAGTTTGTCGGCGCGCCAGGCGGTGAGCCGGGCTTTGAGTTCATCGCGTTGTTTGCCGGCGGATTCACCGGCGGCTTCGGCGGCAGCAATGCGGGCTTCGAGGTCAGAGACGAATTTCTGGTCGTCTGCGGAGGGCAGTTCAAGGAATGGCGCGGCGACGCGGATGCGCGACGAGAAGTACTGGGGTGTCCCGGATTCCGGTACGCGATTGAATCCGTCGAGCAGACTGTAGTAGTCTCTGGCGGTGATGGGATCATACTTGTGATCGTGGCACTGGGCGCAGTTGAGGGTGAGTCCGAGCCAGGTGGTGGAGGTGGTTTCCATGCGATCGAAGAGGATGACCCAGCGCTGTTCTTCGGGGATTGCTCCCCCTTCGCCATTGAGCAGATGGTTGCGATTGAAGCCACTGGCGATCTTTTGTTCGCGGGTGGCATCCGGGAGCAGATCACCGGCCAGTTGCCAGATGGTGAACTGATCGAATGGGAGGTCCTGGTTGAGTGCGCTGACGAGCCAGTCGCGCCAGATCCATTGCCAGGTGTCTCCATCCTGCTGAAAGCCATTGCTGTCAGCATAGCGGGCCGCATCGAGCCAGGGCAGGGCCATGCGTTCGCTGTCGTGGGGGCTGGCAAGGAGTCGGTCCACGAGTTTGTCGAAGGCATCCGGTGACGGGTCGTTGACGAACGACAGGACCTCAGCGGGGGTTGGCGGCAGCCCGATGAGATCGATGGAAAGTCGCCGAATGAGTGTCTGGCGATCGGCTTCAGGGGCGGGTTGCAGCCCGTTCTTCTCGAGCACTGCGAGGACGAAGTGATCAATGGGATGGCGCGGCCAGGCCGTGTTTTCGACGGCCGGTGTCGCCGGGCGTTGCGGGGCTGTGAAGGCCCAGTGCGGCTGATATTCGGCCCCGGCTGCAATCCAGTCGTGCAGGAGTTGTTTCTGCCGGTCACTGAGATGTCTGCCGGACTCAGGCGGTGGCATGACGGCGTCCGGATCCGTGGAGTGAATGCGTTCGAGCAATGTGCCACCTGGCGTTTTTCCCGGAACAATGGCACCGCGACTGACTGCGGATTCGCGCAGGTCAAACCGCAGATCCGCCTGGCGTTTGGCAGCATCCTGCCCGTGGCAGTAGAAGCAGTTTTCGGCGAGGATCGGACGGATGTCACGGTTAAAGTCGGGGGACTGAAACGCGGAGGCTGATGCAGGATGGGAGAGGATGGCGGCGCACAGGAGCAGGAATCGAGTCGTGTGGCGGGGGCAGGTCATCTGTGCGGTTCCTGGAGGATGTTCAGGGGGCGAGCAGCTGAATTATCAATGCCGCTGCCAGAGTGCCCGATAAATCGGAAATCCCAGCCGACGCTTCTTGCGTTCGAAGCTGGTCTGATAGTCCATGTCATGTTCCGCCTGACGCTCCTCGGGAGGGACGCCGAGCGTGAAATGGGGCGATGAATTCATGAGTGCTGTGGCCATGAGGAAGTAGTCGGCGACATCTGTCCAGTGATGCACGAAACCGCCGGGCCGGACAACCCGGGCCAGAAGCTCCGGGAACTGCTCATTGAAAATCCGCCGTTTGTGATGTCGAGTTTTCCACCAGGGATCGGGGAAGTAGACGTGAGCGGCGTGGATGGAGGCCGGCGGGATCATCACGGAAAGAGCCCGGATCGCGTCGCCTCCAAGGATTCTGGCATTAGGCAGTGCGCGTTTCTGCAGGCGTTCGGCGGCGCGGCGACCTTCCGTGTAGTCGATCTCGAGGCCAACGAAATTGGTCTGCGGATGGCGCAGGGCTGCAGTGAGCACAAACAGTCCGCGACCACAGCCGATGTCAAGTTCGATCGGGCCGGAAGCCGGAAAGAGGGTCGCCCAGTCGAGCGTCTGTGGCAGTTCGTCGAGTGTCTGAAACCAGGGTTGGAGAGGCCGAACGGAGGTCGGCGGGGTCATGGTGGTGCTTTCGCGGGAGCGACGTGGGTGGGGAGCGAGTGCGGGGCGACAATTCCATCGCCGTGGGATTGTGATGAACGGAGGACAGATGCGAGTGTCTGATTCGCCAGGCAGTGATGGGGATTGCTGATTATCTCAATTTCGGGAATCTGGTGGGCGGTGCAGGGCCGGAACGCAGTGGTTGAATGCCGGGAAAAAGCCAGATTTGGCGTTGCGGGAGTGTTCTCCGTGTTGAACTTCCCGGCTGCAGCCGATACCCTCCGCTGCTTCAGTTTTGCGGGAAGATGCAAAGCATCACCCGGAAATCACTCTGCACGCCGCCCGCAATCGCGGGGTCGGCCTGTAAATTTGTGGTCTCACAACCGGGGACATCGGTCCGGCGCGGGATCCACGTCAATCGTCGGTAACGGTCTCACGAGCGTTTCGTGAGATGGTGCAGAGCAGCGGTACCATTTGTGGAGTTTGTCAGGGAAATGGGTCGTTACACGGGTCCGAAGGGGCGAGTCAATCGCCGGTTGAACGAAAACGTTTATGAATCGTCCGGTTCGGTGAAGGCCTTGAGCCGGAAGGAATACCCTCCGGGCATGCACAAGCGTCGCAAGAAAGAGACGACTTACGGTGCGGCCCTAACAGAGAAACAGAAGATCAAGTTCTACTACGGTCTGCGCGACCGTCAGCTGTACCGATACCTCGATATTGCCAAGCGGACAGCGGGCAACACGGGTGCCACGCTGCTGATCCTGTGCGAGCGTCGCCTGGACAACGTCGTCCGCCGGGCCGGCCTGACTCTGACTCGCCCCCAGGCCCGCCAGGGTATCGTTCACCGGCATTTTCAGCTGAACGGCAAGACGGTAAATAAGCCGGGCATCATGGTTCGTCCGGGTGACGTGATTACATTGCGGAATCGGCCAAACATCCGCAAGATGTATAATACCGTTGGCGAATCCGCCGGAGCCACAACGGCTGAATGGCTGGCAGTGGACAAGGCTGCGATGAAGATCATCGTGACCACTCTGCCAACCGTCGACGACGTTGGTCTCAAGGTCGAAGTTGGTCCGGTCGTGGTGTTTATGTCTCGCTGACAGCAGCCTGACTGCGACACAGCAGCTGCAGGGCCGGCGAGCAAAATCGCCGGCTCTTTGTCTGCGCTGCCCAGCCCCGTTTTTTCGTGCCTTCAGAACGACAGTAGCCATCGCCATGGATCCGAAGTACATCCGCAACTTCAGCATCATCGCTCATATCGACCACGGCAAAAGCACGCTGGCCGACCAGCTGCTGCTCAAAAGCGGGACCATCACTCAACGCGAATTCCGTGAACAGATCCTCGATGATCTCGACATCGAAAGGGAACGCGGAATCACCGTCAAAGCTCGTTCAGTGACCATCAACTGGACTCTGGATGGCCAGGTCTACGAGCTCAACCTGATCGATACGCCCGGACACGTGGACTTTCATTACGAAGTCAGCCGCAGTCTGGCCGCCTGCGAAGGTGCGCTGCTCCTGGTAGACGCGTTTCAGGGCGTTCAGGCACAGACCGTCGCCAATGCGTATGCCGCAATCAACGGCAATCTGGAAATCATTCCGGTCGTCAACAAAATTGACCTGCCTGTCACTCGCATTGATGAAGTGCTCAACGAAGTCGAAACAGTGCTGGGCCTGGACGCCTCAGACGCGCTCCGGGTGAGCGCGAAAGTCGGCCTGAATATCGAGACCGTGTTCGAGGCCATCATTCGGCGGATTCCGCAGCCAAAGGGCACGGCCGGTCGCCCCCTCAAGGCGCTCGTTTTCGACAGCAAGTACGACAACTATCGAGGTGTGATTACCTACATTCGATTGTTCGAGGGCAGTGTTCGTCGGGGCGATAAAATTCGCTTTATGCGGGAAGGGATGGTCAGTGAAGTTCTTGAACTGGGCCAGTTCCGTCCGAACATGAAGCCCTGCGAAGAACTCGGGCCAGGTCAGGTGGGCTACATCCTCACAGGACTCAAGGAACTCAGTAAGGTCACCGTCGGTGACACCGTCACGCTCTTTCACGAGCCCGCCTCAGAACCGCTCCCTGGCTACCAGAAACCCAAGCAGATGGTGTTCTGCGGCATGTTCCCGATCGATGCCACGGACTTCGAGAATCTTCGTGAAGAGCTCCAGAAGCTGTCCATGAATGATTCCAGTTTCTCCTTCGTCCCCGAAACCTCGGACGCCCTCGGCTTCGGGTTCCGCTGCGGATTCCTCGGTATGCTGCACATGGAGATCGTCCAGCAGCGACTCGAGGGCGAGCAGAATATGGACCTCATCCAGACGGCCCCGAACGTCACCTACGAGATCCTCACCCGGGACGGCCGGACGATGGTGATCGACAATCCTCAGGAAGTGCCGGATGCGGGCATGATTGAGGAATTCAGGGAGCCACTGGCGAAGGTCAGTTTTATCGTGCCGTCACAGCATGTCGGCACCATCATGCAACTCTGCCAGGATCGCCGGGGAATCTACCGCAACACCGAATACCTGGGCCCCGGAAGAGCTCAACTGATCTACGAACTCCCGCTCAGCGAAATCGTCTACGACATGTACGATAAGCTGAAGAGTGTCACCAGCGGTTATGGAACCATGGACTACGAGATCATCGGATTCCAGGCTGCGGACCTCGTCAAGATGGACATTCTTGTGAAAGGCGTCCGCGTGGATGCGCTCTCCACCATCGTGCACCGCTCCAATGCCGAACGTCGCGGCCGAGCGCTCGTCAAACGGCTCAAGGAAGAAATCAGCAAGCATCAGTTCGAGATCGCGCTGCAGGCTGCCATCGGTTCACGCGTGATTGCCCGCGAGACCATTTCAGCCCTCCGCAAGAACGTAACCGCCAAGTGCTACGGTGGCGACATCACGCGAAAGCGAAAACTGCTGCAGAAACAGAAAGAAGGGAAAAAGCGGATGAAGCAGTTTGGCGAAGTCGAGATTCCTCAGAAAGCATTCCTGTCGGTGCTGGAATCCAATAAGGATGAATAGACGGCATTCCCGCCGGGCAACTCCGCTCTGGCTGCTCACTGTGCTCGTCTGCCTGGGCTGCAGCGAACAACCGCCACCGCTGACTCCCCCGCCCGGCGACTCCGTCGCCCCCGTACCCCACCCCCAAAGACTCACCACCGCCGGCATCGTTCGCTGGGTCTCCGTCCCGCAACTGCCGCAGGAAATCGTTATCCTTGACAGTGTTTTCTGGGAACCCGCCGACACCGACAGCCTGCGTCAGCGAATTGTCCGCAAGGAATTCGTCAAAGATGCTCGGGTGCTTGAAATTGGCACCGGTTCAGGCCTCCTGTCCCTGTGCTGTCTGTCCGCCGGTGCCGCTCATGTGGTGGCCACAGACCTGAATCCCGCCGCCATTGATAACGTCCGCGAAAATGCCGCACGACTGGAAGCGGCCGATCGACTCGATGCACGGCTGGTCCCCAGACGTGATCCGAGTGCCTGGAGTGTGATTCGCGCCGACGAAACCTTCGACCTCATCGTTTCCAATCCCCCGTGGGAAGATCAGCGTCCGGAGAGTGTGGAGCAATTCGCGTTGTATGACCCGGGTTTTCAGCTGCTGCAGTCACTCCTTCAGGGAACTCGGCGGCATTTGCGGCCTGGAGGTCGGATCTGGCTGGCATACGGCTGCCGGACGGCGATTCAGAGGGTGCAACAGACGGCTGCAGAACTCCAGCTGGAATGCGAGTTGCTGGACGATCGTCGCCTGGAAGAACTTCCCGAGCTGTTCCTTCCAGGGATGCTCATTGAGGTCCGCACTGGCGAGGGACGTTGAACATCCGCGGGGGCGTGGAGCTCGCGAGGATTTCCAGGCCCGTTTTTTCAGTGTTCAGGGCGAAAAATCGTTCACAGGACTGATCATTCGCCCGGGGTTTGCTACATTTCTGACTCGCCCGCCACTTCCAGCGCGCCTGAAGCAGCCTCGCTTGAAGAATCATTCGTCGTTCAGGTGGCGGTGAACTCCGGCGACCGAATTTGAATCTTTGGACCTGTGTAACGGATTGCATGAATGGGTTGGGAAGCGTGGCTGACGATCGGTGTTACGATCGGAGTGTTGATTGCGCTGTCGCGGGAACGCCCGGCGGACATCGTCTTCATGGCCGCTCTGCTGGTGCTGGCACTCTCTGGTGTGCTCACCGTGGAATCTGCCTTCAAGGGCTTTGTCAGCAGCTCGCTGCTCATGGTCGCCGCGCTGTTCATCGTCACTGCGGGGCTCAAGGAAACCGGCGTGGTCGACCTGATCGGCCTGCGGGTGCTGGGGCCGGCCCGCACGGAATTTGGCGGTCTGCTGGCCATCAGCGCGTTCACTTTGCTGACGTCGGCATTTCTGAATAACACACCGATCGTGGCGATGCTGATCCCGGTTGTGCTGGGCTGGTGTCGCAAGCAC